>NZ_JAAKMI010000005.1:0-292206 GCF_049170315.1 Aeromonas sp. 604443
CCCGAGCGGCCAAAGGGATCAGACTGTAAATCTGACGGCTCTGCCTTCGAAGGTTCGAATCCTTCTCCCTCCACCATCATTCAGAAAGCCCGGCCTTGCGCCGGGTTTTCGCTTTCTTGCCCACTAACACTTTCCGCCCTTGTCAGATTTGACAGTTGCAATTGCATCCCACCTTGCTCATCGTGGCATCATCAACATCAGAGTGTTCACATCATGTTTGAAGTCTGGGATGAGCATGGCCACGCAACAGGTCTGACACTGCAGGCACTCAAAATCAGAATCAGCAACGACTATCAGGGCGATCTGATGGTGCGCTACAGCAACAAGCTGGGACTCCCCACGACTCTTTTTCTGACGGTTCACAAGGGAGTGGCCTACCAGCGCTTTAAAGCGGGCTCGCCAAGACTGGACTGGGAGTGGCTGGCTGGGGCTGGTAATGGCCATACACCCCGCGATTTTATGAGTGAGCAGTTCCCCTTATTTCAGTTCTCCCTCGACAACAACTGACTCTTCATACCGTTCGCTTAACCCCCTCAGCTCCCCGATGATTTGCTGTAATTGGGCACGAAATCCGGTCAGCTCATCAGCACAAGATGAGGACCCGAGCTGGCGGATCTTCTCTTCCAGTCGCCATGCCTCTTCAGCCAGCTGCGGCGCCATCATCATGCTGATGGTTCCCGCCTGACGATGCACCCAATTCGCCAGTGCCTTGTCATCCTGTGGCTGCTGCACCATCGCTTGCTCAAGCTCCTGGCGAAATAGCGGAAACATCTGCCGTAACTTGTCACCTTGGCCAAAAAATGCCTCCATGGCCGCGACATCAATCAAGGATGGCGATGGCAGGATACGCCACTTTTGCAGCATCTGACGCAAACCATCCAGCAGCACCGGCTTGCCCAGCAAATCATCCATGCCGGCGGCAAAGCAGCGTTCAGCCTGCTCAGGCATGACATTGGCCGTCATGGCAATGATCAGCAAGCGCTTCTTATCCTCCCCAGCCCGTACCCTGCGCGTGAACTCATAGCCATCCATCACCGGCATCTGACAGTCACAGAGCACCAGATCATAGGGATACTGCGCGACCATCTCGAGGGCTTGCTGGCCGTGCTCAGCCAGTTCGCAGTTCAGCTTGAGCTGCCCGAGCTGGCGTATCACCAGCTGCTGGTTAAGGGGATTATCTTCCACCAGCAGTATCCGACAGGGCAGCATGGACCCACGCGCAGCGCTATTGGGCATCAATTGTGAGGCGGTCTCATCGCTCAAGACCAGCTGGCGATAGCAGACTTCCCGCACTGCATGCCAGGTCATGGGATTGCTGTTGAGAATGTAACCCTTCTCATCACTGCGATAGCCAAGAGGGGTTGCCAGCGGCAGCACCCGGATAACGCCCTCAGCCGCCAGGTCATGGTCACTGAAACGCAACTGAGCATTATCAGGGGGCGACGTTCGCGTGACTCCCAGCGCGTCAAGATGCAGTAACAGGGTGTGACACAGCTTATCGTCATGCAGTTCAATGCTGGCTTGCAGGCCATTGAGACGGAGATCCGGCTCTCGCTTTACCAGAACAGGCAACGTGACTGTCAAGGTGATAAAAGTGCCGAGCCCCGGGGCACTCTCCAGCCGGATCTCGCCCCCCATCAAGGTGGCCAGGGTCTGGCAGATACTCAGCCCCAAGCCAGTACCACCATAACTGCGGGTGGTAGAGCTCTCCGCCTGCTCAAAGGCATTAAAGATCCGGTCACGCGCTTCGGGTGTCATGCCGATGCCACTGTCGCGCACACCGAAGCGCAATTGCTGTTGTCCCTCCCCCTGTGCCAGCAGTTGCACCGAAATCTCGATAAAGCCCCGCTCGGTAAATTTGATGGCATTGCTGACAAAGTTGAAGAGGATCTGACGCAAACGCAGCTCATCGCCGCTTACCCGGGCCGCAACACCGGCATCAGCCCACAAGTAGACACGCAACCCCTTGCGGTGTATCTCGCTCACCGTCATGGTCAACACACTGTCGATCAGCTCACGGAGGAGAAACGGGGTTTGCTCGAGCTGCATCTTGCCTGCCTCCAGCTTGGCATAGTCGAGCACATTGTCGATCAGTGCATGCAGTCCTAGGGCACCGCGGTTGATGATCTCGACCATCTGGCGCTGCTCCTGAGTCAGCTCGGTGAAGGTGAGCTGCTCCGCCATGCCGACGATACCATTCATGGGGGTGCGAATTTCGTGGCTCATGGTGGCCAGAAACTCCCCTTTCATGGTCGCCGCCGATTCCGCCCGCTCTTTCGCTCTGGCCAGTGCCAGCTCCACCTGCCGACGTCTGGTAATTTCCTGACGAAGGCGCCAATACGCAATGCAGATAACCAGTATAAAGAGGGTTATACCCGACCCCAGCGGGATAAGTGTGCGCATCAGTTGCTGCCATGACACCCCCTCGCTGTAGTTCAAAGCCAACCAAGTATTGCGGATCTGCCGTCGCTCCTTGTCGCTCATGCTGGCCAGCACCCGATTGACCAAAGGCAAGAGAGGGGTATAGGGCTCACGTACCGCTACCACCAGCTCATCCTTGAAGGGCGAAGGAGCCGCAATATTAAGCTGGTCTTCAAACTGATCCGCAATGAGTCGCGAGACTACCACCAGGTTGCCGATATAGGCATCCCCCTCACCAGCCGCAACTGCCGCCAACCCTTCACTGGCGTTGCTTGTCACCTTAATCGTCACATCCGGCAACAGCGCCTTGATCTGTGGAATTAACATACCGTCGGTCAATAGCAGTCGCTTGCCTGTCAGGTCCGTGATATCTCCTATGGTGGGCGTACCGCTTGCCGTCACCAATACCATGGGAAATGATGCGAAAGGCTGGCTGGCATGCCAACCCATCAACCTGTCGATGATGCGGGTTGGCAGCACAACAAGATCGACATCATGATGCAGCAACTGTTGTTGAAGATCAGGCCAGCTCTGAACCGGAACCCTGCTGTAAGCCAAGCCAAGCTTCTCTTGCAGCAGCGCCAGATAGTCAACTACCATTCCAACCAGATTGCCATCCCTGTCACGATAGTAGAAAGGCATCCAATTGGGACTCAATCCTAACTTCAATGGTGGCAGAGCCGACAACCATGCTCGCTCATCAGGGCGCAGCAAAAAATTACTGTGCCCCATAAAGTTGGGGACCAGGTTCTCCCCCAACCAGCGCTTCTCAAGCTCGCTGCGGGTCTCGACCGTCAACGCCTGAATGGCAGTATTAAGCTGGGTAGAAAGCGTTTGATTCTGGCTGGCAACAGCAAGATGAAGGGTCTCCATCAACAGGGGAGACTGTGCAACAACCGCCAGCGCAGGGTGACGCTTGATAAACAGGTTGGCTACATACAGATTGCCGATATAGACATCCGCTCGCCCTTGCTCCACCGCCTGCAGTGCGCTGCGAGTATCTACGAAGAGCCGCGGTATGACCTTCGGATAGTGCAGCTTGACCAGCGTCTCGGTCATAAAGCCCTTTTCGATGGCAATGCTCGCAGACTGTAACCGGCTCACGTCGCGAAAGAGGGCGCTGTCCTGACGCACAACTACCACGGTCGGTGAGGTGTAATAGGGCAAACTGTAGGTGACACATGGGCGTCCCCCAGCATTAAAAGCATCGAGCAAGAGATCAATCTTGCCACGGCAAATATCCGCATACATGGCATCCCAGTCAGGGTAGGCATGCCAGGCAATCCGGTAATCCAGTTTTTTAGCTAATTGCTCCATTAATTCCACGCTGAATCCAGCGGCAACCTTACCATCCCATCGCTGAAATGGAGCCCATCCTCCTGCTAATATACCGACTTCAATAGTGGCAACCTCAGGCGGCTCAGAAGCCTGTAACACAGGGGTAAAGAATAAAGAAAATCCAAAAATAATGGTAATTTGACTGAGCAATGACTTTATTGAGCAACATATCGACATAGTGGTTTACATATTTTTACAAATCAGTGTATGCATATAAAAAACAGGGATCGTACGGTAGTATATCAATGTCAGCTTTGATAGCCTTAATTTTACTAATCGCATCAAGAGAGACTCACTTATGACCTTTAGGATTATACTTTCCGATGATCATCCATTGATTTTAGCTGGTATCCGTAGCCTGATTGAAAAAATAACCCCACGCTGTGATGTCGTAGCAGAGGCATATAGGGTTTCTGATTTGTATATTTTATTAAGGCAACAGCCATGTGACTTGCTGATAACGGATTTCAGCATGCCGGGTGATAGTCGCAGTGATGGCCTCGTAATGGTACAGCAATTACGCAGAGAGTATCCCAATTTGGCGATCATTGTACTGACACAACTCCACAACAATGCAATATTACAGGCTCTGCTTCAATGTGGGATTAGTGGCCTGATATTAAAAAAATCTGTTATCACTGAGTTATCAGAAGCCATTCGCCAAGTGCTGCTTGGCCACACTTATATAGGTAAGTCTGTTAAAACCCTGCTGACTGAGGCCGGCATATCTCGTCACACCGATCTCACCCCGCTTACACCAAAAGAGAGCGAGGTAGTGCGTTTGCTGGCCAGTGGCATGTCGGTCACCCAGGTAGCAGAACACTTGAATCGCAGTGTGAAGACCATCAGTACACAGAAAAAGAGCGCCATGATGCGCCTAGGCTTGCAAAGCGATAGTGAACTGTTTTTTTATGCACAAAATAACGGTTTAGTTTAATATTACATACCACCAACAGGTATTGTTGCATCGACAATTAATGTCACAATGCCTTTATATGTAGCTCCTGGTCGCTTCCTCATTTCATCAACTTTAGACTGTTCTATTTCAAATAAGAAAAAATCATTGGCACTTTCTTTACTATTCTTAAATGGCACTTTCACGGATGGACTTAAAATAAACTTCCCATATGCATTATTACGTGAAATAACAATTGGTACTCTATGGCTACCAGAGCGATCTCTTATTTCACATTGCCCGCCCCCCACATGTGTATACTGGCACATCAAACCGATCCAGAAAGGCGTATCACTTGATATTCTCACAGGTAACCTTGAGTTTAATACTGTAGGCAATGTGGAATTCCACCAGCCTTTAGGTGGCGTCAAGACAACTGTATTACTACCATGAGGAAACTCTACTTTCATTTGATTTCTTACAACTAAAGATATATCCATTTCGATAATTGATGGTGCTCTATATGCCGAATTACCAAGATCAAGATCTTTGTTTGATGAACCAATAGTAAGTGTCACTCTTCCTTGGTATCGACCATTCGGAATAGTATCTATGTTATCAGCAGAAAGTTTATAACCAAAATAATATTTACTTATTATCGCATTGATCCTTTTAATTGGGTTTGGATATATTTTCGTGTAACATGAACCCCCATTTTTTTGAGCGTTGGCCGCGATTGAATAAAATACTGTTTTGGTGCTACTCGCGGTATCTCGATCAACTAGGGAACAGTTCGAGTTAGGATGCGCCTGATATGCATCACCAATATCCACCCCTACATTTTTTAGAGTATAGCCGGTATGAGTAAAGGAGAATTTCATGTTCACTTTACTGCCTGTGGGACTAGTCAGTGTGACAGATTTTTCTCTAGGGAAGCTATGGAAAAAAAATCGGTCCCATGCATTACTACCTCTAAATATTGGTTTGTCAATATCTGCATCCACAGCAACCACTCTAGACACATTATCATCACAGAAATAAGATAGTGGTAGTTTTATACAAGGGTCTGTAATTCTAAATTCATTTTTTCCAGGGTTATCCCGTGATTGTGAGTATTCTGCATTGACCTTCAAAACGACGGAATGCGCCATCGTAAATGGCATCATAAATATAAATATAAAAATTAATGTTTTAATCATATTTAACTGAACTCAATTTTGTTTCTAAACTATGACAGGCTAGATCACCTAAAAATAGTATTCTGCTATTTATTGGTAAAGTGGGGACATCGACAACAGTCTCACACTGGCTAATGCCGTTTATCTCCATTTTCAAGATTGGATTGCGGGCGCTCATCTCAACGGCAAAAAAACCATCCACTTCACTCATGGTTCTACCTGCATGATTGACAACCATTGCCCCCTTCAAAGGAGCCCCCTTCTCATCCAACAGACGACCAATGACTGTTACCGTCTTCATGACGTGAACCTGATGATAGGCCACCCCCCCCTTGTTGAGGTGATAAGGCAACACGTTGGGGCGAATGCTCACCGAGGGGGCATCATGGCCAGCCAGATCCAGCTCAACAGCACCGCTGCGATAGGCTGCTACGGGTATTAGGTTGCGCCCTGGCCGCAACTTTAAATTACCACCCTGATCGTCATCGGCACGCAAGATCAGATCAGGCATATCGGACTCCAGATCCACTATCATGCCCGCCTCATACCCCTGAGATTGGCCGGTCATGGTCAGACTGCCCTCATCACCAAACGCCAGGGTGCTGTCAAGATTGAGCCCACCGCTCAGAGTACGGTTATAGGAGGAAGACAGCAGGTAGGCATCACCACTGACCAGATCCCCCTGAAACCTGGCATAGCCTGCTGTGCCGACGCCATAACTGTCAGTTGTCAGATTTACCCCGACGCTCTGCAGGGCCCCCCACTCCAGTAACTGCTGGTAACTGAGAGATCCGTTACGCTCTTGCCCGCCGGAACGGGAGGTTCGACTACCTATACCGACAGCCAATTGACTACGTTCTCCACCCAAGTTCATGCTTAGAGAGAGCATACTCCCCCTGTCCCTCGCGTTATCGGTACTGATGCTACCTGGCCGGTCAAATACCGTCAGGTTCCAGCTCACCGTCTGACCGAGTAGCTCGCCGTTGTAACGCCAGCCCAGATCAACCCCCAACCCACGCTCCGCCTGATGTGCCAAATATAGGTTGGCAAAGTGTCGCTCGTCGAGCCGCTGCTGCAACGATATATTGCTCTGCTTGAGGTCGTGACTCCCCTCCCAAACTGGCCCTTTCTGGTGCTGCTGCTGGTGGCTGAGCACCAAGCTACCCTCGCCATAGTGATACAAGGCCTGCAGATCGAAGCCGCTTCCAAGTTCCTGTGTCGACATCAGGTTACCAAACAGCCGCCACTGATCATTCAGGCTCCAGTCGGCAGAAAGGCCGTGCTGCCAGCGCTGGTCGATATACTGGCTGGATGCCCCGACGATCACGGAGGGAGTGAGCAAATAATTGAGCATGATACCGCTACTTAGAGGACTGGGAGTGTCCTCTTCCAAGTTGCTGAACAGGCGGGTCTGCTGGCCAGCAAACAGGTTGAAACGCCATGCCTCATCAGGGTTTTGCCAGTTCATCGGCTTGTAGATCATCTCGCGCCGCCGTTCGGTAATCTGGCCATCTTCCAGCACACGCAGTTCCACCTCGTAGATCCCAGCAGGAAACACCTTGGTGTCCAGTGCCTGCAGCCCCGAACTCACCTGCTGCGAGTTAATGAGCTGCCCATCCCGATAGATCTCCACCATGCCGGGCCGGCTCGGGGTGACATAGACAGGAGTGGTACTGGCCTGGCCTTGCTCTATCAACAGGGTGTCGGAGTCCCCCAGCATGACACCCAACACGGTCGGGGTTCCCCCGCCAAACAGGGTAGGTTGACGCACCAAACCTTGTGCATAAGGCGAGAAGTAGCCCAACCTATAGAAGTGCCCCTTTCCTTCATGCTCGGCATAAAGTTGCTGTACATGGTGCTGCGCCACCTGCCCATTTCCTGACCGGCTCACTTCTCCCTCAAACAGCGGAGTCCATTGGCCTATGCTTCCCTGTGCAATTAGGTTGTAACGGCCACTACGCAGCTCACCTTCCTCCTGGGTCAGGTTCAACTGATGGCGCAATAGGGCGCCATAGCTGCCCCCACTGGGCAGATTGTAATAACGGTTCTGCGGCTGTCCCTTCTCGGCACCGGCCGTCAGCACCGACAACTGGGAGTTCTCTAGGCTGTACTCCAGCGCCAGCACTTCGTCAGCGCATGGATTCTGACATGGGCCCAGTCGATGGGATGCCTCCAGCGCCTTGGTCCAACGCTGACGGCTACGCTCGTCCAGCTCACTTTCATGGCTGCTGGTCAGAGCCAACAGTTGTACGCTGGTGTCTTTGCCCAGCACTATCTCGCCTTCCCCCAACAACTGCCCATCCACCAGAATGCGCACCGCCAGCGGGACGCCGAAGAAGTGATCGGCAAAGCCATCAGGCAAACCCTCTACTTGTTGCAACAGATCAAGGGGTTGTGCAACATGCCTACCCGTGGCCCAGGCAGGTGCGCAAAACACAACCAGGATCAACAGGAAAAAGAAATACTGCATGTATCTATCCCACTTCTTCTAAGCACAGACAAAAAGGCTCCCTTGATGCAGGGAGCCTCCATCAATCGGTTTATACGCCGCCTTTGGGTGCTTCTCCTTTGGGAGCTTCCGACTCAAAAATCATGTTGACCACACCTTGGTAGTTACCTGGCTTATAACCCGCGACAGGAGCATCCGCCGGGATCACTTCCAACCCGAGCAACTTGCCGGTCTTGGCATCATCCGCCTTCATAACTTCCACGGATGTTGTCCCCAACGTGACCCCACCAATTTTTACGGTCAATGCGATGTTGTCATTACCGCTGGCCATCATGGCCGGATTGGTCAAATAACCGGTAATTGCTCCGATTGTGCTTTTTACATCCAACTGCTTGGTAAGCTTGTCCAACTTTTTGGTATATGGGTTGTAAGCCAGCTTCTGCGGTACGTTCATCCAGTTGTCACCGCCTGTCGGCTGTACATAGAAAGCCTCACTCGGGATCTGAGCCGTCACTGTAACCTGATGCTCAAGACGTTCAGCAGCAATCAAATTGGCTGACACCAGCATGGCCAAAGGGACTGCTATCCATACTTTCATTACTCTCTCCTTTTTGGGAATATGAAACATCAGTGACCAATCACGATGCTTCTGCTCTTATCACCCTCTATCAATGAAAACTGATAGAGGTGATTACTTTTTTTGACTAATTGTTTAGACATGTTTGGCAACAAATGAATCTTGCTTGGCGTTGAACAGTTTTTTCCCCGTGAATCACATTCTTCAAAAAAATCCAACACTATAGTGGTATTTCCTTTATTAATGACTGTTGTCGTGGAATCCTCTTTTATAAATTGGGTATCAAATAGACTTTCTTTAGGCATGACAAAGACAATTGTGCCAAAGCCAGTCAATATATTTACACCCGCTGAAACTGCCTGCTGACTCTCTGAATCTATATTGGCCCCCAAGTCAAATCCATCCTCCTGTTTTGGCAAAACAGGAATGAAGCGAATTCTGAAGTAACGTTCCTTGTCCCGCCCCCCCATATATAATAGTCGGGTAGCCTGCATGCCATTGGCCGGAATAATCATGCGAGAGGGGCTAGCAATCAGCGGCCGAGGCCCTTCGGTCAACTCAGCCAACTCTGATGGTTTTCCCATCTCATCGTAGATGATCTCGTGGATTGCCACCTTAATAAAGGCAGTGCTATCGCCCTGATTACGAACCCGTTTTAAATAGGTACTTTGCTGGCCATTCATATAGTCATACAAAGTTCCTATATTTATTTCAGCAGAAGCAAAAACATCTTTATTAAAGAACATCAAAATAATGAATGCAGAACATATTTTTTTCATGAGCCTTCCACTAATTTTTAATGCAGCATGATTCTTAACTCTTCGATTTCGAAAAGAAAAAGCATATAACTGTATCTAGTCTATTGAAGTTCACAAATTACGTTAATAAGAGAATTCCTATTTTGATTACAGGCGCACTCTTATTATCAGATGATTCCTACAGGTCATTCTGCTATCCCTGTTGTATTATGCGCCCCTATGTCTATCAACAGGTAAGCGCCATGTTTGCGTTCAAAGAAGAGTTTTCGGTCGGTGACGTGGCATCCCTGGCAACAGCGGATATTGCCATCCCCTTCTATCAGCCGATCGTTGACCGGAACAGCCAGATCATCGGCTTTGAAGCGCTGGCCAGACGCTGGGAACCCCGCCAGCAGCGCTATCAGGGGATCGACTTTCTCTCCCTCAGCGATGAGGAGTCCCTTCATCTGGACATCGTCATGCTCAGAGCGATTCTGCGCGACCTGCCGACGCTCGCGCAGAGCAGCACCAGTCTGCTCTCAATCAACCTCAACCCGACTCTGAACAGCCCCACCTACCAGAACCTGTTGTTGCTGGTACTGATCCAGGCGCGCAAGGTAGGGCTCGACATCTGGTTCGAGGTACTCGAGCACGCCCCGCTACAGCACAAGGAGCTGGCCCTGATTGAAGTGTTGCGCAGCCACGGCGCCCATATCGTCTGCGATGACTTTGGCACCCAGGAGTGCAACTTCCAACGGGTGCTGGCGCTGCCCTACGAGATCATCAAACTGGATCGCTCCCTGTTGCTGCAAGCGACCAAGAGTAGCCATGCACTGCGGATGCTCACCGGTCTGGTAGAGTACCTGCAGCGGCTCGGCACCAAGGTGGTGTGCGAGGGAGTTGAGACCCAGCAACACATCGAGGTAGCCAACCTGCTCGGCTGTGACTATCAGCAGGGTTATGCCCATGCCATGCCATCTCCCCTCTCCCGCTGGGCCTGAGCGGCTGTTTCATTTCGGCATCCTGTCGGCTCGCGCAGCCAACAATTTCCTGCCAAATTGCATGATGACGTGGGGGCGAGTACAATCTCGCACCCCGAATATCCGGCGCATCTTCTTTCGATAACCCCGGATATGCCGTCATCGGGTCGCGCTGCATTGAGCATCCTCTCGGAGGGCATCTTGCACCGCAACTCAACCACTACGACGCCATCAGGTGGCGTTGTCCTGATTTGCAATCAGACATAAAGAGTCCGACATGTTTAAACCAGAATTGCTCTCCCCCGCAGGTTCCCTCAAGAACATGCGTTACGCCTACGCCTATGGCGCCGATGCAGTCTATGCCGGCCAGCCCCGTTACAGTCTGCGGGTGCGTAACAACGAATTCGATCACGAGAACCTTCAGCTCGGCATCAACGAGGCTCATGCCCTCGGCAAGCAGTTCTATGTGGTGGCCAACATCCAGCCCCACAACTCCAAGCTCAAGACCTTTATCCGCGACATGCGTCCGGTGGTGGAGATGAAGCCGGATGCGCTGATCATGTCAGACCCCGGTCTCATCATGATGATGCGCGAAGCTTTCCCTGATATGCCCATTCACCTCTCGGTGCAGGCCAACGCGGTCAACTGGGCCACGGTGAAGTTCTGGCATCAGATGGGCTTGACTCGGGTCATCCTCTCCCGCGAACTGTCGCTGGACGAAATCGAGGAGGTCCGCATGCAGGTGCCGGAGATGGAGTTGGAAGTCTTCGTTCACGGCGCTCTGTGCATGGCCTACTCCGGCCGCTGTCTGCTCTCCGGCTATATCAACAAGCGCGACCCCAACCAGGGCACCTGCACCAACTCCTGCCGCTGGGAGTACAAGGTTCACGAAGGTAAAGAAGATGACGTGGGCCAGATCGTCCACCGTCAGGAGCCCATCGCCGTGCAGAAAGTTGACCCGACGCTGGGCCTCGGCAAGCCGAGCGATGCACTGGTGCTGCTGGAGGAGTCCAACCGCCCGGGCGAGTACATGAGCGCGTTCGAGGACGAGCACGGCACCTACATCATGAACTCCAAGGATCTGCGCGCCGTCGAACATGTCGAGCGCCTGACCAAGATGGGCGTCCATTCGCTGAAAATCGAAGGGCGCACCAAGTCTTTCTATTACTGCGCCCGTACCGCCCAGGTCTATCGCAAGGCCATCGACGATGCGGTTGCAGGCCGTCCGTTCGACCGCAGCCTGATGGGCACCCTCGAAAATCTGGCCCACCGCGGCTATACCGAGGGCTTCCTGCGCCGTCACAACCACAGCGAATACCAGAACTACGACTACGGCTACTCCGTCTCCGACACCCAGCAGTTCGTCGGCGAGATCACCGGTCGCAACGGTGACATGGTCGAGGTCGAGGTAAAGAACAAGTTCCTGGTGGGCAACAGCCTGGAGCTGATGACCCCGCAGGGCAACCTCAGCTTCAATCTGGAGCTGATGCAGAACCGCAAGGGCGAGCTGATCGACACCGCACCGGGCAACGGCCACGTAGTCTATGTGCCGGTGCCGAAGGAAGTGGACGTGAACTACGGCATCCTGCTGCGCAACCTCGGTGAGCGTCAGGATACCCGTCAGCCCCACTCGGCCGCCTGAGATGGCACTGCTCATCACCGACAAGTGCATCAACTGTGACATGTGTGATCCCGAGTGTCCGAACCAGGCCATCAGCCTGGGTGAGGAGATTTACGAGATCGACCCCAGTCGCTGCACCGAGTGCGTCGGTCACTATGAGAAGCCGACCTGTATCAGTGTCTGCCCTATCGACTGCATCATCTGGGATCCCGCTCATGTGGAAACCGAAGATCAGCTGATGGAAAAGTTTGTGCGGATGCATCGGCAGTAACCTCGGTATCAGCATCAACAACTCACAGGCTGCATCCTCCGGGAGCCCGTCCATATGATGAAACCGCAGCGCTGCTGATGAAGAAGTTTGTACAGATGCACCGACAGTAAATGCAACAAGGCCGGGAAATCCCGGCCTTTTTTGATCCCGCCCTCATCTCCATGATGGCTATTTTTTGTTTACCAACCGGTGCAATTCATCCAGTTCCCGCTGCGCCGTCAGCAAGTCGGTCTGTGCCTGCTCCAATTTGCTCTGCTTGTCGGCAATCTTGTCCGGCTTGCCACTGACTCTCGCCTCCTGCAGCTCGAGCAGGCGCTCGTCCACCTCGCCGCGCAGTTTGTTAACCCGCTCTTTCTGCTCCTTGAGCAGACCTTCATCAGTACAGTTGGCCTTGATATTGCGTGCTGCCTGTTCGAGCCCGGCAATCTGCCCGGCATTGTTGTGTGCTTTGGCAAACACCAGCTGGTCATTGACGGCCTGCAGACGAGCCTTGCAACCGACCGCCTCACTGCCAAAGGCCTGACCCGCCAACAGCAGCAAGCCGGCTCCCAATACTTTCCACATCTCGATTCATCCGGTCTTGTTTGCGAGCTGACCATAAAAACCTCGATCGGCAGCAGGGTCAAGCAAGCGGGAAAAAGGTGCGACAGAAGTTGTGCAACATCACGCAATTGGCAACCTGTTGGTTCTACAATGGCGCTCTTTTCAATCTGGAGTCTGTTATGAGTCAACAAATTGTGGTCATTGCCAACGGGGCCCCCTATGGCAGCGAATCCCTGTTCAACGCCCTGCGTCTCGCTATCGCCCTCAACGAACAGGGGGGTGCCAGCCTCAAGCTGTTCCTGATGTCCGATGCGGTGAGTGCAGCGCTGGCCGGTCAGGCACCGGCCGAGGGATACAACCTGCGCCAGATGCTGGAGATCCTGCTGGCGCAAGGCGTCACCATTCGCCTGTGCAAGACCTGCACCGATGCCCGTGGCATCACCGCCCTGCCGCTGATCGAGGGCATTGAGGTCGGCACCCTGCCGATGCTGGCCCAATGGACCCTGGCTGCCGACAAGGTGCTGACCTTCTGAACCATAAGGGGCTGGCCAGCGGCGAAGTCAGCCCCGTTAGCCTATCACCGACTCCTGCCGGGCACTTCGCCGACCATGATGTCGGGCGCCAGCTTCATAAAGCGCAAAAATCGCCACACAAAGCAGCGCCATCAGCACATAGAGCCACTGACCGCTCCACTGCTCGAGGATCCAGCCTCCCAGCAGGGCGCCGGCGGCCCCTCCCAACCCGGCCAGTGCGCTGGCGCCAAAATAGCTTCCCTTGAGGTGGGTGGGGGCCATCTGGTCGATCAGCACGTTGAGCAGGGGGAAGAGGATGGTCTCGCCGATGCTGAGCAGCAGCACGGCGCCAAACCAGTGGCTGCGCACCATCGGGTCCCCCAGCGCGAAGAGCAGCTGGGCCGCCAGAAAGAGCGCCATGCCGATATGAAGCCGCACCCGCACCGGCCAGCGTGACAACAACCTCAGCAGCGGAAACTGTAGCAGCACCACGGTCAGGGCATTGGTCGCCACCAGCAGGGCAACCAGCTCGGCCACCTGCGGCATACCGGCCCGAGTCAGGTATTGCACCAGCGGCGAGTGAAACTGGGAGTAGACCAGCACCATCAGGAGATTGGCCATCACCAGCAGCAGGAAGGCGCGATCCGCCAGCAACACCTTGATGGCATCCCGCAGTCCGGGGCCAGCAGCACCCGGCTTGCCTGTGCTGCCAGCCCGGCGAAATCCCCAGCCAAAGGCCAGCGCCAGCAGCAAATAGTTCACCACCAGAAACAGGAAGGTCTCCTGCTGGGCGTTGATCCCGAGGGTCACCCCGAGTAGCGGCCCCAGCGCGGCCCCCAGGTTGAGCAGAAAATAGCGCAGGTGCAGTGCCAGCTCCCGCGCCTTGGCCGAGGCCAGACTGTCGGCCATCAACGCCTTGCCGGGGGCATCGATGAGCCCCGACGAGAGGCCGCTGCCCATCACCCCGACCCCGAGCCAGAACACCTCGTGCGAAAAACCTAGCAGGCCGAAACAGATCATCGCCACCAGACAACCGGCCAGCAGTATGCTGCGCCGCCCGAAGCGATCAGAGAGCCAGCCGCCGTAAAAGCTGACCAGGGTAGAGAGGGCCATTGAGCCCCCCAGCAACAGGCCGATGAAGGTGGCCGAAAGGTCATACTCCCGATAGAGCAGAATGGAGAGGAAGGGCCACACCATGTAGTAGCTGGTACGCACCATAAAGGTGCCCAGAATGACGATCCAGACCAACGGGGTAAATTGCCTGAAGGTGCTCCATGACATCGCTATGCTCCATGCCCCGCAGCTCTTACCACAAGATCCTGTCATAAACGGGGAAAGCATTCAGTTGTAACAGAGGGCCTCAATAGAAACAACCCTCGCTCACCGGCAAGGTGCAACCGGATGCAAAAAGGCCAGCCGGTGGGCATCGGCTGGCCTTTTTATCGCGGGATTTCCCTCTGGCTAACGCCAGAGGGCCAGGCTTAGCGCCAGGGGCTCTGCTGCCACAGCTGCCCTAATCCCGCTTCGAGCGCCTGCGCACCCTGCTGCCCCAGCTTCTGGGTCAGGCTTTTTGGCTTGCGATAGCTGATGCCGATCACCTTGTGGTGGCTGGCCTGCGCCAGCAGGTAATCATCACTGGTGCAGAGGGTATCCACCAACCCCAGCCCCTTGGCCTGACTTGCCAGCCAGTGTTCACCGGTCGTGACCTGATCGATATCGAGTTGCGGGCGATGTTCGGCCACAAAGGCCTTGAAGCGCTCGTGGATCGCCGCCAGCTCCTCACGAAACTTCTCGCGCCCCAGATCGTCGTTCTCGCCGAACATGGTGATGGTGCGCTTGTACTGCCCTGCGGTGTGCATCTCGAATTCGATATCATGCTTTTTCAGCAACTTGTTGAAGTTCGGCAGCTGGGCGATCACCCCGATGGAGCCGACGATGGCAAAGGGGGCAGCCAGGATCTTGTCCGCCACGCAGGCCATCATGTAGCCACCGCTCGCCGCCACCTTGTCGATAGCCACGGTGAGCTTGATGTCACGATCGCGCAGACGCTGCAGCTGGGAGGCAGCCAAGCCATAGCCATGCACCACGCCGCCACCGGATTCGAGCCGCAGCAGTACCTCGTCGCCGGGCTGGGCCACGCCAATCACCGCGCTCACCTCTTCGCGCAGAGAGGCCACCTCTTTGGCATCCATGCTGCCGTTGAAATCGAGCACGAACAGGCGACTGCGCTCATCACCCGCCTTGGCGCGTTTTTTCTGCTCCTCTTTCTGCTGCTTTTCCATCACCTTTCGCTCGGTCTTGCTTACGAGCGCGCTCTTGAGCGCAAACTGCCCCTGCTCCAGCTCGCTCGAGAGATCGGTCACCACCAGCTCACCCTTGCGCGCTTTCGGCTGGCGAGTGCTGACGATCATCAGGATGATGGCGCCGATGGCCAGCAGGAAGGTCACTGTCTTGGCCAGAAACAGGCCATATTCGGTCAGAAATGTCACGATGGACTCCAGAATGGATCGGTTTTCGTCACATTCTAGGGAGTTTGGTGGAGGCGCGCAAAAAATCGCAGCCAGTGACCGGAAAAACCAACCCGAGCATCACAACCTCTCTATTTTCTTCACATTTTTCTTGCCGCTTTCTGGTCAAACAGGCGCGCGGATCAGTACACTTGGCGCCGATTGCCATGCACTTATGGCCGGAATTTGTTAACAGGAGTTGTCATGCTCGATTATCAGGCACCCCGCGATCTGCTCAAGGATAAAGTCATTCTGGTCACAGGTGCCGGCGACGGGATCGGCCGCGAAGCCGCCCTCACCTACGCCGCTCACGGTGCCACCGTGATCCTGCTCGGCCGCACCAGCGCCAAACTCGAAGCCGTGTATGACCAGATTGAAGCCGCCGGTTATCCGCTGCCCGCCATCGTGCCGGTGGATCTGAAAGGGGCCACCGCCGCCCACTACCGCGGCATGGCCGAAACCTTCGCCCAGCAGTTTGGCCGCCTCGACGGCGTGCTGTTCAACGCCGGTCTGCTCGGCACCCTCTCTCCGTTTGAACACATTCAGGAGAAGGAGTGGGACGAGGTGATGCAGGTCAACGTCAAATCGGAATTCCTGCTGACCCAGGCGCTGCTGCCGCTGCTGCGCCAGACAGCCAAGGCGCAGGGCGATGCCTCCATCGTCTACACCTCCTCCAGCGTGGGACGCAAGGGGCGCGCCTACTGGGGCACCTATGCCATCTCCAAGTTCGCCATCGAGGGGATGATGGAAGTGTTGGCCGACGAGCTTGAGAACACCGGTGTGCGGGTCAATACCCTCAATCCGGGCGGCACCCGCACCAAGATGCGCGCCAGCGCCTTCCCGGCGGAAGATCCCATGAACCTCAAGACTCCGGCCGACCTGATGCCGCTCTACCTCTACCTGATGGGGTCGGACAGCCGCGGCAAAACCGGCCAAACCTTTGTGGCTCAGCCAAAATAAACAAGTTGCGTGGCCCAGCCCAAATAAATCAATAAAATACCCAGAGTGTTGTGCGGCAGGGGTTAAATTGAATAGGGGGCACAGGCTCCCTGTTCGAACCACTGACCATCCTATCTCCAATCAGGTTGAACTATGTTTCGTCCCAAGAGCACGTTTGAGCAATGGCGGATCTTTCAGGCGGTGGTCGACTGCGGCGGCTACGCCCAGGCGGCCGAGGCGCTGAACAAGAGCCAGTCCTCCCTCAATCATGCGGTTGCAAAGTTGCAGCAAAGTCTGGGGGTACCCTTGCTGGAGGTGCGCGGCCGCAAGGCAGTGCTGACGCCGGCGGGCGAGATCTTCCTCAAGCGGGCCCGTCAGCTGAGCCAGCAGGTGGAGGAGCTGGAGAATCTGGCCAACAACCTGGAGCGGCAGTGGGAGCCGCAGATCAACCTCTATGTCTCGGCGCTGCAGCCAAGGGATCGCCTCTATCGGGCGCTGGCCAGCTTCTATCCCCGCAGCCGGGGTTGCCGGGTCAACCTGCACGAACGCATTCACTGCCACTTCAACGCCCTGCAACCGGGGGATCTGATGCTCTCCGAGCACCTGCCCGGCGATCGCACCGGCCTGCTGCTGGACGAGGTGTGCCTGCTGCCCCTCTGCGCCGCCAGCCATCCGCTGGCGCAAGAGGAGGGGCCCATCCGCAGCGACGTATTGACCAGCCACAACCAGATCAGCCTTCATCCCCCTATTCACCGCTCGGTGGACTGGAACGATGCGGATGATACCGGCTGGAAGGCGACCCACTATCACGAAGTGCTCGCCATGCTGCGCCTTGGCCTCGGCTATGCCTGGCTGCCGCGTCATCTGGTGGAGCGGGAGCTGGCGGAAGGTTCACTCATACAGCTGGATCTGGAGAGCGGCAACGAGCGCCACCTCTACACCTACCTGCTGACCCTCTCCCCCGAATCCCTCGGCCCCGCGACCGAGCTGCTGCTGCGCTGCCTGCGCAACGAATATCAGGGCGAATCAGCGCAGCTTCCGCACGCCCAGCCCCAACACGACAAATAACAGCCAGATCCCCCGTCAGACGTTGGGCACCCGCCAGCTGGCGGCCAGTGCCACCAGTGCCAATCCCAGCGCCACCATAAAGACCCCGTGGAAACTCCACACCTCCGCCACCACACCGGCGATGGCCCCTGCCATGATGGAGCCGGTGCGGATACTGTTGGCAAACAGGGTGGTCGCCACCCCGGCCCGCCCCGGCATCAGATCCTGAAAGTAAGACATGCCGATCCCCGCCACGATACCGATGAAGATGGCGTTGAACAGCTGCAAGGCGATCAGGGCGTATTGGTCGGTGAGGGTCACCAGACCTGTGTAAAAGGCCGCACCAGCCAGCACCGCCAGCAGCATCATGGGGCGCTTGCCAAAACGGGCTGTGTAGTAACCCGCCAGCAGCATGAAGGGGATCTCCAGCGCCGCCGCCGTGCCCATCAGGATACCGGCAAGCTTCTCATCCATCCCGAGCTCTCGGGTGATGTAAAGCGGCATATTGATGAGGTACATGCTGTTGCAGGTCCACATCAGGGTGGAGGCGATAAAGAGCGCCCGCACCGCCGGATCCCGCCAGCTGCTGACCCGCTCTGTCTCTTCGGCCATCTTGGGCAAAGGGAGAGAGGGCAGCCAGCGCCACACCACCAGGGCGCAGAGCAGATAGGCCAGTGCCGAGGCCAGATACATCAGCTCAAAACCGTAGCCGATGGCCAGCGCAAAGGCGATGGGCGGGCCTATGACCCAAGCCAGCGAAAATTGGGCTCGCATCACCGAGCTGAACATGTCCGCCCGTCGGTTGCGGCTGTCAGAATACTCCCGCGCCAGCGCAAACAGCTGGGGACTGGCAGTGGCCGCCAGCGCCGCCAGCATCACCCCCAGACTCGCCAGCAACCAGTAGTTGCGGTTCCAGGCAAACAGCAAGGAGAGCGCCACCCCGGCAAAACAGCAGCGCAGGATCAGTCGCTTGCGATCCCCCTTGTTATCGGAACGGTGGCCCAGCCACTGACTGACCAGAATGCCCACCACCGCATTGATGGTATAGAAGAGCCCGACCAGAAAGGGGCGCACCTGCACCTCTTCGGCCAGAAACAGACTTAAGGTAGGCACCTGCAGTGCCACCGCGACGCCGGTCATAAAGGTCACGGCAAGAAACGAAAGAGAGACGGGGTCCGGGCGTTTGACCGCCGCTATCGACAAGCTCATAGGGTTACCACTGGTTGGAGGGACGATACGGGCTAACGGGCGGCAGCCGTATGAAAATTCGGCGCCTATCTTATGTCACTATCAAGAGCGGGCTCAAGGATGCATAAGCAGGTGTGCGCCTTGCGAGGGAGGCCGCGACCCCGTAGAGTGAAAGCCCATCCTGCCAGCACAAGGAGTTCGCATGTTTGATTTTGATCAGGAAGTAGACCGCAGTGGCACCATGAGCCTGAAATGGGACAAGTACAAGGGTCAGGACGTGCTGCCCATGTGGGTTGCCGATACCGACTTTGTCTCCCCCCCGTCCGTGATCGAGGCGTTGACCAAACGGGTCGCCCACGGCATTTTCGGCTATTCACGCCCCTCGCCGCGCCTGATCGAACTCATTATCGAACGGATGGCGACCCGCTATGGCTGGTTTATCGAGCCCGAATGGCTGGTATTCCTGCCGGGCGTGGTGCCGGGGCTCAACCTTGCCTGCAAGGCGTGGAGCCAGCATGGCCGCGGTATCATCACTCCCAAGCCGGTCTATTACCCCTTCCTGCAGGCGCCGGGATTCAATGATCGCCCCCTGCTCACAGTGCCGATGATTGAAGAGGCGGGTCGTTGGGTGCTGGATCTTGAAGAGCTGGAGCGTCAGGCTCCCGCCGCAGATCTGCTGCTGCTCTGCAACCCTCACAACCCGGGCGGCACCATCTTCACCCGTGACGAGCTGCTGGCCATCGATGCCATTGCTGCGCGCCACAATCTGGTGATCTGTTCCGATGAAATCCACTGCGATCTGCTGCTGGATAAAAACGCCCGCCACATTCCCTACGGCGCCATCAGTGCGCAAGCGGCCGAGCGCTGTGCGGTGATGATGGCCCCGAGCAAGACCTTCAATATCGCCGGTCTCTGCTGCTCCTTCGCTATTATCCCCAACGCCCGTCTGCGCTTCAGGCTACAGCAGGCGATGCGCGGCATCAGCGCCGACGTCAATCTGCTGGGCTTTGTCGCCGCCGAAGCGGCCTATGAGGGTGGCGAACAGTGGCTGACCGAGCAACTCGACTATCTGGCAGCCAATCTGGCCCTGATCCAGCAAGCGGTTGCCCGCTGGCCCGGCGTCAAGCTGGCCAGTCATCAGGCGACGTATCTGGCCTGGATCGATGTGAGCGCACTTGGCCTTGCCGATCCCATCGCCTTCTTCGAGCAGGCAGGGGTTGGTCTCTCCCCCGGCGCCCAGTTTGGCGACGGCCAGTTCGTGCGGCTCAACTTCGGCTGCACCAGGGCACGACTGGCCGACGCGCTGGCGCGGATGGAGCGGGCAATCCTCAACAACAAACCCTGATCAGCCAGCAACGGGATGGGCAAGCCCCATCCCTTTTTCCCTGTGTCATCAGCCAGCGGTCAACTCAGTCAACGGTCAATTATGTCTCTACGGATCTTGCATCACCTTCTGCTTCCCCTCTGTGCACTCTCTGCGCTGCTCCCCTTTGGCAGCCAGGCGCTGACTATCGGAACAGGCCCGCTCAATGGGGTCTACTACCCGACCGGTGGCGCCATCTGCCGGGTGCTCAATGCCGGCCATGCCCTGCATGGGGACAGCTGCACCGTGCAGAGCACCCGTGGCTCGATGGCCAACCTCAAGGCACTCGACAAGGGGGACGTACAGCTGGCGCTAGTGCAATCCGATGTGTTGCACCACGCCCTGCACGGCACCGGCCCCTTCAGCGGGCAGGGGACCAACAATGAGCTGCGCAGCCTGTTTCGCCTCTATCAGGAATCGTTAACCCTGCTGGCCGCCCCCAATAGCGGCATCACCACCCTGGCAGATATCGAAGGGAAGCGGGTCTATCCGGGCAACAAGGGCGCCGGTGAGCAGATCACCAGTCAGGCCCTGATGGCAGCCATGGGATGGCAACCCGGGCAGTTTGCTGCCTATGAGCTCAAATCGGACAGCGAACCGCTGGAAGGGCTGTGCGATGGCTCGCTGGATGCCGCTTTTGTGGTAGCCGGTCACCCCAGTCTGGCGGTCGGCGACCTGATCAGCCGCTGCAAGGTGCGCCTCATCCCCATCGAAGGGGAGCAGATCGACACGCTGCTCAAACAACACCCCTACTACCAGCGCAGCCGCATCGCCGCCAACCTCTATCCGGGGCAGACCACCGCCATCAACAACATCGGGATGAGTGCCGAACTGGTGGCGCTGGCCAGCCTGCCGGACCCCATCGTCCGTACCGTGCGCGATACCCTGCTGGCCCGGGTCAAACAGTTCAGTCGGCTGCATCCTGCCCTGAGCAAGGTGACCCCCGAGCAGTTGCAGGCGCAAACCGAGCTGCCCCTCCATGCGGGGATGTCGGATCAACCGCCAGCCCCCTTGCCACTGACCCCCGAGCAGTTAACTGCAGAACAGCTGACGCCGGAGCCGTTAACACCAGCGCCATCGGCCTCGGAGGCGGTGCCCACGACAGGGCCGGTGAGCGCCGCCAACGGGACGACTGCGCCCTCCGACGCGACCGCCACCAGCAGTGCCGCAGTGGCGACAGAAGCCACAGAGGTTAATCCCTTACCCGAAGAGGCGCTCGAGGTCACCCCCGAGCTCACTGCGCCAACCACCGAGGGTGGGAGCGTGGCCCCCTCTGCCGCAGCGTCAACGGCGCCAGCACCATCGGCTGCCGTTTCAACTCAGTTGCCACAGAGCGCCTCTGCGGCCACTGCGCCGCAAGAGCAGGCAACCCAGCCTGCCAGCAGCGCGGTTGCTGACGAAACCCCACCGCAGGATAAAACCGATATACTTCCCTCCCCTGCCACCAGTGCAGCCACACCGCCGCAGCACTGAGTGGTCAGCACCCACAAATGCATCAGGGCAGCCTCGGCTGCCCTGATTGTTTACGCACGTTCGATAGTGACGCAATTGATGGCGGCACAGTCACCCCGATAGACCTACTCACCTTGCCGCCCCGCTACGGCTCCATCACCCGGGTCAGATAGGGGTTGGGCTTCTGGATCTCCTCCTCTACCCAGTGCAGCAACTGCTTGATGGCCCGCGACAACACCTGATTCTGGCGCACCACGTAGCCCAGACTGGTACCGGGAAAGTCGCCGAGGCTGGTGACCGGCGCGGTGAGGTTGAGGCGCGGATGCAGGGAAAAGTCCGGCACGATGGCGACACCAAAGCCCGCCTCGGCCCAATCCAGCTGGGCGTCCACGCTGCCCACCTCCATGATGCGGCAAGGGGGTAACGCCAACAGCGGCAGGGATGGGTCGATCAGCGCCCGGGTGCGGGTGTCGTGACCGAGCAAGATCAGGGTCGGCTCATCGAGGGGATCGCTCTCTCCCGCCACCGCCCGCGCCTGCCAGCGGGCAAGGCCGTGGCCCAGCGCGCACCAGGTTACCTGTTGCAGCTCGGTATAGAAGAGCGGCTCGCTGCGCTTTTGCGCCATCACGAAGCCCAGATCCGCCTTGCCCGCCTTGACCAGCTCGGCGGCCTGATCCGAAGTGGTGTTGAACAGGGTAAGGTCGATGCCGGGGAACTCCCGCTTGAAGCGCTGGAACGGCTGGATAAGCAGCAGGCGGGAGATGATGTCGCTGGCGGCGATGGCCAGCGTCCCCTGACTCAGCTGGTTGAGGGCATTGAGATCGGACTGGCAGAGCTGCAACTCGGCAATGGTGCGCTCGGCGCTTTGCAGCAGCCGCTCCCCCGCCTGCGTCAGGCGAAACGGACTGCGCTCGATCAGCCGCACCCGGGTCGCCTGCTCCAGCCGCTTGATATGCAGGCTGACATTGGGCTGGGTCATGTGCAGCTCGGTGGCGGTCTGGCCAAAATGTTGCAATCGGGCCAGGGTGACAAAGGTTTGCAGCCAGTGAATATCCAGCATAAGAGTCCCTCAACCCGCGATGTGCGGGGCTTGCCAGGCAAAATCGGACGGTTTGCCGCTTAATTGGCCATAATTATATGGTTCTCTTATCGGAATTATAAAGATAATTAATTTTTCTAATCCGCATCAGGCTCCTAGGATGAACGCCTAACGTCTTAGGAGAAAGAGTCATGTCGTCTATCGTAGTCGTAGGTGCTAACTGGGGTGATGAAGGCAAAGGCCGCATCGTGGATTATCTGGCAGGTCAAGCTGGCGCCAGCATTCGCTTCCAGGGCGGCAACAACGCTGGCCACACCGTGGTCAACGACCTTGGCACCTTCAAGCTGCACCAGGTTCCGAGTGGCGTATTCAACCCGGATTGCCTGGTTGTCCTCGGCCCGGGCATGGTGATCAGCCCCGAGAAACTGACCGTCGAGCTCGACGAAGTCAAAGCCTCCGGCGTGACTCCGAAGCTGGCCATCTCTGACCGCGCTACCCTCTGCCTGCCGCTGCACGCACTGGAAGATACCCTGGAAGAGCAACGTCTGGGTGACGGCGCCTATGGCTCCACCCGTCAGGGCATCGCTCCTGCCTACGGCGATCGCGTGATGAAGAAAGCGATCCTGGTCGGCTGGCTGAAACAGCCGGACGTGCTGGTCGAGCGCATCCAGTTCATGCTGGACTGGAAACTGCCGCAGATGAAGGCTATCTACCCCTCCTTCGAATTCACCCAGACTGCCCAGGAGATGGCTGACTGGCTGCTGGAAGTCTCTGCACCGTGGATCGACGCCGTGTGCAACGTCAGCATGCCGCTCAAAGCGCTGCAGGCCGAAGGCAAGACCCTGCTGTTCGAAGCGCAGCTGGGCGCTGGCCGTGACCTGATCTACGGCGAATACCCCTGGGTGACCTCCTCCCACGTATCCGGCGCCTACGCCGGTATCGGTGGCGGTCTGCCGGGTCTGCGTCCGGAGCGCGTCATCGCTGTGGCCAAGGCATTCAGCTCCTCTGTCGGTACCGGCACCCTGCTGACCGCCATGGAGAACCAGGACGAGTTCCGCAAGATCACCAACGAGTTCGGCGCTACCACTGGCCGTCCTCGTGATGTCGGCTACTTCGACGCTGTCGCCACCAAGAACGGTGTCGAGCTGCAAGCCGCCACCGAAGTGGCCCTGACCAAGCTGGACTGCCTGACCGGTCTGCCGGATCTGAAGATCTGCGTGGCCTACGAAGGTGCCCACACCGAGAACCCGATTTGGCCGCAAACTGCAGCCCTGAAGCCGGTTTACGAGCAGATGGAAAGCTGGAGCGAAGACATCACCGGTTGCCGCACCTTCGAAGAGCTGCCGCGCGCTGCCCAGCAGTACGTGCTGCGTATCGAAGAGCTGCTCGGCGTACCGGTTCCGATGGTTTCCGTCGGCCCGGGCCGTGACGAGATGATCCTGCGCTAAGCCGTATTTCTCATCGTCAAACAAAAAACCGGCATCCCTGATGCCGGTTTTTTTATGGCTGCCGTTTACCTTCTTGCCATAAAACAACCCAAATGCTCAATTAACTCACCAATCGAGCTCACATTGAGCCGTTCTGCAATATCATTCTGCCCTGCCCTCGCTAAAGTGAACCCGTTACCACACGAGGAGTCACCCGATGAAATTGCTCAAACAGAGTGCCCTGTTGCCACTGCTCTGCCTGACGGCCATGCCAGCCTTTGCCATGACCCTGAAGAGCACGGACATTCACGAAGGCCAGCTGATGGACAAACAGTTCAGCTTCAACGGCTTTGGCTGCAGCGGCGACAACCACTCGCCCCAGCTGAGTTGGCAGGATCTGCCGGCAGGCACCAAGAGTGTTGCCATCACCGCCTATGACCCAGATGCCCCTACCGGCAGCGGTTGGTGGCACTGGCTGGTGGTTAACCTGCCTGCCACCCAGAGCGAACTGGCCAGCAATGCCTCCGGCAAGCTCAAGCAGGGATTGGAGATCCGCACCGACTTTGGCAGCCAGGGTTACGGCGGCCCCTGCCCGCCCGCTGGTCACGGCATGCACCGCTATGAGTTCACCGCCTGGGCCCTGCCCCATGATCTCGAGGTGAAGGCTGATACCCCGCCGGCTATGGTAGGCTACATGCTCAACAGCATGGCGCTCGGCAAAGCCACCCTGACCGCCACCTTCGTCACCCCCTAGGAGCCAACCGGATGAGCACTCCCCTGCTGCAACAGAGCCACTATCTCGGGATCCGCCAGCAGCCCCTGCACCGGGTGCTCATCTATGCCCCGACCCTTATCTGGGTCACCCAGGGGAGCAAGCAACTATGGTGGCGCGAGCGACGTCTGTCGTTTGACAGGGAGCGGTGGCTGCTGATCCCGGCAGGCCACCAGCTCACCTTCGTCAATCAGCCGGAGCAGGGCAAGTTTCGCTCCCACGCCATCACTCTGCTGACCCCACCACCGCCAGAATGGCTGGCCGAGTCAGCCCCTTCCCACGCCGATCTGGAGGAACCTGCCGTCAAGGTCACCCCCGGGCTCGCCTTCTGCTTTGAGCTCATCAGCACCATGGCCGAACGGGGAATGAGCGAGGCGACCCAGGCCGAACTGCTGCGCGGCTTCTATGCCGAGCTGCGGGCCGCCAACGCCCTCGGGTTACTCTTTCCCGCCAGCACCATGA
Organism: Aeromonas sp. 604443; assembly: GCF_049170315.1. Classification (NCBI taxonomy): domain Bacteria; kingdom Pseudomonadati; phylum Pseudomonadota; class Gammaproteobacteria; order Aeromonadales; family Aeromonadaceae; genus Aeromonas; species Aeromonas sp. 604443. The sequence goes on from NZ_JAAKMI010000005.1 coordinate 25,719, forward strand.
CCCTCGCAGAGCGGCTGGCACGCTACCTGGCGGTGGAACCCGGCATCGACCACACCCTGGAGGCGGTGGCCCCCCACTTCTCCATGAGCCGCGCCTCCATGGTGCGCAAGCTGGCCGCCGAAGGTCGCAGCTTTCGCCAGTTGCTGGCTCAGGTACGCATGAGCCACGCCCTCAACCTGCTGCAACAGGGCCTGACCCCGCTGGAGGTTGCCCTCGCCTGCGGTTATGACTCCCCCAGCCGCTTTGCCGCCCGCTTCAAACAGGAGTTCGGCCTGACGCCTCACCAATACCTGCACACCTGCCCTGCCAGATTGGCGAGCAACGACAAGTAAAATATTACTTAAAGCCAATTCTATGTAACCTGATGTAACCCGGTGATCCCGCTCACATTGCCGTCTCTTCAGAGTGTGATCTCGCGCCAGCGCCCCCTTTCCCCTTGCCATACAATGGCTACCGAACACCTTTTCACTAAAAATAAGCGTAAAAAATCTTCCTTTTAACCTACATAAACGGAATTGGAGCGAGAAATGTTTCGTAAAACTTTACTCTCGGTAGCCCTCGGCACCGCCCTGTTCGGACTGACTGCCTGCAACGATAACCAGACAGAGAGCAGCACAGTCGCCAAACCGGAGCAGGCCATCCAGTACAAGGACGTTATCGACCGTCGGGGAACACCGACCCAATTCCGCGACTTTGACAGCTACTCCAACCTCAAATACAACCCGCTGCTCGATCTGGGGGCATGGCACGGTTTCCTGCTGCCTGCCAGCGACAAGGAGTGGGGGGGCTTTACCGGCCCCATGGTCATCTCCGAGGAGTACAGCCTCTTCTTTGCCAGCGAGCTGGACAAGCTCACCCTAAGCGATGCGAGCGGCCGCCCGTTCCCGCTCACCAGCGCCCGCAAGCAGGAGGTGTACGCCATTCCCGGTGCGCTGGTGCAACACTTCGAGTTCGAGCCCTTCACGCTGGAGCTGGAGCTGCGTTATGGCGATGCCCGCACAGCTCTTATCCGCACCCGACTCATCAATCAGACCGATGCACCGCTCACCCTCAACCTCAACTGGCAGGGCGAGTTGCTCAATCAATGGGATGCCAAGGATACGATTGCCAGCAAATATCCAGGCTGGACTCGCACCATCAGCGAGAGCGACAAAGGAATCGAATTCCAGTTCGGCAAACTGCGCAGCACCTGGAACATCATGCAGAGCGGCAGCGCCCGCTATCGCATCGACCGCACCCTGCCAAGTCGCACCACCCTCGACCAGAAGACACTGGGCTACCAAAGCGACGCCAGCATTACCCTGGCAGCCAAGGGGAGCGAGGATATCTACACCCTGCAGAGCTATCTCCACTCCGCAGATGACGCCAGCCGCCATCAGCAGAGCCGTCAGGCCCTGCTGGCCAACCCGGCCAGCTATTTTGCCGACTCCATCCGCCGCTGGGAGGGCTACCTTGCCAAGGGTCTCTCCAATCAGGGGATCCCCGAGTCGGAGCGTCGCATCGCCGTCAAGGCGATGGAGACCCTCAATGGCAACTGGCGCTCCCCGGCTGGCGCCATCCTCCACGACGGGGTAACCCCCTCCAATACCGCCCGCTGGTTCGACGGCGTCTGGGCCTGGGATAGCTGGAAGCACGCCTATGCCATGGCGCACTTCAACCCTGAGGTGGCCAAGAACAACGTGCGCGCCATGTATGACTATCAGGTGCAGCCGGATGATCCGGTGCGACCGCAGGATGCGGGCATGGTGATCGATGCCGTCTTCTACAACAAGCTGGCGGATCGCGGTGGCGATGGCGGCAACTGGAACGAGCGCGATACCAAGCCGCCCCTCTCCGCCTGGGCCATCTGGGAAATCTACAGCGCCACCAAGGACAAGGCCTTTATCGCCGAGATGTATCCCAAGCTGCAGGCCTACCACGACTGGTGGTACCGTGCGCGGGACAACAACCACAACGGCATCATCGAATATGGCGCCACCAAGCATGTGGAGCACAACGACGAGTACGGCAATATCACCTTCAAGGTGCAGTACTCCAACGGTATTCCCGCCGGGCTGGATCTCTCCAGCTGTACCAGTGAGGGGGATGGCTGGTATGCCTGCGCCGGTATGCCGCTCTATCAACAGGTGTTGAACGTGGGCGGTTACAGCGACATGGATATCGGTGCCCAGCACGGCGCCGGTTGGGAGTCCGGCATGGACAACGCCGCCCGCTTCGGCTTTATCGAACCGGGCCAGCTGCAACGCTATGCCGACAAGACTTATGGCGGAGATTTGGCCAAGGCACGTCAGGACTGGAACGTCGCCTTCTTTGAAAACCATCAGGACAATGGCGATTTGATCGGCTTCTCCATCGATCAGGAGTCGGTGGAGCTCAACGCCTTCCTGGCCAAGGAGAAACGCATTCTGGCAGACATGGCCGACCTGCTTGACAAGCCGGACGACGCGAGCCGCTACCGCGATGGCGCGACCCAGCTGGCTGGTTACATCAACAGCTGCATGTTCGATGAGGCATCAGGCTTCTATTACGATCGCCAGATTGCTCAGGGGGATGTTGCTGACGGCAACGGCTGCGTCGGCAAATTGCTGACCGCCCGCGGCCGTGGCCCGGAAGGGTGGAGCCCGCTCTGGGCTGAGGTCGCCGACAAGGAGAAAGCGGCGCGGGTGCGCGAGGTGATGCTCAACGCCCAGGAGTTCAACACCAGGATCCCGCTGGGCACCGCCGCGCTGACCAACCCGGCCTACGACCCCAATATCTACTGGCGAGGCCGGGTATGGCTCGATCAGTTCTACTTCGGGGTGAAGGGGCTGGAGAACTACGGCTATCGCAGCGATGCCGAGGCTCTGGTCAACAAGCTGTTCAACAACGCCGAGGGCTTGGCGGGCAGCGGCCCCATCCGCGAAAACTACAATCCGGAGACCGGCGCCATGCAGGGAGCCAGCAACTTCAGCTGGAGCTCGGCCCACCTCTACATGCTCTATCGCAACTTCCTCAAGCCACAGGAATAAGCCTCGAGAGAGGATGGCTTGATGCATCAGGTGGCCTTGTAGAGTGTTGCCATACTGATTGAGCAAACTGAGCGCTCGGGAAATATTGCTCAGGTGCTTGCTGCTCCCCCGCAAAAAATGGTGATAGCGGGGGAATAAAAAACAACCCGGCACGAATGCCGGGTTGTTTTTTTATCAGAGAGACGAACTCAGCTCTGGCCTTGCAACGCCTGTTGCAGCTCCTCTTCGGTCCAGATGGTGATACCGAGCTCCTGTGCCTTGGCCAGCTTGGAACCGGCCGCTTCCCCCGCGACCAGCACATCGGTCTTGGCAGATACAGAGCCCGCCACCTTGGCCCCCAGCGCCTGCAATGCCGCCTTGGCGTCGTTGCGCGACAAGGTGGTCAGGGTGCCGGTCAGCACGAAGGTCTTGCCGGCAAAGGGTTGCTCCGCGGCCTCTTTCTTCTCGATGGCCGGCCAGTGGATGCCGGCAGCCAGCAAGGCTTCCAGCACCTCCACGTTGTGGGGCTGACGCAGGAAGTAGTAGACATGCTTGGCCACCACATCACCCACATCGGCCACTTCGAGCAGTTGCTCCACCGAGGCCGCGCGCAGGGCATCCAGGGTGAGGAAGTGGTTGGCAAGGTTGAGCGCAGTCGCCTCCCCCACTTCACGGATCCCCAGAGCAAACAGGAAGCGCGGCAAGGTGGTACTGCGCGCAGCATCGATGGCAGCTACCAGATTGAGGGCCGATTTTTGCCCCATCCGCTCAAGACCGGCCAGCTGGATGGCGTTGAGGCTAAACAGATCGGCGGGAGTCTTCACCAGTCCCTTGTCTACCAGCTGCTCGACAATCTTGTCGCCAAGGCCATCCACATCCATGGCGCGACGGGCGGCGAAGTGCTTGATCGCCTCCTTGCGCTGCGCCTCGCAGAACAGGCCACCGGAGCAGCGGGCAACTGCCTCTCCTTCCAGCCGCTCTACTGCCGAACCACACACCGGACACTCGGTCGGGAAGAGGATCGCGCGGGCGTCGCTTGGGCGCTGCGCCTCCACCACGGCCACGATCTGCGGGATCACGTCTCCTGCCCGGCGCACGATCACCGTATCGCCAATCATCACGCCAAGGCGCTCGATCTCGTCGGCGTTGTGCAAGGTGGCGTTGGAGACGGTCACGCCGCCGACAAACACAGGTTTTAGCTTGGCCACCGGGGTCACGGCGCCGGTGCGGCCGACCTGAAACTCGACGTTCTCAAGCTCTGTCATCTCTTCCTGCGCCGGGAACTTGTGGGCGGTCGCCCAGCGCGGCGCGCGGGCCACAAAGCCCAGCTCCTCTTGCAGAGCGATGGCATCCACCTTGTAGACCACGCCGTCGATCTCATAAGGGAGCTCGCCACGGCGGGCCAGAATGTCGTCGTGGAACGCCTGACAACCGGCGGCCCCCTCTTTGAGCTTCACCTCGGGACTGAGCGGCAGCCCCCACGCTTTGAGCTGGTTGAGACGACCGAAGTGGGAGTCGCCCAGTTGCTCGCCCCCCACCCCCACGCCATAGGCGTAAAAGCTCAGGGGACGGCTGGCGGTGATGCGTGAATCAAGCTGACGCAGGCTGCCTGCTGCTGCGTTGCGCGGGTTGACGAATACCTTCTCGCCCGCTGCCAGCGCCTTGGCGTTCATCGCCTCAAAACCGGCCTTGGGCATAAAGACTTCGCCACGCACTTCCAACCGATCGGGCCAGCCAGAGCCCCGCAATTCGAGCGGAATGGCCTTGATGGTACGCACGTTCTCGGTGATCTCCTCACCGGTGGCGCCATCGCCCCGGGTGGCCGCCTGCACCAGCTGACCATTTACATAGAGCAGGCTCACCGCCAGACCATCGAGCTTGGGCTCGCAGCAGAAGGTGAAACGCACGTCACGCTTGAGGCGATCGCTCATCCGTTGTTCGAACGCCTGCAACTCTTCGCTGCTAAAGACGTTATCCAGACTGAGCATGGGGATCTCGTGGCGCACCTGTTTGAAGGCTGTCAGCGGCTGACCGCCGACACGCACGCTGGGTGACGCCGGTGTTTTCAGCTCGGGATGCTCGGCCTCCAGCGCAATCAGTTCGCGCATCAGGCGATCGTATTCGGCATCCGGCACTGTGGGGTTATCCAGCACATAGTACTGGTGACCATATTCGGTAAGCAGTTCACACAATTGACGGTGGCGGGAGAGGGTGTCGCTCATGAAAAAGTCTCGAAGTGTGATTGAACATACGGACGGGGTAGAAACAAAAATGCGGTACCAGGGTACCGCACTTTTTCTTCACTCGACCCGCATGGCGTATTAGTCGCGACTGGCCTCGTAGGCAGCCAGCTCGTGACGGTAACGGGCAATGGTCTCGTCGCTCAGCGGGCTGCGATCCATATCTGTCAGCATGGCATCGAGATCGCTGGCCAGCTGATCGGCAGCCTGCAGCATGTCCTCGAAGGCAAACGCGGCATTGCTGCGCAGCGGCAGTTGCATGAACAGGGAGACACCCGGCGTGGTGAACTGCTCCATCCGGTACGGATTGAAGGTGCCTGGCTTGACCATGTTGATCATGGAGAAGAGCACTTCACCCTTGCCGTTGGGATCTTCGTGACGGTGGAAAATATCCATCTCGCCAAACTTGAAGCCCAGCGCCATCAGGGATGAGAGCAGGGTTGCACCTTGCAAGTCGTGACCCGGACGGCCCATCAGGTTGATGACATAGACATCCTGCCAGATTTTCTCGACCGGCTGGGGGGCCATGCGCGGCTCTTCAACCACAGGTGCAGGTGCCACATAGGCCGGCTCTTCATACACAGGCTCGGGAGCCACATGACGGGGCTGCGGCTGATATTCCGGCTCGGGAGCTCGCACCGGTTCGGCACGAACGGTGTCGGCGGTACGGACTGTCTCTGCACGGGCACCAAAAGTCGGGGCGGTCGCGTAGGCGGGCTCGACCAGCGGCTCGTCGTCCAGCGACTGCATCATAGGCTCGCGCTGGGGACGGGAACGGTAGACCGGGGTACGACGATTGACCTGAGCTGGTTTGCGCACCGGCGCGGCAGGCGCCTCGTCGATCTCCTCGGGCAGCGGTTCGTCGAACGCCTCCTCCTCTTCATAGACAGGAGGTGGCGGAACCGGGCGGGCAGCAGGCTTGCGCACTACGGGCGGCGGCAGATCGTCCTCGTCATCTTCATCATCAAAGGCGGGGACGGCAGGGCGACGACCGAGTTCCGGCTGGCGGCTCTCTTCACTGCGCAGCTTGGGCTCGGCACGACGGCCACCACTGACCACACGTACCTGGCCGATGCCATCGCTGTCGAAGGCGTCGTTATCACGATCCCGCGACTTGGAGTCCATCCGTCCAATCGGTTTCTCTTTGATCGGTGCCTGACGATTCTTTTTGTTGCTCCACAACCCGTGAATGAGCAATGCCGCAATAGCAATACCGCCCAGGGCAACCAAGATGTAACGCAATTCCTGCATTAGCTGCTTCTCTTTCTAGTTTTGCTCAGCCAAAGCGACGGCTTCACCGATATCGACCGACACAATGCGAGAAACCCCGGGCTCATGCATCGTGACGCCAACCAGCTGCTCAGCCATCTCCATGGAGACCTTATTATGACTGATGTAAACGAACTGTACTGTGCTCGACATCTCTTTGACAAGAGAACAGAAGCGACCGACGTTCACTTCATCGAGCGGTGCATCCACCTCATCCAGCAGACAAAAAGGTGCTGGGTTGAGTCTGAAGATGGCAAAAACCAGCGCAAGCGCGGTTAACGCCTTCTCCCCCCCGGAAAGCAGGGCAATGGTAGCATTCTTCTTACCCGGAGGTCTCGCCATGATGCTCACTCCGGCCTCCAAAAGATCATCGGAGGTAAGCTCAAGCCAGGCACTGCCTCCACCGAACACTTTCGGAAACAGGGATTTTAAATCTTCGTTGACCTTATCGAAAGTGTCCCGGAACCGTATTTGTGTCTCTTTATCAATTCTTTTAATGGCTTGGCTCAAGGTTTCCAACGCTTGCTCGAGATCCTGACACTGATTTTCAAGATAGGTTGCCCGGGTTTTCGCCTCTTCGTATTCCTCCAGCGCCGCCAGGTTGATGGCGCCGAGTGCCTCCACTTGTGCCTCCAGGGTCTGGATCTCCTGCCGCAGCTTGCTGCGATCAGCGGCGATCAACACCGCCTGATCGAGATCCACCAGTCGAACACCCAGCTCTTCGAACTGCTCGTGCAACCCCTGTCGACGGGTGAGGTTGCGCTCGCGCTCAAGGCGCAGGGTCGCCAGCTTCTCTTGCAGAGTCACCAGCTGCTTGTGATCGGCACTTCTGGCCTGCTCCAGCTCACTCAGCTGGCGCTCCAGCTCCGCAAGCCGCTGATGACAGGCGAGCTGCTGCGCCTCCAGATTGCGCTGCTCGGCCAGCAGGGGCGCCAGATCCGGCACTGCCTCGCTATCCGGCCCTTTCAGCCCGGCCAGCTCCAGCCCGAGCCTCGCCAACTCCTCTTCGCCCAGGGTAATGAGTTGGCGCAGATTGCCCAACTCCAGTTGCAAACGCTGGCAGGTCGCTTGTTGCTGCTCGCGGCGCGCACGGGCCTCGTCGACCGCCCGCTCGCAGCGGGTCAACAGCTCCTGAGCAACCAGCAACCCTTGCGTCAGCGGCTCCCCCAGCTCCTGCAACTCGGCAAGGCGCGCCTCATCGAGTTCCAGTTGTTCACGGGCGCTGGCCAGTCGCTCTGCCTCTTCGGCCTGCTCCTGATCGAGCCGGATCAGCTCTTCGCCGAGCTGACCGAGCCGCTGCAACCGCTCCTGCCGCTGACCCTGTTGCAGGCTCCAGGCTTCGCGCAGTTGTTGCCATTTCTGCTCTTGCTCGCGCAAGGTTCGCTGCGACAACTCCTGCGCGCTGGCAAGCTGGGCGCACCGGGCATCGGCTGCAACAAGTTGCTCACTCAGCTGTGCCAGCCCCTCGGCAACCCTCTCCTGCTCGGTATGCAACCGCTCACGCTCACCAAGCAGCGCCATGGTGCCGAGCGCCGCACCCTGTCCCAAATCAGCCCAGTTTGGCCCCAGCCAGTCGCCAGCAGGAGTCAGTACCGACTCACCTGCCGCCAGGCTTGGCTGGCGGGCCAATGCGGCCTCCCGGCTCTCCACCAGCCAGATGGCGTTGAGGAAGGCAGGAATGTGCTCACCACCCAGTTGCGCCGCCAGCGTACCGGCAACCGCAGGTTGCGCCGGGCCAATCCAGAGCCCCTCTTGCGCCAGATTGCACTCGTCCGCCGGCGTTGCGGTGAGCCAGCGACCCAACACCTTGTCGAGTGCCTGTGCCCACTCGGGGGCCACCTGCAACCGGTCGGCCAGAGTCGCCCCCTCCATCTGTTCGCCGAGGATCTGATCCAGGGTCGCCAGCCGCGCCTCCAGCTCCCGTTGCAGGCCCAACTGCTGGCCATGCTGCTGCTTGAGTTGTTCATGGGTGTGGACAGCCTGCGCCAGCTGCTCGGTCAGCTCGTCATTGGCCGCCCGTGTCAGCTCCAGCTCACCACTCAGGGCATCGAGGGCCGGTTGCAGGTCATCGGCCTCAGCGCCGAGGGGGCCTGCGCGTTCATCTTCCAGTTTGAGGCGGGCCAGCCGGGTCTTGGCTTGCAGCTCCTGCAAACCACCCAACCGGGTACGGGTCTGATTGAGCTGCCCCTGCACCCCGGCCAACTGTTGCTGCCACTGCTGCTGACGCAGGCGGGCCTGTTCCAGTTGCTCGCTGGCGTGCTGGCGAGCCTCCTGCTGCTCGGTAAGCAACTGCTCACACTGCTCCAGCCGAGCGCTCTCCTGCTCAGCGCGCAATACCCCTTCGGTCAGTTGATCCTGCTGGCTGGCAAGCTGCGCCTTGCGGGTGGCAATCCGCTCGCCCAGCGCCTCTGCACGGGCCTGCCAGTCGCGCCCCAGTTCACTCTGGTGCAGTTGCTGCTGTTCGAGACGGGCGATGGCCTGCCCGCCGAGAAAAATCTGTTGCTGACGGCTCGCCTGCTCGGCTTGCGCCTCTTGTCTGGCGACCGACAGGGTGACGTGGCGCCCCTCATCTGCGGTGCGCTTGGCATCGAGCGCCGCCAGCGCCTGCTCGGCCTGTGCCAGCTCTGTTTTAGCCTCGCCAAGGCGCGTCTCCAGCGCCCACAACTCGGAGCCAATCAGCTCGGCGCGAGCGGCGCGCGAACGACTCTTGAGCTGTTTGTAGCGCTCGGCCGTTTCGGCCTGGGCTTTGAGGTGGTCAAGGCGCGAACCCAGCTCGCCGCGAATATCGCCGAGGCGCTCCAGATTCTCCTGAGTGTGGCGAATGCGCTGCTCGGTCTCGCGGCGCCGCTCCTTGTAGCGGGAAACCCCGGCGGCCTCTTCCATAAAGAGCTTGAGATCGGCCGGACGTGACTCCACCAGTCGGCTGACAGTGCCCTGCTCGATGATGGCGTAGCTGCGGGGGCCAAGACCGGTGCCGAGGAAGAGGTCGGTCACATCCTTTCGGCGGCACTTCTGGCCGTTGATCTGATAGTGGTTGGAGCCGTCGCGCAGCACTTCGCGGCGCACCGAGATCTCGGTAAAGCGGCCGAACTCGCCGGGCACACGGTTGTGGGGATTGTCGAACACCAGCTCGACCGAGGCGCGCCCATGCGCACTGCGATTGATAGAGCCGTTGAAGATGACATCGGTCATGTTCTCGCCGCGCAGATGGCGGGCGGAGCTCTCCCCCAGCACCCAGCGCACCGCGTCGATGACGTTGGATTTGCCACAGCCATTGGGGCCCACCACGGCGGTCATGTCTGCCGACAGTTCGATGCGGGTCGGCTCGACGAACGACTTGAAGCCGGCGAGTTTGATCAGTTTCAGACGCATGGCGACCTGTATCAGTGGCTAAATAATGAGGAGGCGGGCAGGCGATTTTACCAAATCCAGACCCGGCTTTGTTTGTAATATGCAGGCATCATCCCCATTCAATGCCCGATTTTCAGTCGCCACGGCACGAAATAAGGAATAGTCGGCGACTTTACCAAATCAAAGGCTTGTTTGTAATATGCTGGCAGTTCTCCCATGCATAGATGGAGCTCACATGAGCCAATCACCCCATATGGTCAAAGATTCAATCAGCGGTGCAGACTACTTTCTGCGCGGTTTTTCCCTTATTCGCCAACCGGGCATCCGCACCTTTGTGCTGATCCCCCTGCTGGTCAACTTCGTGCTGTTTGCCGGGGCCTTCTATGCCCTGCTGCTGCAACTGGACGGCCTGTTCGCCTGGCTCCATCAGCAGATCCCCGCCTGGCTCGACTGGCTGGACTATCTGCTGTGGCCCATCGCCCTCATCACCATCCTGGTGGTCTTCTCCTTTATCTTCAGCTCGGTTGCCAACTGGGTAGCAGCCCCCTTCAACGGCCTGCTGGCGGAGAAGGTGGAGCAGATCCTCACCGGCCAGCCCGCCAATGACAGCGGCATGCTGGATATCGTCAAGGATGTGCCACGTACCTTCGGCCGCGAATGGACCAAGCTGAAGTATTACCTGCCCAAGGCTATCGGTTGCCTGATCCTGTTTCTGATCCCGGTGGTGGGCCAGACCCTGGCGCCTGTGCTCTGGTTCCTGTTCAGCGCCTGGATGATGGCGATCCAGTATGTGGATTATCCGTTCGACAACCACAAGATCGACTTCATCACCATGCGTGACGCCTTGAAGCAACGCCGTGGCAAGTGCCTCAGCTTCGGCGCTTTGGTGACCCTCTTCTCCGCCATTCCGGTGGTGAACCTCTTCGTGATGCCGGTCGCCATCTGTGGCGCCACCGCCATGTGGGTCGATCACTACCGGCAGGAGCAGTTGGGGCGCTAACCCTTGAACATTGATTAGAAAAAGGCACCCGAAACGGTGCCTTTTTCACATTTAGCATGAATTAAATTAATGCATGCATTCGATAGCTTGTCCCATATGACACGAGTTGGTAGGATTCTGGCCTTTCTCGTTCCCTGGGATATCTCATGTTACATGCACTCTTCTTGGTTGGCCTGGTGGCCGAAGGGATGACCGGCGCGCTGGCCGCGGGTCGGCGACGGATGGATCTGTTTGGTGTGGTGATCATCGCCTCGGCGACGGCCATCGGTGGTGGCACCATTCGCGATGTGCTGCTGGGCCACTATCCGCTGCTCTGGATTGAACATCCGGAATACGTGCTGCTGGTTGCCGCAGCCGCGATGGCGGGTGTGGTCTCCGCCCCCCTGATGCGCTACCTCGGCAAGCTGTTCATGGCCCTTGATGCCCTGGGACTGGTGGTCTTCTCCATCTTCGGTGCGGCCCGGGCGCTGGATATGGGCCACGGCGCCGGTATTGCCTGCATCATGGCGGTGGTGACCGGGGTCTTTGGCGGCGTGCTGCGGGATCTGCTCTGCCAGCGGATTCCACTGGTATTTCGTCGCGAGCTCTATGCAGCCATTTCGCTGATCACCGCAGCCCTCTACTGTCTGGCGCTGGATCAGGGCTTGCCGACCAACTGGGCCGCGTTCGGTTCCATCGGGATCGGCTTTGTACTGCGGCTGCTGGCGGTTCGCTTCAAGTGGGGTCTGCCCACCTTCGACTATCAGTACGCGACCCACTGAGTACGCCAGCTTCTGGCGAGGCGGGTTGGATTGCGAGCAACAAAAAAGCGCCCGAGTGGCGCTTTTTTCATGGACGGTCTGCGACTCAGTTAATCCCTTCCGAGCTGAAGAAGGTCGCCTTGTCGGCGATAAAGCGGATCTTGATGTTCTTCCCTTCCCCGCCCCAGAGGCAGCTCGTAGTGCCCAGCGCATCATCACAGCGCTCCGCCTTGCCCAGAATGGTGCTGGCCTCAGCGTAGCTCATCCCCATCTTCAACTGGTCGTAATTTTCACGGTTGAGCTTGCTGCAACCGGTCAACAACAGGGCGATCAGGCCGCCAATCACTATCTTTTTCATCGCTATCTCCTCTCTGGTGGGAAGAGCTTGGCAGCTTGCCATCCCCTTTACCAGCTGCGCACCGGGCCGGTATCGAGGTGAACGAAGTTATCACGGGGATAGTAACCAACCCCACCCACCTTGAGCTGGAGCGCCGCCTTGCGCAGATGGGCCAGCTGTACGCCGGGGATCCGCACATCCACCGCCTGCCCCAGGGTGTGGTAGCTGTGTTTGGCCACGCCGTGGCTCTTGTGGCGCTTCTGACGATTGGTTGCCGGGGCGCGATAGCCGGAGATCAGCTGAATTTCGCTGCGCCGACCCAGCTTGTGCTGCAACAGAAACAGCTGATCAAACAGCTTCTTGTCGATGTTGAACACTTCGTTGCGCCGGTAATCGCGGAAGATGTGGTTGAGCTCGGCTAACCCGTCGCTCAGATAGTGGCCATTTTCCCAATAGCTGGCGCGCACCCGCTCGCCGGTATTGAGATTGAAGAAACTGAGTTCACGCCCGGTGGTACTGCGGCTGGCCAGTGCAGGGAAGGAGATCAGCGAGCTGCCCAGCAGGCAACCGGCTCCCAGCAACAGGCGACGTCGACTTATCTCTTGTTCCAGCATAAGGGGTTCGTCCATCGCAGATTCAAGCGAAAATAGTTGAATAAGATCACTGATTGAATGTGATACAGGCGCTTGAAACTACCCTCCGGCGGGGGGCCCTGTCAAACCTCAATCGCCCATAGAAAAGCCCGGCACAGGCCGGGCTTTTCACTCTGTGGCAGGGATCACAGCAGGCGGCTCTGGAAGCTGACCCGATCAAATCCGTAGATATCGTTACGCAATTGCTGGCGACCATTTTCGTCGAGCCAGCTGCTCCAGTAGACAGTAAAGACCGGGATCGGCGTGGTGAGCGGCAACCATTTGGTCTGGCTCTCCTTGAGGATATTGGCCACCTTGTCCGGCTGATAGCGGGAGTCCGCCAGCAACAGTTCGGCCAGATCGTCCGCATGCTCCACCCGGATGCAGCCCGAGCTGAAGGCGCGCGCCCCCTGTTCGAACAGCGCCTTGCGCGGAGTGGAGTGCAGATAGATGGCGTCATTGTTGGGCAGGTAGAACTTGTAGCGCCCCAGGGCATTGTGATCCCCCGGCTTTTGCCGCAGGCGATAGGGGAAACCGGCGGCCAGCGCCTGATGCCACCCCTCTTCGGTGAACTGGACCGGATTGCCCTCGCTGTCGATCACCTCGAACTGCTCGCGACTCAGGTAGGCGGGATCCCGACCCAGCTTGGGCAGGATGTCCTTGCTCAGGATGGAGCGCGGCACATGCCAGGAGGGATTGAGCACGATGGAGCGAATTTCGCTGGCCAGAATGGGAGTGGCGCGCTGCTCCTTGCCGACGATGACCCGGCTGGTAAACACCTCGTTGCCGGACTCCACCACGCTCAGACGGTAGTCGGGAATATTGACCAGCACGTACCGGCCACCGGCGAGCTGATCCACCAGATCACGACGCCACAGGTTGCGCAGCAGCAGGCTGGCGCGCACTTGCGGGCCGGTATTGAGCCAGGAGCGGGTCTGACGACCGATAATGCCGTCCGCGGTGAGACCATGACGACGCTGGAACTGCTTGATGGCCTGCTCGGTATCACCATCGTAAATCTGATCACCATGGCTCGGGGCGCTGTCGCCCAGCTCGTTGAGCATGGCGCGGATTTGGCCGAGCTCGGCGGAGCTCTCTCCGGCACGCAGGGTCGGCATATCGAGGGTTGGCCACTTGCTGGCCATCGGCATCGCCAGCAGTTTGTGCACCTTGGCCCGCACCGCCTCGTATTCCGCCACCTGAGGGCGCAGGGATTTCACCTGGGTGAGCAGGTCATCATCGCTGGGCTGGGTCACCACAGGGCGGTTCAAATCGAGCTTGAGGGTCTTCATCTGCTCGCGCGAGACCAGATCCATCCCCCGCCAGGCGTGCTGGAAACGGCTCAACTTGGTAAAAATGTCGTCATAGATGGCACCACGCTTGTCTGCAGGGGTGGCCTGCAGACGCTTCCACAGCGTGAAAAAATCGGGATGCAGCTGGGCAAGCACAGCCTCTTGCAACTGCTGCTCCAGCTCGACACGGGCCTGTTCGGCCTGACTGCCCTGATACCAGTCGTGTCCGGTTTCACTGGCCGCCACCACAACTTGTGCTTCGGTCGCATGTACCGCGCCAGCGGGCAAACATCCCAGCCACACCAGATTGGCAAGGGCCAGCCAATACTTCATCCCCATGGGTACCTCAAAACGGTTTGTTCACTCTGTCGGGCCTGACAAGCTGACCCGATGCTCAGGCCGCTCATGATGCGTGAACGGCCAATACTTTGCTAGCGCCCGGGGGCATAACGCTGCCAGATAATGTCATACGCATCTGTCTCCTTGAACCGCGCCAACGCCTGATTGAATTGTTGCAAGAACTGCGGCGAAAAGCTGCGCTTGCCCAACATAAAGAAGCTCGGCGATTCAGATACCACCATGGGGTGACTGGTGAACAGACCGCTCATCCCCTCCTTGTTAAGGGCGCTGGGGGTAGCCAGCATGTCACCGAGGAAACCGTCGATCCGCCCGCGGGCCAGTTTCTCAAAATTTTGCTGGTCGCTCACCGCACTCACCTGTTTGGCATAGCGAGCGAGCAGCAACATCACTTCCTCACCATAGAAGTACTCTTTGGTAACACCGAGAGAGTAACCACTGGCCAGCCAGCTCGTCAGATCCTGTTCGGGATAGTGGCTGCCCTTGCGGATCCACAGCAAGGTGCGCCCCGGGTTGTAGGAGTCGGAAAACCAGGCATAACGGGCGCGATCATCATTGATATTCGCCTCCATCGCCATGTCTATCTCACCATATTCCATTTCGTGCAGTACCCGCTTCCAGGGCAGCTCCACATAGTTGACCTTGCAGTGCATGGAAGTGAGCACAGCCGTCAGCACCTCGGCGGCATAACCGCGCACCTCTTGCGGTGAGTCGGCTTCGTAATAATGGTAAGGGGGCCAGTTATCGTAACCGACCTGAATGGGCTCGGGACACAGGGCCTTGGCCAATGCCATTGGCGCCCATAATCCAAGCAGCAGACAGCAAGAGATCCACTTCATATGTCATCCTTGACGAATAAGTGAGTCATCATAAATCGCCCCCTGCAAAATGGCGATAGAGGCCAGATGACTATCGCATCCGCTAGAAAATGACGCAGCAAAGCACGTCTATTTGCCAATTGCCCTGCCGGAGCACTACTGGCAACCGGCGCCTCGCCAAACCTGTTTAACCGGGAAACAGCAACGTTTGGAACAGGGGTAAAAAGGGGTTAATATGTGACCAAATATTTTTTTGTGATCCACTATGCTTTTTTTGCAATTGGATTAGCATATGCGCGACATCGGCCTACCCATTCTGTCAGGCATAGAGAGTGATATGACGTACAAAAAGTTCGGTTTTTTGACTGCCATTCTGGCGTTAAGCGGTTTTTATCTTTACACCCTCTATCTGGCTGCTCACCCCAACGTGAGCCTGGCCTACAAACTCTATTATCTGGAAGGCAAGACACGCTTCTGGGAACACAACTCCAGCATGACCTATCAGCCGGGTAACGAGCTCAATCTGACCAAGCCGAGCCGCTTCCTCTCCAGCGAAGGCTGGGCCAAGAAGCCGAGCGACGAAGGTACCCTGCTCAGCGGTCAGGGCGGTCTCTACTTTGTGCTGCCCAAGCAGGCGGCCAATCCGGATCAGCTTACCGTACAGGCCCGCATCAACAGCCCGGAAGCTGGTGCCCTGTTGAAAGTGGCGCTGGGTCACGACTTCACCACCACGGTGAAACTGGCCAAAGCGGGCATCAACGAAATCCGCCTCAGTCTGCCCGGTGACTCGCTCACGGCAGATCCCAAGCACCCCAATTTTCTGGCGCTCTCGGCACCTACTCCCATCAATGTGCAGTCGGTACGTTTGACCGTAGCCCAGTGATCCTTGCCCCGAATACCATTTTATAAAAACAACTATCCCAAATAAGGACGTTCTTATGTCGCATCCAGATTTTCGACTCTCTCTGGTCGTTCCCGTTTACAACGAGGAAGAGAGCATCGATGCCTTCATCAACGCGATAGACAACGAACTGGCCCTGCTGAAAGACCAGCTTGAAATTGTATTCGTCAACGATGGCAGCCGTGACCGCACCCGTGAAGTGGTCGAGCAGGCCATCGCCCGCGATCCGCGCGTGACCCTGGTCAACCTGGCACGCAACTTCGGTAAAGAAGCGGCCCTGACCGCAGGTCTGCATCAGGCCAAAGGGGATGCCATCGTGCCGATGGACGTGGATCTACAAGATCCTCCTGCCCTGATCCTGGAGTTCGTCAAACTGTGGCAGACCGGTGACTATGACACCGTCTACGGCATCCGCGTCGATCGCAGCGCCGATACCCCGATGAAGCGCCTGACTGCCGGTGGCTTCTACCGCTTCTTCAACGCCCTCTCCACCAGCACCAAGCTGCCGGAGAACGCCGGTGACTTCCGCCTGATCGACCGTCGCGTGGTCGAGGCGATCAAGCTGCTGCCGGAGCGCAACCGCTTTATGAAGGGGCTGTTTGCCTGGGCCGGTTTCCGTGCCGTTGGCGTCCCCTACGAGCGCCCGGCTCGTCACGCCGGTGAAACCAAGTTCAACTACTGGAAACTGTGGAACTTCGCCCTCGACGGTCTGCTCAGCTTCTCCAGCTGGCCGCTGCGGGTCTGGAGCTATGTGGGTGTCAGCGTCTCGCTGGTGGCCTTCCTCTATATCCTGAAAATCATCACCCAGGTGATCTTCTTCGGCATCGACGTGCCCGGTTACGCCTCCCTGATGTCCGTGGTGCTGTTCCTCGGCGGTATCCAGCTGTTGTCACTCGGCATCATCGGCGAGTACATCGGCCGCATGTTCGTGGAAGTGAAACAGCGCCCGGTCTACCTCATTGAAGGGGTCTATGGCCAGTATGCCAAGCAGGATGCGGCCAAACCGCAGAGCGCTGACAGCAACCCGCAAGAGCAGCAGGAGCAGGCGCCTCAATGATCTCCCGCGAGGAATTCTGGCGGCTGGTACGTTTCGGTTTTGTCGGCGGGGGGGCTACTCTCGTCGACCTTGGCACCTCCATCGCACTGTTTCATACCTGGCCCACCATCTCGGAGCACCTAGTTACCACGCTGGCTTTTGCCATCGCATTCTGGTTCTCCTTCTTTGGTCACCGCTACATTACCTTCCAGAAGCAGGGAGCCGCCAGCAAGTTTCTGCTGGTCGCCCTCTTCTCGCTGGCGGTGCGTAACCTGATCCTGAGCGGCCTGCTGTTTACGGGGCTCTCCGGTCTGCTGCCGGTGGTCATCGCCACCCTGACCGTTACCGTCCTCACTTACGTTCTCTCTCGCGTCTGGGTTTTTGCCTGATGAATGATATGACCAATACTGCCCCGCTAACCGGGGCTGCACTCCCGTATCGCCCGTCACTGCGCATCAGCGGTCGTGACTGGCTGATGATCATCGCCGCCTTCATGCTGAGCCGGGTGGCGCTGTATGGCATGGGCTACTTCGGTGTCCAGCTCTATGGCTCCCCCGACATCGGCCCGCTGCAGGCCTATTGTCAGTTCGACTGCGTCTGGTTCCAGCGCATCATCGAAAACGGCTACGACCTCTACCCCCGCTGGCTGAGCAAGGGCAATGCGGCCAACTGGGCCTTTATGCCGCTCTACCCGATGGTCTCCGGTGCCATCTCCAACCTGTTCAATGTCGAGAGCCTGATCGGCCTCATCATTGTTACAAATCTCTCCTTCTTCGCCAGCTTGCCGCTGATGCTGCTGGTGTTGCGTCAGCTCAAGCTGGGGGACGATACCGCCCGCTTCGGCGTCTGGCTGCTCGCCTTCTCCCCCTTCTCCGCCTACTTCGTCTCCGGTTATACCGAGTCGACCTTTATGGCGCTGATGCTGGGGATGTTCCTGTTCGCCTATCGGGAGCAGTGGCTGATGGTGGCCGTGCTGGGGGTCTGTATCTCCGCCACCCGCAACCTGGGGGTAATGATGGTCTTCCCGGTGCTGATCCTGGCGCTGCAGGCTTACGGCTGGCGGGAATTTTTCCGCTTCACCGAGCGCGCCTTCAAGGTGGTCTTCACCCTCTGGATGATCCCCTTTGGCCTGTTTGCCTATATGGTCTATCTCTATCACCTGACCGGCGATGCCTTCGCCTTCAAGCACATTCAGGTGGCCTGGGGTCGCTACATGGACAGCCCGCTGGACTGGTGGCTGAGTGGTTTCGAGCTGGGCGGCCGCAAGGCTTACCTCTCCATCATGGTGATCTTCGGCTGGTGCCTGAACGGCTACCTGTTCAGCCAGAAACGCTGGGCTGAAGCGACTCTGATGTTCATCTGCTGCACCATCCCGCTGATGACCGGCCTCAACGCCATGCCACGCTACATGTTCGGGCTCTACCCTACCCTGCTGGCCATCATTCTGCTGACCCATCGCTGGCCCGCCATCCGCCCTGCTGTGCTATGCATCAGCGGCATGGTGGCCTCCTTCATCGCGGTGGCCTTCGTCAACTTCAAGTTCTTCACCGTCTGATGTGACGACAAAGCCTGATACACCAAATGCCGGTCACCTGACCGGCATTTTTTATGGGCGCTATTTTTATCGACAGAGCGTCCCATCTCCTCTCCGTCACACTTTCCTCGGCTTGAAAACGTAACCATTTGAACTGATGTCACAAATCGGCATTTTGCCGATCCAAGGCGCGCTTTGCTGCTCCTAGAATGGGCCCTTGTCCGAACTGCCCTGCTCAAGGAATGGCTTATGCGTCGTGCTCATCACTTATCCCCTCTCTGGCTCGCCCTGCTGGCCGCCCCTCTGTTCACCCAACAGGCGATGGCTGCCCCCGAGGTTCGCCTCTATGTAGATGGTCAACCGGTGGCGGCCCCGATCGCGCTGGACAAGGGCACGGTGGAGCTGACTCACCCTCTTGCCAAGGGGAGCCACCAGATCCGCATCAGCGACGCAGACAACAGTTGCGGTACCAGCTTTGGCCCGAGCGAGAGCAAGCCGCTCCCCTTCGGCACCGCCCAGCCCATGGACAAATGCAGCAAGGATCAGAGCTTTACCCTGCGGGTGATGCTGGCCGGGGAGTATCAGTTCACCTTCAACCCGGATACCCCCAGCCTCAAGGTGCTGCGGGCGACCAAGAAGAGCGAATTCAAACGACAGCCACCAGAAGAGCCCTGCATCAGCTGGGATGGCGGCCCGGTCACGGTATCCCTGAAAGGGGTTTGGCCCGAGGGTACCCGACTGAGGGATGCCTACTCGAAACAGGAGGCGGTGGTCAAACAGGGCAAGCTGACCCTGAGCCCGAGCAAAGAGAGCGGCGGCCTGCTGCTGCTCGAGCCGGTCAAGGCAGCCAAGCCAGCACCGTTCAGCTGGGATCAGGCGAGCGTCTATTTCCTGCTGACCGACCGCTTCCACAATGGTGACCCCGCCAACGACCACAGCTTCGGCCGCCAGAAGGATGGTCAAGACGAGGTGGCCACCTGGCACGGCGGCGACTTCAAGGGGCTGACCGAGAAGCTCGACTACATCAAGAGCCTCGGCATGAACGCCATCTGGATCACCCCCATGGTGGAGCAGGTTCACGGCTTTATCGGCGGTGGTGAGCAGGGCAACTTCCCCTTCTACGCCTACCACGGCTACTGGGCGCTCGACTTCACCAAGATTGACCCCAACTACGGCGATGAAGAGAGCCTGAAAACCCTGGTGGACGAGGCCCACAAGCGCGGCATGCGGATCATCCTCGACGTGGTGATGAACCACGCCGGTTACGCCACCCTCGCCGACTTGCAGGATTTGGGGCTCACCGAGCTGACCCAGAACAGCGGCAAACTGCCGACCGTCTGGAACCAGTGGCGCCCGAGCGGTGGCCTCAACTGGCATGGTTACAACCAGTTCATCGACTATCAATCACCCGCATGGAACAAGTGGTGGAGTGGTGACTGGGTGCGCGCCGGTCTGCCCGGCTACCCGCAGCCCGGCACCGACGATGTCACCGGCTCGGTGGCGGGGCTGCCGGACTTTCTGACCGAATCGACCAAACCGGTAGGGCTGCCGCCGTTGTTGGCCGCGAAAAAAGACACCCTCGCCAAGGCGCTGCCCGACGCTACCGTGAGCGACTACCTGATCGCTTGGCACACCGACTGGGTGCGCCGCTTTGGCATCGACGGCTTCCGCGCCGACACCGTCAAGCATCTGGAGCCCGAGGTGTGGGCCAAGCTCAAGCAGGCGGGCACCGCTGCACTCAAGGAGTGGAAGACCAACAACCCGGGCAAGGCCCTCGACGATCTGCCCTTCTACATGGTGGGCGAGGTGTGGGATCACGGGGTGGCCAAGGATTTCTGGTATCAGAACGGTTTCGATTCCCTGATCAACTTCGACTATCAGCGCGAGTTCGCCCTGCCCCAGGCCCAGTGCATGGCCAGCGCCGAGCCCACCTATGCCAGCTACGCCAGCCGCATCAATCAGGATCCCGAGTTCAACGTGTTGAGCTACATCAGCTCCCACGACACCAAGCTGTTCTTTGGCGACTATCAGGATGTGCCGCTACAGCGCCGGGTCGCCAACAGCTTTATGCTGCTGCCAGGCGGTATCCAGCTCTACTATGGCGACGAGTCCGGCCGGGGGCTGGCCAAGGATGGGGGGGTGTTCGATCAGGCGTTGCGCTCGGACATGAACTGGCAGGAGCTGGCCAGCGGCGACAAGGCTGAGCTAGTCAAGCACTGGCAGCAACTGGGCCAGTTCCGCGCAGCCCATCCGGCCATTGCGGCAGGCAGCCACCAGAAACTCTCTGATGCTCCCTACGCCTTTGTGCGGGAGAAGGGGGATGACAAGGTGGTGGTGGTCTTTGCCGGTCGGCAGAAGTAACTCTTGAGCCACATTGACCAGCAACAGAGAGGGGAGCCACTGGCTCCCCTCTCTCGTTTATCTATCTACCAAGGCTCACTGTGACAGGCGCGCCGCCACCGGCCACTGCAGGCGCGCTTTGACCAACATCTCTTGCCACAGGGGCCAGGCCAGCAGCGCCTGATGATAGGTTCCGGCCTGACCGGGCAACAGGATGCCGTAGCTGGCCAGCCGATAGGCCATCACCGCATAGAAGGCGTCGATAATGCCCGCCTCGCCAAAGTAGAAGGGGCCACGCGCCTGCGACCAGATCTCCTGCAAGCGAGCCAGCTCGCCGACCGCCTCCACCGGGGGATCGATACGGGTTGGCGCCCCAAGAAAGAAGGGGAGCAGAGAACGGATCTGCCGAAATCCGGCGTGCAACTCGGCACAGAGGCTGCGAGCCTGTGCCCGCTCGGCAAGCGAAACAGGATAGAGCTGGCGGTCGGGACAGAGCTCGTGAACATATTCGGCAATGGCCAGCGAGTCATGAACCCGCACGCCATCGTGTTCGAGCCAGGGCACCAGACCGGCCGGTGCCAGCCGCTTGAGCCGCGCCAGCGACTTGGCATCCTCCAGATCGAACACCTGCTCCTGCCACGTCAGCCCGCTCATGGCGAGCACCAGTGCCGCCCGCATCGCCCAGGTGGAGCCGGTGCCCACCGCCAATACCAAGGATCCCATCTGCTGCCTCCTGCATGAGTTGCCTGCGACCGGCCGATCTGCCCTTGATGGCAAAACATCCGATGGTCGCTTCACATTTGCACACCGGCGGGTTTGACCCTCTTGGTGAGCGATGCTAGTTTGATTTTTCAAAACAATCAGTTAGCAACAATGTGAGCCATTAACCGAAATATGGACAGCCAATTTACCATCGTCATCGCAGATGACCACCCCCTGTTTCGGGGCGCCCTTTACCAAGCGGTGCACATGGCCATCAACGACGCTCAATTGCTGGAAGCGGACTCCATCGACAGCTTGACCAGCCTGCTCGGCGAGCATCCCGAAGTTGACCTGTTGCTGCTCGATCTCAAGATGCCGGGGGCCAATGGCTTCGAGGGGCTGGCCCACCTGCGTGGCCAATATCCCGACCTGCCCATCGTGGTGGTCTCCGCCTCGGAAGATGCGGCCATCATCCAGCAGGTGTTGCGGCTCGGGGCGCTCGGCTTCATTCCCAAGTCGGTACCGATGAAGGAGCTGGTCAACGCCCTCAATACGGTGATCGGGGGGGATAACTGGGTGCCGGAAGGCATCTCGCTTCATCCCGAATCGGAAGATGGCCCCGATTTCGCCAGCAAGCTGGCCAGCCTCACCCCCCAGCAATACAAGGTGCTGATCATGCTGCGCGATGGCAGCCTCAACAAACAGATCGCCTGGGAGCTCAACGTCTCCGAGGCCACCATCAAGGCCCATATCACCGCCATCTTCAGAAAACTGGGGGTCAAAAACCGCACTCAGGCAGTCATCGCCCTGCAACAGCTCGATATCAAGGAGAGCTGAAACCCGCGCGCAGTGACACGCGCGAGACGACATAGCCAGCCATGCTGGCTATTTGTTGCTCGACAATTAGCACGATCGTACTTTATGCTGCCAGCGCCAACGAGGAGAGAGTGATGAGCAAAGGGCGCCTGACCCGGGAAAACATTTTGCAGACAGCCTTTGAGCAAGCGAGCCAGCAAGGGCTGGAGAGCCTGACCATCGGCTCGCTGGCCAGCGCCTGCGAGATGTCGAAAAGCGGCCTGTTTGCCCACTTTCAATCCCGAGACAATCTGCAGATCGCCGTGCTGGAGTACGCCGCCGAGGTATTTCGGCTGCGGGTGATCCAACCGGTACGTCAGCAGGAGCACCAGAGCCAGCACGACAAGCTGATCGCTCTGCTGCGCGCCTGGCAGGCGTGGAACCACTGCTTTGCCGGACGCTGCATGTTCCTCGACGCCTGGACCTCGGTGCAGGATGGCCATGAGCAAAAGAGCCAGGTGCAGCAAGCCGCCCGGCAACTGGTGCGCTTCTGGCTCGACTATCTGGCCCGTCAGGTGGTGCAGGGTCAGGCCGCAGGCGAGTGGCGACGCGAGATGGATCCCTGGCGCGCCGTTTATCGCCTCTATGGCCTCTATCTGGCGGATCAGGTGTTCAACGATCTCGAACTGTGTCAGGATCCGGCTCGCCACTTCTGGCCCGAAGTGGATGCTCTGCTCGCCAGCTGGCGCTGATGTTTTAGCATCCGTTCAACAAGACTTTTTAAAAACCGACAAAAAAGCACGACCGTTCGCACATAAAAACCACAGGATGACCATGAGCAGCAAGATCTACTTCAACACCCGCCGCTTCAGCCCGAGCAAATGGCTGCTGGGGATCGGCACCCGGTTGCACCACAGACTCGCCCCCACCCATGCCAAGCGCACCGCCAGCAAGTTGCTGCTCACCCCCCAGCGCAACCAGCGCGGTGGCCACGAACCAGCCGGTCTGGTGAAGCAGGCCGTCCATACCAGCGAAGGGGTATTGATGAGCTATCGGCTCGGTCAGGGGCCGCTGTGGCTGCTGATGCACGGCTGGTCCGGCAGCGCCAGCCAGTTCTATCCGCTGATGAGCCATATCGCCGCGCAGGGTTTCACCGCAATTGCCTACGATCATCCGGCCCACGGCCAGAGCGCGGGCAACACTGGTCACCTGCCCCGTTTCGTGCGCGCCTTCGACGAGCTGGCGACCAAGCTGGCCAGCGAAGCAGGCCCGCTGCACGGGGTCATCGCCCACAGCATGGGAGGCGCCGTCACCCTCTCCAGCCGTCAGCCGGGTATCGATACCCTGCCGCTGCTGTTGATTTCGCCGGTGCTCGACTATGTGCCCCAGCTCTACGGCATGGTGGCGCGCTCCGGCTACTCCATCCGGTTGTTCGATGCGGTGGTCAAGGAAATTGAGCAAGAGTACCAGCACCCCTTGAGCACGGTCGATCCGCTGGGTCGCCTCGCCAATCGCAGCGGTGCGGCAATGATCGTGCATGACGAGGAGGACAGATTCGCCCCCCATAGCGACTCCTTGCGGGCCAGTCAGGATGGTCATACCCGGCTGGTGAGCACCCGGGGTCTGGGCCACGGTCGCATCCTCGCCAGCGCCCCGGTATTCGCCGCCTTCGATCAGCTGGCGCGGCCGGAAAATCCTCACCGCGCCCTTTGACATGGGGCCATGAAAAAACGGGCGAGCGCCCGTTTTTATATTTGATACAGCGCCTTATAGTTAACTTGTCAGTGGGAACATTCTTGTCAGTACACAATAAGGCGCCAGCATATGGCCAGACCCAATACAGCGTTGTTGCTCACCGGTGGCGGTGCTCGCGCCGCCTATCAGGTCGGTGCCCTCAAGGCGATTGCGGAGCTCTACCCGCGCAATCTCGGCATCCCTTTTCCCATCCTCTGTGGCACCTCGGCGGGGGCCATCAATGTCACTGCACTGGCCTGCTACGCCTCCTGCTTCCATCTGGGAGTGCGCAAGCTGGAGTGGGTCTGGCGCCGCTTCGAGACTCACCACATCTTCGATTTTCACCCGGGGCGCCTGCTGTGGCGGTTGTTGTACGAGGGGTCGGCGGGGCTGATCAACCCCCACACCAACCACGCCTTTCACCTCTTTGACAACGCGCCGCTGCACCGCCTGCTGGATCAGCTCATCGACTATCATCGGATCGATGATAACATCCTCTACGGCAGTCTGGAGGCGCTCGCCATCACGGCGTCGGATTACGATGACGGCCTCTCCACCACCTTCTTTCAGGGGCGTGCCGACCACCATCCGTGGGAGCGGGCCAGACGGCGCGGGGTGCGCACAGTGCTTACATCTGAGCATCTGCTCGCCTCCTCGGCGCTCCCCTTCGTCTTTCCGGCCACCCGGATCGGCGAGAAGTTCTACGGCGACGGATCCATCCACCAGCTGAGCCCGCTCAGCCCCGCCATCCATCTGGGGGGTGAACGGATCCTTCTGATCGCCCTGGATCCGCCAGCGCACTCGGCACCGACCCATCACCACGGCCACCTCACCAGCTCCAATATTGCCAGCCATCTGCTCGATACGGTCTTTACTGACACCCTCAACTCCGATCTGGAGCGGCTGTGGCGCATCAACCAGACTCTGGATCTGATCCCGGAGCGGGAGCGCAACCGCCTCAAGCTGAAGCGGGTGGAGACCTGTGTGCTGAAACCGAGTCAGGATCTCGACACCATCGCACTGGCCTATCTGCGCAAACTGCCGCTAAAGTTGCGCCGGCTGTTGCGGGTGCTGGGCGTGAAGGGGGATGAGACCAGCAGTCTGGCCAGCTTTTTGATGTTCTATCCGGGTTACTGCCAGCAGTTGATCAAGCTGGGCTATCAGGACACCCTGAGGGAGCGGGAGCGGGTCGTCG
Organism: Aeromonas sp. 604443; assembly: GCF_049170315.1. Taxonomy (NCBI): domain Bacteria; kingdom Pseudomonadati; phylum Pseudomonadota; class Gammaproteobacteria; order Aeromonadales; family Aeromonadaceae; genus Aeromonas; species Aeromonas sp. 604443. The sequence continues at coordinate 50,979 of NZ_JAAKMI010000005.1, forward strand.
CCTTCCTCGATATCGAAGGGCTACCAAAAGAGCGGGAGTAAAGGGGGCGGCCGATGAGTGCAAGGGGACTCAGCGCCCCTCCAGCAAACGCTGCTCAGCCTGTTCCATCGCCACCACGGTACCAAACAGGATCAGCCGATCGCCAGCCGCCAGCACCAGCTCGGGTCTGGGCTCCAGACTCTGATCCCCGCGCTGCACCTCCTTGATCCGCACCTCATCAAGCGGCAACTCGCGCACTTCACGGCCTACCGCCCACGCCTGATCGTGCAGCAGCAGCGGGTGGAGACGTTCAAGCAGCTGATCCGCCTCCAGATTGCTGGCACTCTGATCCCCCCAGTAGAAGCCGTGCAGGAAGCGATACTGGCTGCTGCGCTCCAGCTCCATCCGACGGATCACCCGGCCAATTGGGATATCGCAATTGAGCAGCAGGTGGGAGACCAGCATCAGGGCTCCCTCCTGGGATTCGGGAATCACCTCGAAAGCCCCTGCCTGCTTGTACTGCTCCAGAAAACTGTCATCCCGGGTACGCACCAGCACTTTGAGATCCCCCGCCAGTTCGCGGATCAGTGCCAGCATAGCCTCCACCCGCTTGCGGTCATCGAAGGTGATGATCACCAGCCGCGCCCGCAACAAGCCGGCGGCCAGCAGAATATCGCGGCGACTGGCATCGCCGAAGGCCACCTGCTCCCCCGCCAGCTTGGCTTCGCTCACCCGCTCCGGGTCGAGGTCTAGGGCCAGAAAGGGGATCTCCTCGATCTTGAGAAAGCGGGCACAGGTCTGCCCCGCCCGGCCAAACCCGGCGATGATGACATGCTGGTTTTTGCTCAGGCCCGACTGTGCCACCTCGGAGCGGGTCAGCAGCGCCGGATCGGTGAGGCTACGGGCCAGCGAATGGGCCTGGGTCACCAGCCAGGGGGTCATGGCGATGGAGATGATGCCGATACCGATGAGCAGTGAGACCAGCTGCTGATCCAGCAAGCCGTGGTGCAGTGCCAGTGCCAGCAGCACGAAGCCAAACTCTCCCACCTGACTGAGCATGATACCGGCGGCCATGCTGTCGCGCTTTCGTTCCCCCATCAGCCGCCCGGCCAGCAGTACCAGCAGGGATTTGCACAGTACCAGCAGCACCACGCAGATCAGTACCTGCCACCAAGCCCGCGCCACCAGCTCCCACTCCATGGCCATGCCGATGGTGATAAAGAAGAGCCCCATCAGCACATCGCGAAAGGGCTTGATGTCCACCTCCAGCTGATGACGGTAGTGGGACTCCCCCAGCATCATCCCCGCCAGAAACGCCCCCAGCGCCATCGACAGCCCCAGCGAATGGGTCATGTAGGCGGCCAGCAGCGCCACCAGCAGGGCACTCAGCACGAACAACTCGTCGGAGCGAGCTCGCGCCACCTCGTGAAACAGCAGCGGCAGCAACCACTTGCCCACCGCCAGCAGAGTAAAGAGAGCAAACAGCCCCTTGAGGGTGGCCCAGGCGATCTCGGCGGCCAGGGCGCTGCCCTGCACTTCCGGCTGGGCGAGGATAGGGATCATCACCAGCAGGGGCACCACCGCCAGATCCTGAAACAGCAGCACGCTCACCCCCAGCTGGGCGCGGCGGGTATGGAGCTGCTTCTGCTCGCCGAGCTGCTTGATCACCACAGCCGTGGAGGAGAGTGCCAACGTTCCCGCCACCACCAACGACTGGGCCAGACCCAGCCCCCACCACCAGCCGATGGCGAAGAAGAGCAGTGACGTGAGCAGCACCTGCAACATCCCCACCCCCAGCACCAACCGACGCATCGCCAGTAATTTCGGCAGGGAGAACTCCAACCCCAGCGAGAACATCAGAAAGACGATCCCCAGCTCGGCAATGGTCTGCATGATCGACTGACCGGTGATCACCGCCAGCCCGTGGGGGCCGAGCAAGACGCCGGCAATCAGGTAGGCGAGGATAACCGGCAAGCCGAGACGCCGGAAAGTTGCCACCAGCAGCACGGCGGCGAACAGCAGGATCAACAGGTCGGTGTACAAATTTCCCTCTCCTTTTATCGACTTAAGCTTAGTCAGCCGATCTGGCGGGCAGGAAAGATATATTGGGCATGCCAATTGCAGGGAGGAGACAGTAGTCAGGTGTTACAGGTGGAAGACCATGGAAAATACGTCGTCACTCAATGGCTTTAGCCATGGCATCGAGCAGTGGGTTCGCCAGATGGAGCGGCTCACGCCGTTGCCCAGCGTTGAACGCAACCAGTTGCTCGAGCAGTTGTTGGGGCAGAGCGATCTCGGCGGTCTGCTGACAACTTTTGCCGATCGTGCGGCAAGAATTGTCAGGATCCACGGTCTCTACCTCGATTGTGGCCAGCCCCATGTGCTGATCCAGCACCCGCCGCTGGCCACCCTCAACCTGCACAACTATCCGTTCGAGCTGCGCGGTCAGCATGGCCAGCTGCTCGGCCAGCTCCACTACGAGCTGGAACATCCGCTGAGCGGCAGCCAGCAACGGGTACTGATGCAATACCATCAGCTGCTCTGCCTGCTGCTGCCCCTCTATCTGCGGCTGGAAAAACTGGATCAGCTGGTCCGGCTCGATCACCTGACCGGCCTTGGCAACCGCTCCTACTTTGACGAGGCCATCGGTCGCGCCATCGAGCAGCATAGCCGCGAGCCTCACGGTCTGGTGCTGGTGCTGCTGGATCTCGATCGCTTCAAGCAGATCAATGACACCTGGGGTCATCCGGTGGGGGATCTGGTGCTGAGCCGCTTCGCCCAGCTGCTCAAGGGGTGTATCCGCAGCACGGATCAAGCCTTCCGGCTCGGGGGAGATGAATTTGCCCTGCTGCTGCAACCGGCCGAACCCGAGGCGTGGCGCCCGGTCTGGCTGCGACTGCAGCATATGTTGATGACCAACAAGGAGCTCAGCACCTTCTCGGTCGGATGCAGCCTTGGCGCCGCCAGCTGGCAATCCGGGGTCGATGTGCCGAGCCTCTACGAGGCGGCCGACAGCCACCTCTACGCCCGCAAGAAAGCAGGCAAGGCCAGCCCTAACGAATAATCCCGAACTCTTCTTTGCTCCGGCACATGCGCGCCATGTGACCGGAGCTTCTTTTTTTGAGGTTACGCCGAGATCACCTCAGGCAAGATCCTGCTCGGGCATGATGGGGGCGGCACCGCTTCCCTGCCAGTGGCAGACCAGACCAGTTCCCTCAGCCATAAAGCCGTCGCAGACAAAGAGCCCCACCACCGCCGCCACCTGCTCGCCATAGTAGAGGATGGGGATGCGCCCCCGCTGCCACGAAGGCACGCCATACTCCTGCAGCAACTTTTTCATCCGCCGACTGCCGCTCCGCCCCACCGGTTTGAGGGGGATCCCGGGCGTCACCTGAAAACGCACCGAGAGCGGCTCATCCGCTCGGGGGGAGCGCAGCAGATCCTCGCCGTGCTCCGCCATGCGCACCACCAGCTCGCCCAACCCGTCCGGCAGGGTCAGCGGCTCGCCCACGGTCAGCGGCAATACCTGATGACAGGGTTGCAGGTCAGGGCTCACCAGATAGAGCCGCTCCTGATAACGGCGGCAGCTCTGGCGCCCCCAGTTGAGCTGGGGATTGGCATCGCCGCGCGCCAGCGCTACCTCCTGCCAGAGCCGGGCAAGCTGCTCACGGGATGGCATCTCCCCCCCCTGACGGCGGATCCAGTAGCGCAGCAGGTTGTTGCGCCGGGTGGGTGAAAGGGCGTGCAGCGGGCCGATATGGAGTGCCTCCCCCTCGCCCGCCAGCTGCCAGTCGCTCTCGGCAAGCTCCTCCAGCAGCGCCTCCTGCTCGGCGCACAGGGCCATGCTGCGCGCAGCGGTCTGGGCCATGGCGGGCCAGCGCGCCTTGAGCTGGGGGATAAGCGTCTGGCGCAAAAAGTTGCGGTCATAGCTCACATCCTGATTGCTCTCATCCTCCACCCAGCCAAAGGGGAGGCTCGCTGCCGCCTCGGCCAGCTCGGCGCGACTCATATTGAGCAGCGGCCGCAGCAACAGGCCGCCAGCAAAGGGCTGGCTTGGCAAGATCCCCGCCAAGCCGCGCAGACCGGCGCCGCGCTTGAGGGCCAGCAGCAGGGTCTCCAGCTGATCGTCCTGATGGTGGGCGGTGAGCAGCCACTCCCCCTCCCGCATCCGGGCGGTCAGCCGCTGATAACGGGCGGTGCGAGCCTGCGCCTCCAGACTCTCGCCATTGCCACGGGCCAGAGTCACTCGCTCGACCAGCAGCTCCACCGCCAATTGCTGACACACGGCGTCACAATGAGCGACCCACTCATCGGCATGGGGACTGAGGCCGTGGTGCACGTGCAGGGCGCGAAGTGACAGGCTGTGCTCGCGGGCATACTGTGCCGCCAGCACCAGCAGCAGGGTAGAGTCGAGGCCGCCACTGAAGGCTACCAGCAGACCGGTGGAACCTTCTGGTGCTGGCATAGTCAGACAAAAGCGAGAATAAAGATGAGAAATCATAGGCTTCCCCAAAACGGACCGGCCGATCTTAGCAGAGTCGGGCTTATCAAGCTGCAACCCTGCTGCTAGAGTGAGGCTCGCCCGCCCTCTCCACCAGGCTGGCCGCAAGGCGGTCGCACAACTGATTGGAGCAAGGAAGATGGGCAGGGAAGCAAACAATCCGAATTGGAATCAAACAAGATGAACAATAAGAAAAGCTTACTGGCCGGCCTGATTGGACTGGCACTGCTGGCTGGCTGCAGTCAGGCACCGCAAGACTCCCCCAAACACTCCGGGCTGGCGCTGGCCAATATGGACCCCCAGGTCAAACCCGGCGATGACTTCTTCCGCTACGTCAATGGCAAGTGGCTCGCCACCGCCAAGATCCCCGACGATCGCCCCGCCGATGGCGCCTTCTACATGCTGCGGGACAAATCCCTCGCCGATGTGCGGGTGCTGGTCGAGGGGCTGGCCAAGCAGGAGGCCGCCACCGGCACGCCGACCCAGCAGATCCGCGATCTCTACGCCAGCTATCTGGATCAGGCAGGCCGTGACGCCAAGGGGCTCACCCCGCTGGCGCCGGCGCTGGCCGATATCGACCGGATCGGTGATCAGGCAGCACTGGCCCGTGCCTTTGCCCAGTCGGGCCGCATGGGCGGCGGCGCGCCGTTTGGCATCTGGATCGACGCCGATGCCAAGTCCCCCGACCGCTATGCGGTCTACCTCTATCAAGGTGGACTGGGGCTGCCGGATCGGGACTACTACCTCAAGCAGGATATCGAGAGTCAGGCCCTGCGCCAGAAGTACCAGCAGCATATCGCCGCCATGCTGAGCCGCCTCGGGGAATCTGACCCGAGCGGCAAGGCCAAACGGATTCTGGCCCTCGAAACCCGGCTCGCCACCATCCAGTGGGACAACGTCGCCCTGCGAGATCGGGAGAAGAACTACAACAAGCGCCCCGCCAGCGAACTGGCACGGCTCGCCCCCCACCTCGACTGGCAGGCCTATCTGAACGCCGCGGGCATTGCTTCCCAGCCGGAGCTCATTATCGGTCAGCCGACCTATCTGAGCGCGCTGGATCAGGTGATGGCCCAGACCCCCATCGCCGACTGGCAGGCCTACCTCAAGTGGCAACTGCTGACCGACTACGCCCCCTATCTCGACAGCGAGACCGACCGCGCCAACTTCGCCTTCTACGGCACCACATTGAGCGGCACGCCCAAGCAGCGCGCCAGCTGGGAGCGGGCGCTCGGGGTGCTGAACGATCATCTGGGTGAAGCGGTCGGCCAGCTCTATGTGGCCCGCTACTTCCCGCCAGCGGCCAAGGAGCGGATGGAGCAGCTGGTGGAGAACCTGCGCACCGCCTACGGCCAGAGCATCAAGGAGCTCGACTGGATGTCGCCCGAGACCAAGGCGCAGGCCCTCGAGAAGCTGGCCAAGTTCCGCCCCAAGATCGGCTACCCCGACAAGTGGAAGGATTACAGCGCCATCGCCATCAAACCGGATGATCTGGTGGGCAACCTGCAACGCTCGCAAGCCTTTGAATATGCAGACAGTCTGGCGCGCCTCGGCAAGCCGGTCGACCGGGACGAGTGGCACATGTCGCCGCAAACAGTGAACGCCTACTACAACCCGAGCAACAACGAGATCGTCTTCCCTGCGGCCATTTTGCAGCCCCCCTTCTTCGACATGACGGCGGATGACGCTGTCAACTACGGCGCCATCGGCGGGGTGATCGGCCACGAGATGGGCCACGGTTTTGATGATCAGGGGGCCAAATCCGACGGCGACGGCATGATGCGCGACTGGTGGACACCGCAAGATCTCAAGGAGTTCCGCTTCCGCACCAGCCGTCTGGTGGCCCAGTACAACCGCTTCGAGCCCATCAACGGCCAGTTCGTCAACGGCCAGTTTACCCTGGGGGAGAACATCGGTGATCTCGGTGGTCTCACCATCGCCCACAAGGCCTACGAGCTGTCGCTGGATGGCAAGGAGGCACCGGTGCTGGACGGCTTCACCGGCGAACAGCGCTTCTTCCTCGGCTGGGCGCAGGTGTGGAAGGGGATGTATCGCCCCGAGCTGATGCAGATGCTGCTGCGCTCCGACCCCCACTCGCCCCCCGAGTACCGGGTCAACGGCGTGGTGCCGAACATTCCCGCCTTCTACGAGGCATTCAACATCCAGCCGGGGGACAAGCTCTATCTGCCACCCCAGAAGCGGGTGAAGATCTGGTAACAGCATCAGGGCGGGCTCCCCGGGAGCCCGCCCTCAACAGACAGCAAGAGGTTGCAAGATGAACAGAGCATTGATCATGGCAGGGCTGCTGGCCCTGCCGCTGGCGGCGCAAGCACAAGCCGAAGAGGGATTTAACAAGCAACTGACCCTGCCCTCCGGGCAGGTGATCCGGGTGGCGCAGGGGGTCGGTGAACCTGCCTCCATCGGCAGCTATGACGTGCGACTCTATTCGGGTCAGAACGCCCAGTTTCCACTGGATGAGTTTCAGGATGGCAAGGTGATGGCTCGCAACGGCTTTATCCGGGAGCTGAAACTGGTCGATTTGAATGGCGACAAGCAGCCCGAGCTGGTGGTCATCATCGAGAGCGCCGGCAGCGGCAGCTATCAGGATGCCGATGCCTACACCGTCAGCCCGCAAGGGGAGCTGGAGATCTTCAATCAGGTCAAGGAGCTGGAGCCCAAAGAGGATGTGGTCAAGGCGCTCAAAAGCCCGCAAGACTAAGCCCTCTCCCCGAATCTGAAATATAAAAAGCCCTGATGATCAGGGCTTTGTTGTTTCTGCTGTTGGTACAAACAGCTCAGAGGCGGGTCGCCCGGATGGAGACCTGCGGCAGCGCCATCTCGTGCTGGGCAGCAACCAGTTGCAGCTCGTAGGCCCCCGCCAGCCAGGTCCGGGCCAGTACCGCATCCACGCTGGCGTTGGTAAGTTCGAACGCCGCTACCGGGGTACAACCGGCCAGCAGATTGGCCAGCATGGTGGCGCTCAGCAGATCCCCCACCCCGATGGGATGGCGGGCAAAAGGGTAGAGCGGGCGGGAAAGATGAAAGGTTCCCTCCTCGCACACCAGCAGCATCTCGAAGCGGTCCATGGCAAAACCGGCCTTGCCCAGATGCTTGACCATCACCAGCTTGACCCCTTGCGCGCGCAGCTGCTGGCACGCCTCGATGGCCTCCGGCACATTGCGGATATCGCGGCCGGTGAGCTGTTCCAGCTCCAGCAGATTGGGGGCCAGCATATCGGCGCAGGCCAGTGCCCGGTTTTTCAGAAAATCGGCGACGCCGGGTGCCACTATGCAGCCCTTGTCGGGGTGACCCATCACGGGGTCACAAAAGTAGAGGGCGGCCGGATTGATCGCCTTGAGCCGAGCCACCGCCGCCAGGATCTCCTCCCCCTGTTCGGCCGAGCCGAGGTAGCCGCTCAGCAGCGCATCGCACTCGGCCAGCACACCGATCTCCGCCAGGCCGTTTACCAGCTGACGGATATGGCCGCCGGGCATCACCATCCCCTGCCAGCCTTCACGGTATTGGGTGTGGTTGGAGAACTGCACCGTGTTCATCGGCCACACCTCGATCCCGAGGCGACGCATGGGAAAAACGGCGGCGCTGTTGCCGGCACAGCCAAAGACTACGTGGGATTGAATGGAGAGCACTCGCTTCATGGTTGGCGACTCACGCAATAAGAACAGGAATTCCGGAGGGAAAAACGGGCCTTGCGGCCCGTTGTTGTCACTTTCGACTGTTGTCACTGTCGATTAACGCAGCACCTTGACGGTGTAGCTGCCATCGGCCTGACGATAGAGGCCGTGGATGTCGGTCTCGAAGCCCGGGTAGTGGGCGCCGATCTCGCACAGCATCTCGAGGAACTCGAGCACCGGCAGAGAATCCTGGGTCACCATCTCGCCCGGCAGTACCAGCGGTACTCCCGGCGGGTACGGCAGGATCATGTTGGCGCTGATGCGGTCAACCATGTCACGCAACGGCACCTCTTCCAGATTGCCCGCCAGCTCTTGCTGCCATGCAGCATGCGGGGTCATCTTCATCTCCGGCAGCACGTCGAACGCCTTGAACATCAGCTCCGGCAGACGGTATTTGCAGGTCAGATCGTGGATGCTCTGGGCCAGCTCCTGAATGCGCATCCCTTCGTAGAAGCTAGGGTCTTCACGATAGAGGCTCGGCAGTATGTTCTTGATGGTCAGGTTCAGATCGTAACCACGCTTGAACTCGGTCAGGGCGCGCAGCAGCTGCATCGCCTTGGACTGATCGATACCGATGGAGAAAAGGAACAGCATGTTGTAAGGACCGGTCTTCTCGACCACGATGCCGCGCTCGTCCAGGAACTTGGAGACCAGTGAAGCAGGAATACCCTTCTCCAGCAGCTTGCCATCACGACCCATGCCCGGGGTTAGCAGGGTGACCTTGATCGGATCCAGGTACATGTGGTTGTCATCGATGTCCTTGAAACCGTGCCAGTCATCTTTCGGATCCAGCTTCCAACACTCGACGGTGTCGATGTTGTCCGGCTGCCATACGTCGAAGAACCAGCCTTCGCTCTGATCACGCAGACGCTTGATCTCTTTGCGGAAGGAGATGGCGCGATCGATGGAGTCCTTGATCAGACGCTTGCCGGTGTTGCCACGCATCATGGCAGCGGAGATCTCGGTCGATGCCACGATGCCGTACTGCGGCGAGGTAGATGTGTGCATCATGAAGGCTTCGTTGAAGGTCTCTTCCTCCACGTCACCCTTGATGTGGATCATCGAGGCCTGGGAGAAGGCCGCCAGCAGCTTGTGGGTGGACTGGGTTTCATAGAACACCTTGCCCGGCATCGCTTCGCCGCTCATGCCGCACTTGCCTTCGTAGATCGGGCTGAAGTTGGTGTAAGGCACCCAGGCACTGTCGAAGTGGATGTAAGGAGTATCCAGCGCTTCCTTGATGAAGCCGGTGTTGTAGAGCAGGCCATCATAGGTGGAGTTGGTGACGACGGCGTAACGGGGAGCCTGGGCACCCGGCGTCGCAGCGACTTTGGCAGCGATGGTGTCGCGGCTGAATTCGCTCTGCGGGATACCGCCCAGAATGCCGTAGGCGTTACGGGTCGGACGAAAGTAGATCGGGGTCACGTCGTTCATCATCATCAGGTGAGTGAGCGACTTGTGGCAGTTGCGGTCAACCAGCACAGTGCTGCCAGCCGGCGCGGAGAACATGCCGACGATCTTGTTGGCAGTGGAGGTGCCGTTGGTGACGATATAGGAGCGATCGGCGTTGAAGGTACGGGCGATGTACTCTTCGGCTTCCTTGTGCGGACCGGAGTGATCCAGCAGGGAGCCCAGCTCCGGCATGGAGATGGAGACGTCAGCCTTGAACGCGTTCGGGCCGTAGAAGTCATAGAAGATGCTGCCGGCCGGGCTCATCTGGAAGGCGGTACCGCCCATGTGACCCGGAGTACAGAAAGTGTATTTACCCTCTTCCACGTACTTGAACAGTGCCTTGGTGAACGGCGGCAGGATGGCGTCCTGATACTCCTGAGTGGCTTGACCCATCTTGAGGGCGATGTCATCGGCCATGCCGAGACGGTACTCGAAGAAGTGCACGTTCAGACGCAGGTCGGTCAGGTGAATATCGAGGGTGGACTGGTCGTTGGCGAAGGCGAAGATCGGCAGCTTCTCGTTGCGATCGTGGATCTCCTTGCACAGGCCCAGAGAGTATTTGTCCCAGTCGAAGATGGCGCCGCAAACACGGGGGTTCTTCTCAATCAGTTTCAGCAGGTCGGCGACGTCGACCGGATAAACAACCTCGAAACCCTTGCGCTCGAGGGAGGCTTGCAGCTGGCGAATGGGTTCTTCTTTAAAGAAAACGCCGAGGTGGTTGAGGATGGCAATGATATTCATCGTAATGCTCCACACGTAAAGGGGCGCTCTCCATCAGGGATGGTGAGTGAAGAGCGCTCGGAAGATAAAAGGGGAAATCAGTTGCTGGGTTGTTCGTTCAGCAGGGCATCGTGCTGACGCAGACCCAGTTTTTTGGCGTAGAACATCAGGATGATGAGCGACACCACGAAGGTAGCTGTGAGGTTGGAACCCTTGGCACCCATCAGGGCTACCAGACAGAAGACGCAGGCCACACCGGAGAAGATCATCGCGCCGATGCTGCGGGAGGTCATGCCCTCGAAGCGGATCAGGTTAATGCTGGAGTAGAAGTAGGGCAGCATGGTCAGCAGCACAGCATCTGTGGTCAGCACGTTGAAGAGATCGGCAGCATGAGCGGACTGGGAGGTGAAGGCGGTCAGGCCAACCATCAGGGCAGTCATCTTCAGGGAGCCCAGGATCAGACCCTTCTTGGCTACGCCGTTCTTGTCCACTTCGCCATAGATTTTCGGGAAGTTGCCGTCATTGGCGGCACGCTTGCCCGCCTCGCCCACCAGCATCATCCAGGAGCCCAGCGAGGTGAAGCAGGCCAGGGCGGTGAAGGCAGAGACAAACGGTGCAGACCAGCTACCGAAGATGGCGGAAGAGGCCATGGCAAACGGGGCGCCGGAGGCTGCCACTTCACCGGCCGGGAACATGCCGCTGATCACCTGGGTAGAGAGGATGTAGATAACACCGGCAATACCGGTACCCAGCATGGTAGCGAGCGGTACGGTGCGCTTGGGGTTCTTCACCATGCCGGAAGAGACGGCGGCAGATTCAACACCGACGAAGGACCAGAGGCAGATCAGCACGGCGCTGATGACCGCATGCAGGTCGCTACCGCTGGTGGTGTTCCAGTTCTGGCTGTAAACAGTGGCATCAAAATGACCCCAGCCCATCACCGCAGTACCGACAACCGGCAGCAGGATCAGCACCAGACCCAGAGTACAGAGTCGGCTCACCCAGCTACCGCCAAGCAGGTTGACGAAGGTGAAGATCCAGACGGCAGCGATGGTGGCTGCGGCGGCCGGAATGGGGCTGTTGAGAATGGGGAAGAAGACCGAGAGGTAGGAGACGCCGGTAATGGCGATGGCCAGGTTACCGATCCAGTTGGCATGGTAATAAAGCACACCGGTCTGGAAACCGAACACCGGAGAGATCTCGCCAGCGTAAGCAATGGGGCCACCCTCTTGCGGGTTCTTGGTAGCAAGGCGGGCGAAGACAAAGGCGAGGCCCATGGCGCCTACCAGACAGATTGCCCAGCTAAAGACAGAGATGGAGCCGATGGTGGCCAGTGCCGAAGGCAGCAGTGCGATACCGCTCCCCATCATGTTGCCGGCCACCACACCTGTACAGGCGATAAGGCCAATCTTCTTGCTCGTATCTAGGGACATAAGATCTCCGGTTCTATAAAAGGTCGGGTCGTCACATACACATTTGGCGGAACGCCCCGCCAAAGAATGGGCACAGACTAGGCCTCTCATCCCCGGAAAACATAAAGACCAGCTAACGGATAAAAATATGAGGCAACTTTTTTCGCCGCCTCGTCACTTTTGATAAAAACCATTTAAAAACAGTAAATTGACATCACATCACACAGCCTTCTTGATAAAACCTTGATATCCGGCCAACCCGTTTTTGTCCCTTGATAACTCCCTTATCTCGCCGTCTTGATATTTTTGGTCAGATAAACCCGGGATAAAGCAGCGCCCATTGCGCCCCCCTGCCCTTGCGGCCATTTGGAAGCCCTGCTGATCATCACCCTGAGTGGACACTCACCTCCTGTTCGCCCCTCAGCTCGGCTCATCACAATCCAAACTCAGAGGTAAAGCGCAACGGCGATAACCGGTAAGCAATGAGAAATGGGTCGAGACAGACAGCTTATCCCGCCGCCAACAACGAGCAGATGTCACAAGCTGCGCGCGGCGTGAAGCCGAACAAACGCGAGTGCAGCGAATGCCGCGGGCAAGACAAAGGCAAGTGGGGATAGTGGGGAGCGGCGGGGGATAAATCGGGCCACACCAGAGCAACTATCCCCGGTGACAAACAAGCAGGATTGAAACAAGCAGAAACAGCACAGGCCGCCCGAAGGCAGCCTGTGGATGGGGTCGGCAACCGCACCGACCGGGGGAAAACCAACACTACGGAGTTAGAAGAGCTTCACCTTGCTCTGGCCCAGCGCATTGAACAGGGCCGGGGTGAGGCTCTCCATATTGCTGTAGAAACCGAGCTGCTGGCAGAGCAGATAGGTCTGCTCGGTCGCCTCCATCAGGAAGGCCTGACTGTAGGCATCACCCGCCGCCTCGGGGCGACCGTCCAGCTCCGCCAGCTTGCCCTGCAGTATGTAATAGAGCACAGAGCGGCCGCGACTCGCCGCCTTCTCCAGCAGATAGTTGGCCTGCTGTTGCTGGCCGTTGAGGATCGCCTGCAGGGTCAACGCCTCCCACACCCGAGCAGGGAGAGCGCCGCTGTTTTGCACCACGCGGGCGAGATGGGTGCCAATCTCCTGCAGCCGCTCGCTCTCGGATTTGCCCGCAAGGGTGGCCAGCGCCTCGCCTGCCAGATAGCGCTCCGCCAGCAGCAGCGGCTGATCCGGATGGACAATCAGCGCCTGCTCCAGCAGATCAATCCCACGCTTGAGGGCGACCGGATCCCGGCTGTTGATGTAGTACTGCGCCTCCATCATCGCCATCAGGGAGGCATCATCGGTCGGCCAGCCCATCCCCGGCTCGGCATCGGGTTGGTCGAGGGCGCGCAGCAGATCCTGGCTGCTGGCCTGCAACACACCGTGCACACTGTGGCGACTGAGCTGGTACTGATGGCTGAACAGCACCCGGTTGGTATTGATATTGCGATACTCCAGATCGAGATAGGTGCCACGGGGCTGGCGGGTGACCCGCACACTCAGCTCCTTGCCGGGCATGATGCCCCCCATCAGAGTGGTGGCGCCGTACTGCACCCGCAGCGGCGTAGCCACGGCCACCTCCCCCATCAGGGCGCGGGTAATGCCATCGGCGAGGCGCACGTTCTCGTTGTTGTCATCCATGCCGGAGTGAAAGCGGAACACCAGCAGATTGGGATCCAGCATGGCATGCACCTGGGGGCTGGTGTGCTGGTAGCTGAGCATGCTGACAATGGCGATCAGCACGATGGCAACGAAGATATCGAAACTCACCATCTTCCAGCGGCTGCGAGCATCCTTGGCATGGGTGGAGATGGCGCGGGTCAGGGGCCCGGCGGGAAAAGGGGCGACATTGGGCTGTGCATCATCATCCTGCTCAGCCGCGGGCGGGCTCAGATCGGAGAGCGTCGGGTTGTCGGAGAGAGCGGTATTGACCGCGGGCACGGGTTGCTCGTCCGCCATCACCACGGAAACCACCTGCAGCGGCCGCACCGGTGCCACCAGCTTGTAGCCGCGCTTGGGTACGGTGACGATATAGTCGGTCGCATCGGTGCGACCATCTTTGAGGATCTTGCGCAGTTCGAAGATGGACTGGGTCACAACCTGATCGGTCACCTCGGCGCCATCCCACACCTCGTTGATCAGGGCATCGCGGCCAAACACGGTGCCGGCATTATGGGCCAGAAACCGCAACAGGTTGACCAGTCTGGGTTCGAGGTAGACCTCGCGGTCGGGGCGACACAGCATGTTGTCGTCAACGCTCAGGGTCCAGTCGTGGATCTCAAAAACCGATTCGCTCATGATTCACTCGCTGCAGATGGTGACAATGCACGATGAGAGAGACGCAAAACCCGGGCTGACTGAACGGAACAAGGCGCTATCACCACAGGTGACAGATAAAAAGAGAACCGAAGCAATCACATCTCTGAGAGTCAGTCTGGCCAGGCCATCCTGTTTACGTCTGAAGGGCATCCTTGCGGGCATTCCGACCACCGGGATCGGAAGGGATCACTTTAAGCAAAACGGGAGCTGGATCCCACTTTTTTTGGCTATAAATCGCCGTTGAGTTGATCCGACACCGCACTTTTCGGCAAATAGCGTGCCAACTAGTATTCATATGAACATCACATATACCGGAATCAAAAAGCCCTGAACATCAGGGCTTTCTCATTTCTTCGACTATCGGGGAGACGTTACTTCGCCAGCGGGAGCGCATCCTGCTGACGACTGCGGCGCAGATGACGCCGCCACAACGAGAAGCTGCCGTAGCCAAGACTGAGCACCACCGCATAGAGGACCTGAGTGGCGAGCGCCACCAGCACCAGGGCGCAGAGCAGCACGCTTATCCCTGCCAGCCCCTTGCCCACCCCGCCGAGCAGGCGCCAGCCCGCCGCCATGCAGAGCAGGTAGACCAGCACGAAGTTACCGTTGGCGTAGCGGATCAGCTCATCGAGGGGCAGTCGCAACCAGATGATAAGGGTGATGCAGAGCAGGCAGATAAGCAGTACCAGACCGAGCGCCCGCAGCGGCGCACCCCGAGCGGTAAGCACCGCCAGCGAGGGGGGCAGCTTGCCTTCACGCGCCATGCTCCAGATAAGCCTCGCAAAGCCCTGAATGTAGATGTTGATGCTGGCAAAGCAGGAGAGGTAGCCAAGCACCGCCACCAGCCACTTGGCGGTGGGGCCTAACAGCAGGGAGAGCAGGGCCGGAATGGCGGTGGCGTTGGTCGCCTCATCGCCGTAGAGGCCGTATTTGAGCACCACCAGCGAGTGGATCCAGTAGATAAGCCCCGCCAGCAGCACCCCGCCGAGCAGGGCGATGGGGTAGTCCCGCTCCGGCCGCTTGAACTCCTCCCCCATGTGGGCGAAGGCTTCCAGCCCGACGAAACACCAGAACATCACCGCCAGCGCGGTGGCCATAGGGGGCCACTCATCCGCGCTCGGCAGCGGCCGGGCCGCATCGCGCCAGCTCACCTCTCCCTTGAACCAGATCAGCAGGGTGAGCCCCAGAATAGCCAGAGCTATCAACAGTTGCAGGTTGCCGGAGGAGCGCGCCCCGCGCAGCCCCAGCAGGAATACCCCGAGCAGGGTCAGCAGCTGGATGGCCCAGAGGGTCCACTCCCCCATCTCGAACAGGGCGTGCCAGAAACCGGCGGCAATCATCAGGGCTGCGGGCAGCCCCACCGGCAGCACAGCCAGGAAGAGGAAGGCGGAGAAACGCTCGGCGCCGTTGCCAAAGGCGAGGCCAATCAGGTGCGGCGCGCCGCCCGCATGGGGATAGCGACGACCGAGGCGAGCGAAGGTAAAGGCGATGGGCAGCACCAGCGCAATCAGCAGCAACCAGGCCCAGAGCGAGGCCCCCCCCGCCAGCGAGGCGGCAGTCGCCGGTACCACGAAGATCCCGGTGCCAAGCAGCGAGGTGGCGAGCAGCCCCATCCCCTGCCAGAGCCCGAGATCCTTTTTCAACCCAGACATATCCTTTTGTCCCGACTAGAAAAACATCCCGCCATGTTAGGCCTGCTCCGCCCCTTTGTTAAGCACGATGGTTAATCGCGGCTGCGAGAATATGCAGCCTTTTATTCGGGCTCGGGCCCAGCTTGCAGGGATTCGGCCAGAAAATCCCCCAACAGGGTGATCTTGAGTACCTGCCGCCGCGCCGCCGGATAGATGAAGTAGAGGGTCTTGGCCGGGCTCTGATAGTGGCCAAGCAGCGGCAGCAGACGCCCCGCAGCGATATGGTCACGCACCTGTTCGGCCGGCTGCAAGGTGATGCCAGCCCCCGAGAGCGCCGCCGTCAACAAGGCTGGCCAGTGATTGATGCGCAGGCGCGAGGCGACCCGCACCTCCTCGCTCTGGCCATCCTCACCGACAAACTGCCAGCGCTCGTGCTCGCCCCAGTTGCCGTGCAGACACTGGTGGCGAGCGAGATCGGCCGGATGACGGGGCACGCCGTGGCGATTGAGGTAGTCGGGGGCCGCGCAGAGGCGGTAGTGCTGGGTCAGCAGCGGACGGGCGATCAGCGCCTCATCCTGCGGGCGCAGGGTGCGGATGGCGGCGTCGAACCCCTCCTCCACCAGATCGACCCAGCGCGGGGTGAGCTGCAGATCCAGATCCAGCTTGGGGTAGCGGTCGAGAAAAGCGGGCAGCAGCGGCACCAGCCGGTGGTGGCCAAAGCTGAGGGGAGCGGCGATGCGCAGCCGTCCGGCCGGCTCGGCCAGCAGGTTCTGGGTGAGCGACTCGGTCAGTGCCAGCTCCTCCAGCACCCGCTGGCAGCGAGCCAAAAACAGCTGGCCCAGCTCGGTGAGAGTCTGCTGGCGGGTGGTCTTGTGAAACAGCTTGCCCCCCAGCCACTGCTCCAGCCCCAGCACATGCTTGCCCACCATCTGGGCGCTGATCCCCTCTTCGCTCGCCACCGCGCTGTAGGAGCCGAGATCCACTACCCGGGTGAAGATTCGCATGCTGGTCAATCGGTCCACAACCCCTCCTTTTTGCCCGTTTCAAGGCCGTTTGTCCCGCGACAGGGCCCCTATTCACAACCAAAAGTTTAGTAAGAAATGGATTTTAGCCAATTTATTCAACTTTTAGTTACCAATACAGTGATGCCGTCCCTCCCCCACAGGATAAATTCCCATGAAAAGCACCTATCTGGCCGCATTACTGGTCGGTCTGCTGGCCAGCGGCGCCAGTCAGGCTGCCGAGAGCAGCTTTATCAGCAACCACGATCATGCCCCTGCCTCAGCAACTCAAGCCCGGCCCGATATCTTTCGGGTCAGCCTGCTCGGCACCGGCACTCCGGTACCCCAGATCAGTCGTGGCGGTTACAGCACTCTGGTCGAGGCGGGCAACCAGAAGCTGGTGTTCGATTTTGGCCGCAACTCCGCCACTCGCCTGTGGCAGCTGCATATCCCCATCGGCCGGGTCAACGCCTTCTTCCTCACCCACTTTCACTCCGACCACACCAACGGGCTGGCGGATCTCTGGCTGACCGGCTGGCTGCAACCGGCCTATGGCCAGCGCCACGCGCCGATGGAACTCTACGGCCCCAAAGGCACCACAGCTCTCGCCCGTGGCTTGCAGCAGGCCTACGCCACCGACATCGCCACCCGGGTCAAGGATGAGGGTACGCCGCTGGATGGGGTGGAGATCAACAGCCACGAGGTTACCGCCGGGGTGGTCTACAACCATGACGGGGTCAAGGTAACCGCCTTTGACAACGACCACGGGGTCAACATCAAGCCGTCATTCGGCTATCGCATCGACTATCACGGCCATAGCGTGGTGCTCTCCGGCGATACCCGCTACAGCCCCGAAGTGGTGAAGCAGGCCAAAGGGGCCGATCTGCTGGTGCACTGCGTCTCCATGACCTCTGCCGAGCAGATGAAGGCCAACCCCGGCTACAAGGCGATCGCCGGTCACCTCGCCTCCCCTGAGCAGGCGGCCCGGGTAATGAACGAAGCCAAACCGGCGCTGACCGTGTTCAGCCATATCGGCCTCAACGGCAAGATCAGGGTCAAAGATCTGGCGCAGGATCTGCGCGCCCGCTACTCGGGCCCCTTTGTCATCGGCAACGACCTGATGCAGATTGATCTGCCTACCACGGCCTCCGGCAAGGGCTATGCCCTCTGGCAGTCGGAAAATATCGACAATGCCCAATCCTGAATCCCGGCCATAAAAAAGCCGCCTCTTGCGAGGCGGCTTCTTCATTCAACTTGGTAACCGGAGTTATCAGGCAATCAGCTTGTAGATGATACCGGACATGGCGATCAGGCCGATGATGGTCACGAAGCCGTTGCTGATGTTGCCAGCGTATTTGCGCATGGCCGGAACCTTGGTGATGGCGTACATCGGCATCAGGAACAGCAGCATTGCGATGATCGGGCCACCCAGGTCTTCAATCATGCCGAGGATGCTCGGGTTGATGGTAGCGATGGCCCAGGTGGTCAGGATCATGAACACGGCAGTGACTTTGTTCAGTTGCTTGGTGTCAACGTTCTTGCCCTTCTCGCGCAGCGCCTTGGCCATCAGGCCGTTCATGCCCTCTTGCGCCCCCAGGTAGTGACCCAGGAAGGATTTGCTGATGGCAACCATGGCGATCAGCGGAGCCACAGTACCGATAACCGGGTTATCGAAGTGGTTGGCCAGGTAGGACAGGATGGAGATGTTCTGTTCTTTGGCAGCAGCCAGGTCAGCCGGAGAGAGGCTCAGTACGCAGCTGAATACGAAGAACATAACGGTCATCACCATCATGACGTGGGCGCCCAGCAGGATGTTGCTGCACTTCTTCTCGGCACCTTCACCGTAACGACCTTTGTTGTCCACCGCGAAGGAGGAGATGATCGGGGAGTGGTTGAAGGAGAACACCATTACCGGGATAGCCAGCCACAGGGTCTTGATGAAGTCACCGTTGAAGGCGTCGGACAGGGCCGGAGCTTCAGTGATGATGGCACCGTTCCAGTGCGGGATCAGGTAGAACGCCAGACCCATCAGGGTGAGCACGAACGGGAATACCAGCACGCTCATCGCTTTGACGATAACCTGGCCGCCCAGACGAACAACCGCCATCAGACCGAGGATCAGGGCCAGTGACAGAACGGCACGGGGAGGTGCAGACATGCCCAGCTGGTGAACAATCACGCTCTCGACGGTGTTGGTGATGGCGACTGAATACATCAGCACGATCGGGTAGATGGCAAAGAAGTAGAGCAGGGTGATGAATTTGCCTGCGGTCTTGCCGAAGTGCTCTTCTACTACTTCAGTGATGTCGCCATCACGGGTAGAGCCGGACAGCACGAAGCGGGTCAGACCACGGTGAGCAAAGAAAGTCAGCGGCAGCGCCAGAATCAACATGGCAACCAGCGGCCACAGGCCACCTACACCGGCGTTGATTGGCAGGAAGAGCACACCGGCACCGATCGCGGTACCGTACAGACCCAGCATCCAGACCACATCGGCCTTGTTGACGCCGCGGGAGGTGTTGCTGGCTAAACGACCATCAGCTGCAATATTCATGTCAGACATACGTTGTTCCTGTCATCTAGGAAAATGGGATTCTTGTTTGGTCGGGCCTTGGCCCGGTTCCATCTCCCTGGAACGCCTGCTGTCCGTCCTTGATATTAACCTCTCGCCCCCCGGCAACCTGGCCATCACTCCTTGTGACAACAGGATTGCAACAAACAACAGTGCGAGATTTTGACCCTGAGGGTCGGCGCCCGTCTCACTTAACAACCGATTAACGTGCGCCACTCTTGATGGGCTGACTTTAATTAAATGCCCTTATTAATCACAGCGTTTTTTTGAATTAATCAACCAAAGTTTGATTTTGGTCGCCTTTCGGACGACCAAGATCACACTCAAAGCGCCTTATTGTGAGTTTTTTTTAACAATTCAACTTAGTTTCACTGGAATCAATGGCCTGCGAGCAGCTACATATTTGCAACAAGCCACCCGTTTAGCGCGGATTGTGTGCAGCACGGCCTTGGCGTACCCTTGTGACTCACGCCTTTTTGTTGATTGATGATGACCATTACCCGTACCGATCTCGCCGAACTGGCGGTGTTTGCCGCCGTCGCCCGTCACCGCAGTTTCAGCAAGGCCGCCCTCGAACTCGGGGTCTCCGCCTCCGCCCTCAGTCATAGCCTGAAGGGGCTGGAAGCCCGTCTGGGAGTACGGCTGCTCAACCGCAGCACCCGCGCCGTGGTACCGACCGAAGCGGGCCAGCGGCTGCTCAAGCAGCTGCTCCCCACCCTCAATACCTTGGAAGAGGCGCTTTGCGAGCTGGCCCGCAACAGCGATGAGCCGGTGGGAAGGCTCAAGCTCTGTGCCCCCCGCGGCGCCATCGACAGCCTGCTGGCACCTGTGCTGATCGACTATCTGGCCCGTTATCCGCGGATGCAGGTGGAGGTGGTGGAGCAGGAGCTGATGCCCCGGCTGATTGAAGATGGTTACGATGCCGCACTCTTTTATGGCGATCTGCTGCCCAAGGAGATGATCGGCATCCCCCTCGGCCCGCCCCAGCGCTATCTGGTGGTGGGCTCCCCGGCCTATCTGGCGGAGCACGGTACGCCGGAGCACCCGAGCGAGCTGAGCCGCCACGCCTGCATCGGCTATCGCCTCACCCCGCACCATCACTATCGCTGGGCCTTTGCCGCCGATGGCACCATGCTGGAGATCGAAGTGACCGGGCCGCTCACTACCAGCACCCCAGCCCTCTATCTGGGCGCCGCCGAGGCGGGGCTGGGGCTCGCCTACTGTCTGGAAGAGGAGGTGAGCCAGAAGGTCGCGGAGGGGAAACTGCTCACCGTGCTGGAGCCCTGGTGCCCCACCTTTGCCGGCTTCTACCTCTTCTATCCCAGTCGGCATCAGCTGGGCAGCGGGCTGCGCATCCTGATCGACATGCTCAAGGCTCACTACCAAAACCCCGGATTAGTGAGTAATACTCAGCAATTCATCAAGTGAAACCCTGATTATCACCAAATAAGTATTAATCTAGACTAGCTGTTCGATAATCGAACTCCCCGAGAGAACAGATATGTCTGCCTATTTAACACTGCGGCAACGGGCCATGACCCGTCGCTTCTGGGCTTACGCCCTCCCCTCCATTCTTGCCATGCTGGTCTCGGGGGCCTACTACCTCATCGACGGCATCTTCGTCGGCCACTATGTCGGTGCCGCTGGCCTCGCCGGAATCAACCTGGTCTATCCGGTCATCATGGTGCTGATCGGTCTGGCCGCCATGATCAGCATGGGGGCCGCCACCGCCATCTCCTTCCAGCAAGGTGCGAAAAACGACACGCTGGCCCGTCAGGCGCTGGTCAACGCCCTCTGGCTGCTGGCCGGTCTCGGGGTAGTTGCGCCGGTGCTGCTCTATTACACCCACACCGATATCCTGCTGGGACTGGGGATTGAACAGGGCACCGAGACCTGGAAACAGGCGAGTGACTACCTCACCTGGATTGGCGGCGGTACCCTGCTGCTGGCCAGCAATCTGGCGGTCCCCTATCTGCTGCGCAACGATGGTCGCCCGAAACTGGCCATGGTGCTGGTGAGCAGCGGCGCCGTGCTCAATATCATCCTCAACTACATCATGGTGGGTCGGCTGGGGCTGGGACTGATCGGGACCGCGCAAGCCACCCTGATGGCAGAGGGTGCGGTGAGCCTGATCGGCCTAGGCTACTTCTTTACCCCCTGGGCGCGGCTTCGCCTCAGCTGGCGGGATCTGGTGCCCAACCTCCCCGCCATGCCGCACCTGCTCTTTACCGGTCTGCCGAGCCTGATTGCCCAGTTCAACCTCGGCCTGCTGCTGATGCTGCACAACAGCCAGCTGATGGTGTACGGCAATGTGAAGGATCTGGCGGGCTTTACCGTGGCCGGTTACACCGAAGCTGTCTTTATCGTCATCCTGCAGGGGCTCGCCTTCGGCATTCAGCCGCTCATCAGCAAGGCGGCAGGGGCCAAGCGCCACCGCAACCTCAAGTACCTGATGGAGATGGGGCTCAAGTTCACCTTTATCTACGGCATGCTGGTGTGGCTCACCATCCAGCTGCTGCCGGGACAGGTCGCCATGCTCTATACCGGCGACAAGGATCCCGAACTGCTGGCCGCTGCCATCAGCAGCCTGACCCTCAACCTCGGCGCCATTCCGCTGGAGGGGATCATCATGTTCGGCATAGTGCTGCTGCAATCCATGGCGCGTACCCGTCAGGCGCTGGTCATCTCCATCGCCAAAACCGTGTTGCTGCTGCCGCTCATCTTCCTGCTGCCACAACTGTGGGGTCGTGATGGGGTGCTGATGGCCCAGCCCGCGACCGTGCTGCTGCTCACCCTGCCGCTCTGCTGGCTGCTGTGGCGCGAGTGGCTGCGCCTGAAGATGGCCTGCGCGCCAAAAAACAAGCGTCGCCCGCAACCGGCCCGCGCACGCGCCGCCGTCCAGCTGGCCCGTTAAGACCACCCATCCCGCAAAACAATAAAAAACCGGCATCCCCTGATGCCGGTTTCTGCTATATGGGCGGGTCTGCCTGCCCTTACTCGAGGATTCAGGCCAGCACTGCTGCCCACACTATGCCAATACTTCTGGCCTGAGCTGGGCCATCAGCCCCGGGTTGTCGGAGTAATCCACCGGAATGGCCACCACAGCAGGCCCCTCCACCGCCAGCGCGGCCCGCAGGGTGGCGCGCAGCTCGTCGGCCGAGCGCACCGCAAACCCGGCCGCCCCGAACGATTCGGCATAGCGTTTGAAGTCGATGGGGCCAAAAGAGACGCCTGAGGTGCGGCAATACTTCTGCTGCTCCTGCATCGCGACCATGTTGTAACCGTTATCGACCCAGATGATGTGAACGATATTGCTCTTGAGCCTCACCGCCGTCTCCAGCTCCATGCTCGACTGCATAAAGCTGCCATCCCCCGATACCGAGATCACCTTCTCCCCCGGCCGCACCAGCGCCGCACCGATAGCCCACGGCAGTGCCACCCCCATGGTCTGCTGACCATTGGAGATCAACAACTGACGAGCGCGGAAGCTGTAGAGGTAGCGGGCAATCCAGATATGGAAGCTGCCCATGTCGACGCAGAGGGTCATGTCGTCGCGCACCAGATCCTGCAGCTCGCGCACGATACGCAAGGGGTGAACCGGATTGCCGTGCAGATCGTCGGCCCGCATCGCCAGTCGCAACCGCTGCTGGCGAACCCCTTGCAGCAGCCGAGCCACCTCGGGGGGACGGATTTTCGGATTGCCCATGATGCGGGTCAGCTGCAACAGGTTGGCGCGGATCGACCCCACCAGCTCGGCGGTCGGGCAGTAGCTGCTGTCGATATCGGCAGGCAGCACATCGATATGGAGGATGCGCCGCTCCCGATCGCCATTCCACAGCACGGGGTCGTACTCGATGGGGCTGTAGCCGATGCAGATCACCAGATCGGCCCCTGCCAGCAGCTGATCCCCCGGCTGGTTGTTAAAGAGCCCCACCCGTCCGGCAAAGTCATCGAAGTGGCAGCTGTCCACCACCCCGGCGGCCTGATAGGTACCGGTCACCGGCAGCCGCGCCTTGTCGAGGAAGGCACGCACTGCCTCGGCATTTTCCGGCCGGCTCGCCATCAGGCCGAGCAGTACCACCGGATTCTCGGCGTTGCGCAGCAGGGTCAATGCCTGCTCCATATTCTGCTCATCGGCGCAGCCCGGCTCCGGCACTTCCCGAGGCACCAGCACATTGCCCTGCACCGGCTTGTTGATGATGTCCATCGGCAGGCTGACAAACGCCGCCCCCGGCCGTCCCAGCTCGGCGGCGCGAAAGGCGTTGGCCATCACTTCCGAGATCGCCGCCCCGCTGTTGACCTGGGCGCTGAACTTGGTGACCGGACGGCAGAGGTTGACCGTATCCATGCTCTGATGAGTGAGCTTGAGGCCATCGGCACGGCGCACCGCACCGCCCAGCGCCACCATGGGGTCCCCCTCCGAGGTGGCAGTCGCCAACCCGGTAATAAGGTTGGAGCAGCCGGGGCCCGAGGTGACCAGCGCCACCCCCGCCTTGCCGGTGAGGCGCCCCACGGCGGCCGCCATAAAGGCGGCGTTCGCCTCGTGGCGCACCACTATGGTCTCGATGGGAGAGTCCTCCAGCGCATCGAACACCCGGTCAATCTTGGCACCGGGAATACCGAACACCTGCTTGACCCCTTGCGCCTCCAGATGACGAACAACCAGCTCGGCACCGCACTTCCACTGTCTGTTTTCCATGATATTGCTCCTTGTCTATCAGCCTTCGGCGGCCTGAATGGCGCGATCGAGATCGGCGGGGTTGAGGTCGGCCTGCCGGAAAGCGGGATCCGATGGCAGGGCCAGATTGAGGTGACGCACCACAGAAAGTCGCAGGGTGCCGTGGGCCATGGTGTAGTCGAGCAGATGACCGCCCCCCTTGCGATCGGCGGTGATCATGTGCTCGTGAAAGCCCGCTACATTAACTCCCTGCACGAACGGCGGGCAGCGAAAGCCCACCAGGGTTCCCGCCACCGCGGCAAAGCGGAACAGCGGCTGCTGTTCGATGGCTTCCAGCATGGGACGATAAGGGGGCTCCTGACGCGGCACGGTTCGTACCTTGGCCGTTTCAAACTGGCCGTCGAGGCGCAGGGCGACGAAGACGTTGTCGGATCCCACCAGCCGATCCACCCACTGGTGGATCTCGTCACGGCTGAGGGGGTGATCGAAGCGACGCTCCAGACAGGGGCGAAAATGGGTCATCACCGCAAAGGGGGTCTTCTGATCGGCGCGGGCGGGCCGGGCCGAGCCATCGGAGCGCAACTGGTGGATCTGGCGCTCGAAGGCGATCAGCTCGCCATCGAGGTGATTGAAGGTGCCGAGGCCAAAGTCGCCGTGGCGCAGCAGCTCGCTCATGGTGGTCTCCCCTTCGTAGACCCCCGCCAGCAGGGCGCTCATCAGGGAACTCTGGTAGATCTCGCCACCGTCATGCTGCCTGCGCCAGCGGGAAAACTGCTGGCTCACTTCGAGGGCACAGCTGCACCCGGCACTGTCAGATGTTGCAATATGTTCCATTCGGGTTTCACCTCCACCGTGAATCCTGTTAGCGTTCGGATCCAATGGTGACTTGGTTCACATTTCAACACCAATACGCTGATCCCATGACTTTGAGACTCAATCGATATGGAACTTCGTACGCTCCGCTACTTCATGGCCGTTGTTGAAAAGCAGAATTTCACCCGCGCAGCCGAATCACTCAACATGGCCCAGCCGCCGCTGAGCCAGCAGATCCGCAAGCTGGAGGAGACCCTGGGCACCCCGCTGCTGCGCCGTTTGACCCGCAGTGTCGAGCTGACCGAGGCGGGCGAGAGCCTCTATCGGGATGCGGCGCAGATCCTGGCGCTGGCCGATGCGGCAAAACTGAAGGTAAAGCGGATTGCCCGGGGCGAGCAGGGGGCACTGCGGATCGGCTTTGCCGGGTCCACCGTGCTCCACCCCGCGGTGCTGACCCTGCTGCACGACTATCGGGAGCGCTACCCCGAGGTGGCCCTCAGCCCGCAGGAGGGCACCATGCCGGCATTGGTGGAGGCGCTACGCAACGATCGGCTGGATGCGGCCATCTTGCGGCTCCCCTGCCGCGGTAGCGAGGGCTTTGCCCACCACCTTATCGAGCAGGAGCCGCTGCTGATCGCCCTGCCGACCAGCCATCCCAAGGCCAAGCCGGGCCCCTTGCCACTGGCCAGCCTGAAGGACGAGAGTTTTATTCTGTTTCCCCACGCCATCGGGCCCGGGCTCTATGACGGCATCGTGGGTCTCTGCCGGGAGGCGGGGTTCGAGCCTATATTGGGGCCCGAATGCCCGCAGGTGATCTCTACCGTCGGCATGGTGCAGGCGGGCTTTGGCGTGACTCTGGTGCCCAGCTCGGTGGCGGCGCTGCGCCCGCTCGGGGTCAGTTATCACCCCATTGAGGGCAACGGCATGATGACCAGCATCAGTCTGGCAACACGGCCACACCCAAGCAGTGCCGTGCTGCGGCACTTTATCGCCCAGATCCGTGCCGCCCAGATACAACAAGGCCTCCAGAAGGAGGCCCTGTTGAACAAGCTTGAACCGGTTTGATGGCCAGCTTGCCTGATGCGACGGCTTATTTGACGGTACTGCTTATTTGACAGTCACGCGGGCAAACTTGCGCTTGCCGACCTGATAGACGGCGGTACCGGCACCGATGAGTGCCTTGCCATCTTCCAGCTTCTCGCCATCAACCTTGACCGCACCCTGCTTGATCATCCGCAGCGCTTCGGAGGTGGTGGCCACCAGATCGGCCTCTTTCAGCAGGTTGGCAATGGCCAGACCTTCGCCTTCCAGAGCCAGCTCGACTTCCGGCATTTCGTCCGGAATGGCGTTCTTGGAGAAACGCTGGGTGAAATCTTCGTGGGCCGCTTCGGCCGCCGCTTCGTCGTGATAACGGGCGATGATCTCTTTGGCCAGCCAGATCTTCACGTCGCGCGGGTTGAGAGTACCGGCAGCGATGCCTGCCTTGAACTCTTCAATTTCGGCCAGCGGACGGAAGGAGAGCAGCTCGTAGTAGTTCCACATCAGATCGTCGGTGATGGACATGATCTTGCCGAACATCTCGCCCGGAGCGTCGTGAACGCCGATGTAGTTGCCTGCGGATTTGGACATCTTCTTGACGCCATCCAGACCCACCAGCAGCGGCATCATCAGCACGCACTGGGTCGCCATGCCGGCATCTTTTTGCAGCTCGCGGCCCATCAGCAGGTTGAACTTCTGGTCGGTACCACCCAGCTCAACGTCCGCCTTCAGCGCGACCGAGTCATAGCCTTGCAGCAGCGGATAGAGGAATTCGTGAATCGCGATGGATTGGCCGCCGGTGTAGCGCTTTTTGAAGTCGTCGCGCTCCATCATGCGGGCCACGGTCTGCTTGGCCGCCAGCTTGATCATGCCGGTCGCACCCAGCTCGCTCAGCCAGGTCGAGTTGTACTCGATGCGGGTCTTGGCCGGGTCGAGGATCTTGAACGCCTGCTCGGCATAGGTGAGGGCGTTGTGCTTGATGGCCTCTTCGGAGAGCGGCGGACGGGTGGCGTTCTTGCCGGAGGGGTCACCCACCATGGCAGTGAAGTCACCGATCAGCAGGATCACTTCATGGCCCAGATCCTGGAAGGTCTTCAGCTTGTTGAGGATCACGGTATGACCCAGGTGAATGTCGGGGGCGGTCGGGTCCATGCCCAACTTGATGCGCAGCGGGCGCCCTTCCTTCAACTTGGCGACAAGTTCTTCTTCAACCAGAATTTCTTCCGCTCCGCGCTTGATCTCGGCTAGCGCCACCTCGAGCTGGGACATTTTTTGACTCTCCATCACGATTCCACAGGGCCAAACATATTACTGGAATGGCGGGCCAATTGGAAAGGCTGTAAAATCCGTCCATTCTGCCCGACTTCATCTGCTTCTCATGGTTATTTGGCACGCCTTCAACGCACTCCCCCACTGGCACCGCAAGATGGTGCTGATCTTGAGCATCATGATCATGATGCTGGCGGCCTGGCCCAGCGAACAGGCAGTAGCAACACGGGTCGATGAAAACGGCAACGAAATTGCCCTGCGGGAACCGGCCAACGACAACGCGCTAAACAACGAGCTGCCAGCCGAGGCCGCCCAGCCCGTTACCCCGCCCAAGCCGCGCTATATCACCAAGCAGGTGAAGGTGCGCCGTGGCGACAACATGGGGGTGATCTTCCAGCGCATTGGCCTGAGCACCACGGATCTGCACCTGATCGACCAGCTCGAGGGCAGCGATCCCCTGCGGATGCTGCAACCGGGGCAGGAGCTCACCTTCAAGCTCACCGAAAACGGCGAGCTGCACAGCCTCTATTACCCCCACAGTCTGGAGCAGGCGCTCAAGGTGAGCCGCAAGGAGGAGACCTTTGTCGCCCGCAACGTCAAGATCGCCCTCGACACCCGCGAACAGGTGAGCAAGGGCGAGATCCGCTCCAGCTTCTGGGGCGCGGCGGTGGATGCGGGGATGACCGAAGATCAGATCATGGACTTGGCCGCCATCTTCGGCTGGGACATCGACTTTGCCCAGGACTTGCAGCCGGGGGACAGCTTCCGGGTGGTCTATGAAGACAAGTTCCGCGACGACGAGCGGGTCGCCTCCGGCGATATTCTGGCCGCCGAGTTCGTCAACCAGGGCACTGCCTACCGCGCCGTGCTCAATGAAGATGGCAACTACTACACCCCGGAAGGCAAAGCCATGCGCAAGAGCTTCCTGCGTGCGCCGGTCAACTTCAAATACATCAGCTCCAACTTCAACCCGCGCCGCCTCCATCCGGTGACCGGCAAGATCCGCCCCCACAACGGCATCGACTATGTGGCGCCGGTGGGCACCCCCATCATGGCGGCGGGCTCAGGCAGCGTGGTGGCCGCCGGTTACAACCAGTTCAACGGCAACTACGTCTTTATCAAGCATGCCGGCAACTATGTGACCAAATACCTGCACCTCTCCAAACGCACCGTCAACAAGGGACAGCGGGTGAAGCAGGGGCAGACCATCGGCACTCTGGGTGGCACCGGTCGCGTCACCGGCCCGCACCTGCACTACGAGTTCGTGGTGGGCGGCATTCACAAGAACCCGCGCACCCTCACCCTGCCGCAGGCAGAGACCCTGAGCGGACGCGAGCTGGCCAACTTCAAAAAGCTGGCGATGCCGCAACTGGCCAAGCTCGACAGCCCCGAGCTGCAGCTGGCCCAGAACAAGCGGGATAGCCGCGGCAACTAAGCCATCAGGGCTGGCGGGGTAGCAGCCCCGCCAGCCCTTTTTATTTTGCCTGCGCATGGCTCGGCGCCATGCTGCATCGGTGTCGGGAAGCGGACTATCCCGACCAGCGAGTGAGGAGAGCCAATGGCTGAACGCTATATCGGATTGATGTCAGGCACCAGCATGGACGGTATTGACGCCGTGCAGGTGGTGATCGACGGGGATCAACTGCGGGTCGAGGCGGCCCTCAGCCACCCCTGGCCCACCGCCCACGAGCTGCATGAGCTCTGTACCCCTAGCGACAACGAGATCGATCGCATGGGGGTGGCCGACAATCTGGTGGCGCGCGAATTTGCCGCCGCCACCCACGCCCTGCTGGCCAAGACGGGCCTCACGCCCGCCGATATTCGCGCCATCGGCAGCCACGGCCAGACCATCCGCCACCGCCCCCAGCTTGGCTTCACCCTGCAGATCGGCAACGCGGCCCTGCTGGCGGCGCTGACCGGCATCGATGTCATCGCCGACTTTCGCACCATGGACATGGCCCTCGGCGGTCAGGGGGCCCCGCTGGTGCCCGCCTTCCATCAGGCCTTCTTTGCCCGCCCCGGTGCATTGCGGGTGGTGCTGAACCTCGGCGGCATCGCCAATATCTCGGTGCTGCCGGGCCATGCCAACGGGGTCTATGGCTTCGATACCGGCCCGGCCAACACCCTGCTCGACGGCTGGTATCGCCGCCATCACCCCAAGGGGACCGGTTACGATGCCGGCGGCCAGTGGGCGGCCAGCGGCAAGCCAATCCCGGCCCTGCTGGAGAAGCTGCTGGCTCACCCCTATTTCGCCGCCCCCGCCCCCAAGAGCACCGGGCGGGAGATGTTCACCCTGGCGTGGCTCGATGGCGAGCTGGCTGGCCACCCCTATGCTGCGGCGGATGTGCAGCGCACTCTGCAGGCGCTCACCTGCCACAGCATCGCCCGCCAGCTGCCTGCCCCGAATGAGGCGCAAACCCGTCCCGAGCTGTTTGTCTGCGGCGGCGGCGCCCATAACGCCCCGCTGCTGAGCGAATTGGCCAGCCTGCTGCCCGGCTGGCGCATCGCCAGCACTGCCGAACTGGGCATTGCGCCCGACTGGATGGAAGGCGCAGCCTTTGCCTGGCTGGCGGAGCGCTTTATCAAGCACAAACCCGGCAACCTGCCCGCCGTCACCGGCGCCAGCCGTCCGGCTGTGCTGGGTGCTCTCTACCCCGCACCCTAGATATCCCCCAGATATGCAAATGACGACAGCCCCGATATGGGGCTGTCGTCATGTCACATCATGAACAGTGGCACTTTGGCCAACACCCGTTGTTACATGGCATTGGTGGACTCAAAAATTTTGTCGGCGGACGCTTCGACAAAGCCCGGATAGAGTACGCCGTCGGCCTGCGGATAGCGCAGAGCAAACTCGTAGAAGCAGCTCGGGATAGTACGCACCCCATCGCTGAACGGCACCTCTGCTTTGTCGGCCATGGTGGAGGATTGCTCCAGCATCACCTGCGGGTCCCCTTTCACCTCGCCACCCACGCTGTTGAGCACGAAACCCGCCGCCTTCAGTGCCGCATTGACCTGATGGATGGTGTCGAAATCCTTCAACTTGTTGATATTGACCGTGAAGTGGTTGGCACGATAGCCCCATGCTGCCATCCATGCCGCGTACTCGCTCTCCGCCAGCAGAGTCTGATAATCGGCATAGGAGACCTGCCAGGGGGCGCCGGTGTAGAGAAATGCCGGGGTATCGGTCAGATGATCGGGCACCTGATCGGCCAGCTTGTGGATGATGGCCTGCGCCGCTGGGGAGAGCTCTTCCACCTTCAGCTCGCTGATAAACACCTTGGGAGCGTCCGGATCCTGATGCTCGAAGTGCTTGGCGTAGAGCTTCTTGGCCTTGAAAACGTACTCGCCCTTCTGCTCGTAACCGAGCGACAGGAAGTGGGCGGCAAGCTTCTCCAGCCCCAGCTTGGGCAGGTTGTAGGTACGAAACGCCACGTGATCGTTGACGATGGGCTCGCCGCCACCCAGCAGGGTGTGCACCTTGAGGGCGCTCGGGGTCACCTTGATGTAGTTGTCCCACAGATGGCTGAACAGGGTGTCGATATCCTTTTGCATCTCTCTTTCCTTTGATTGCGGGTACAGATGGGGGCACCGCTGGATGCCCCGTGTCGTTATTAGAAGCGCAGGCCGGGCGACAGTTGATCCGGCATGGTTGCTTTGCTGTCTTCGACAGAGGCAACCGGATACGCACAGTAGTCAGCAGCGTAGTAGGCGCTTGCCCTGTGGTTGCCGGAAGCGCCGATGCCACCAAACGGCGCGGCACTGGAGGCGCCGGTGATGGGTTTGTTCCAGTTGACGATACCGGCGCGGATCCGCTTGAAGAAGTGGTGCCAGTCCGCCTCCTTGTCCCCCAGCAGACCGGCCGAGAGACCGTAGCGGGTGGCGTTGCCCTGATCGATGGCAGCATCGAAATCATCGTAACGAATGAGTTGCAGCAGCGGGCCGAAGTACTCTTCGTCAGGCAGCGCGCTCACTGAGGTCACGTCGATAATACCCGGGGAGACAAAGCCTGTGCCCGCTTCCAGGTGCTTGAGGGTAAGCAGGCTCTCGCCACCGAGGCGCTGCAGGTTGGCTTGCGCCTCGACCATGCCCAGTGCAGCCTTCTCGCTTATCATCGAGCCCATGAACGGCTGCTCGGCTGCGTTATAGAGGCCGACCTTGATCTGGCTAACCACCTCGACCAGTCGCTTGACCAGCGCATCGCCACGCTCACCGCGCTCGACAAACAGGCGGCGGGAGCAGGTGCAGCGCTGACCCGAGGTGATAAATGCCGACTGGACGATGGCATGCACAGCGCCATCGATGTCGCTCACGTCTTTCACGATCAGCGGGTTGTTGCCGCCCATCTCGAGGGCCAGAATTTTGCCCGGCTGACCGGCAAACTGCTGATGGAGGAAATGACCGGTGCGGGAGGAGCCGGTAAAGAAGAGGCCGTCGATATCGGGGTTGCCAGCCAGCGCCTTGCCAGTCTCGACCTCCCCTTGCACCAGATTGAGCACTCCCTTGGGCAATCCGGCCTCCTGCCACACCTTGACCATGGCTTCGGCCACCATGGGGGTCAGCTCGGAGGGTTTGAACACCACGGCGTTACCCGCGATCAGTGCAGGTACGATATGGCCGTTGGGCAGATGGCCCGGGAAGTTGTAGGGGCCGAACACCACCACCACGCCGTGGGGCTTGTGACGGACAAACGCCTTGGCGCCCGGCATGGCATTTTCAACGGTGCCAGTGCGCTCGTCATGGGCGCGGATGGAGATGGCGATCTTGCCCTGCATGGCGGCCACTTCGGTGCGGGTCTCCCACAGCGGTTTGCCGGTTTCGCGGGCGATGGTCAGCGCCAGCGCCTCTTTCTGCTCGCCCAGCAGGTCGGCATAGCGACGCACTATGGTAAGACGATCCTCAAGGCTCATGTCCGCCCAATGGTAGAAAGCAGCGCGAGCAGCCTTGACGGCGGCATCCACTTGCGCTGCGCTGGCGGCCTCCCCTTGCCAGATCACCTGATTCTTGGCCGGGTCCTTTGACTCGAACGGCTTGCCTTCACCGGCAAGCCATTTACCGTCGATAAATTGTACTGACTGGCTCATCCATTCACTCCCTGTCGCTGGCAGACAGCCTCGGCTGCCTGTCTGATAATCGGTTTGCTTGTCCTGTCTGTCTCAGTCGAGGTCAACCACCCGCACCATGTCGCCATCCTGCACCTTGAGTGCCGCCGCCATCTTCGGCGGAATGATGGCTTCGTGCTTGTCGAGATCGACCCGGATATTGCCGTAGCAGGCGCGGTAATGCTCGAAACGGCTGTTGCAGATAAGATGGGTCTTGCCACCGATGGGCTCGCCCACCAGCACCCGCAGCTTCTTGCTGCGGCGCACGCTACGGATATTCTTCACGTCGCACTCGACGGTGGGGCCCGCATCGAAAATATCGACGTAGCCACGGTTCACGAAGCCCTCATCCTGCAGCATCTTGATGGCCGGTCGGGTCTTCTCGTGGGTCTGGCCAATGACGGCTCGCGCCTCTTTGCTCAGCAAATTGACGTAGATGGGGTACTTGGGCATCAGTTCGGCGATAAAGCGCTTCTTGCCGATGCCGGTCAGATAGTCGACGGTGGGAAAATCCATCGAGAAGAAATGGGTTTGTAGCCACTCGTAGAAGGGGCTGTGACCGTTGGCATCGGAGACGCCGCGCATTTCGGCGAAGACGGTCTCGTCAAACAGCTCGGGGTGCTCGGCCATAAACAGAAAGCGGTGCTTGGAGAGCAAGCGACCATTGAGCCCCTCGCGGGCACATTCGCGCAAGAACAAGGTGCAGAGCTCGGAGTTGCCGGTGTAGTCGTTGGAGAGAGTCAGGGTTTCAACGACGTTGTAGATACCGAGCTTGGGTGATGAGTGCACCACCTTGCCGATGTGATAGTTGTAAAACGGCTGGGAGAGACCCACTGCGGCATCGATAGCGCAGGTGCCCACCATCTCACCGGTCTCTAAATCCTCGGCCACGAAAAAGTAGAGGCAATCCCCCTTGCCGGCGGGCTTGTCGGAAAAAGTCTGGGTAGAGGCATCGATCTTGCGCTGCAGCAGTTCATCGTTGACGGGCAACGAGGTCATGCCGGTGCCGGACTCGATGGCGCAGGTCTTGAGCCCGGCAAAATCTTTTTGCTCGATGGGACGGATAACCAACATAAATGACAACTCCCTTTCATTGACGACAGGTGGGGTCCCGGCTCCTGCCGGGAGAGCTCCCCACCTCAATTTGGAATCAGGCGTTAACCACCTGGGCAACCGCCTTCTCGAAGCGGGCCAGCCCTTCCTTGATGTCCGCTTCCGGGATCACCAGTGAAGGGGCAAAACGAACCACGTTGGTACCAGCCACCAGTGCCATCAGCCCTTGGTCGATGGAGGCCAGCAGGAAGTCGCGGGAACGCCCCTTGAAGTCCTCGCTCAGAGCGGCGCCCAGCAACAGCCCCTTGCCACGCACTTCGCTAAAACAGTGGTATTTGGCGTTTATCGCCTCAAGCCCATCTCGGAACAGCTGTTCGCGCCGCTTGACCCCGTCCAGTACCTCGGGAGTATTGATCACGTCGATCACCGCTTCCGCCACCGCACAGGCCAGCGGGTTGCCGCCGTAAGTAGAGCCGTGAGAGCCCACTTTCAGGTAAGAGGCGATTTCGTTGGTAGTCAGCATGGCGCCAATAGGGAAACCGCCCCCCAGCGCCTTGGCGCTGGTGAGGATGTCCGGCGTGACGCCCAGCCCCATATAGGCATAGAGATCACCGGTCCGGCCGAC
Source organism: Aeromonas sp. 604443 (assembly GCF_049170315.1). Taxonomy (NCBI): domain Bacteria; kingdom Pseudomonadati; phylum Pseudomonadota; class Gammaproteobacteria; order Aeromonadales; family Aeromonadaceae; genus Aeromonas; species Aeromonas sp. 604443. Next base: position 84,862 of record NZ_JAAKMI010000005.1, read on the forward strand.
GCCGGACTGCACTTCGTCATACACCAGCAGGGCATTGTGTTTGTCGCACAGCTCGCGCACCCCTTTGGCAAACTCGTCGGTAGGACGAATGATGCCCCCCTCCCCCTGCAGCGGCTCCATCACCACGGCGCAGGTGTTGTCGGAGATCACCTCGGCCAGCGCCGCCAGATCGTTGTAGGGAACATGAGTAATGTCACCGGGCTTGGGACCGAAGCCATCTGAGTAGGCAGCCTGGCCACCGACGCTGACGGTAAAGAAGGTACGACCGTGGAAGCCCTGATTGAAGGCGATGATCTGGGTTTTCTGCTCGCCAAACTTCTCGATGGCGTAGCGGCGAGCCAGCTTGAGAGCGGCTTCGTTCGCTTCGGCGCCGGAGTTGCAGAAGTAGACCTTGTCGGCAAAGGTGGCGGCGACCAGCTTCCTGGCCAGACGCAGGGCCGGCTCGTTGGTCATCACATTGGAGAGGTGCCACAGCTTCTCGCCCTGGGTTTTCAGGGCCTCGACCAGCTTGGGATGACAGTGACCCAAACCATTGACGGCGATGCCACCGGCGAAGTCGACATACTCGCGCCCTTCCTGATCCCAGACACGTGACCCTTCACCACGCACCGGGATGATCTTGGCGGGCGCATAGTTGGGAACCATCACTTCATCAAACACTTCACGTGTCACTGCCAACAACTCTGACATATAGCTCTCCTTCGATTCGGCGACAGAATAATCCACCGCCCAAAAGTTAAATCTGTGTAAACGTGACGGGATTATCACAGAAATAAAGTAAAAAGTCTGTAACAAGACGGCCTATAAGGAACAATGTTCGATTGCTCTTGAGATTTTAGGCAACCGCATTGCATAACGACTCAGGGGGGCTTGGCAAGAGATAATTTGGGCAGGAGAGGGGGTGAATAAAGTGTCAGGGAAATTTTTTTTGCCTTCTCTCGAACTTGAGAAGGCGATCACAACTTTTTATGAACGCGCCAGAAAGTTGGCCAGCAACTGATGGCCCTGCTCGCTCAAAATGCTCTCCGGATGGAACTGAACACCCTCGACAGGGAGTGTCTTGTGGCGCAGCCCCATGATCTCGTCAAACGAGCCATCGGCATGCTCGCTCCAGGCGGTGATGTCGAAGCAGTCGGGCAGCGTGTCGCGCTCCACCACCAGCGAGTGGTAACGAGTCACCCTCAGCGGGTTGTTGAGCCCCTTGAACACCCCCTCATTGCGATGGCGGATGAGTGAGGTTTTGCCGTGCATTACCTGACGGGCACGCACTACGCGGGCGCCGAAGGCCTGCGCCAGCGACTGATGACCGAGACAGACGCCGAGAATGGGCAGCTTGCCAGCGAAGTGGCTGATGGCGTCGAGAGAGATCCCCGCCTCATTGGGCGTACAGGGACCGGGAGAGATCACCAGAAAACAGGGGGAGAGCTGCGCTATGGTATCAAGCGTCAGTTCATCATTGCGCTTGACCACAACCTCTTGTCCCAGGGCGCCGAAATATTGCACCAGGTTCCAGGTAAAAGAGTCGTAGTTATCGATCAACAACAGCATGAGATAACCAACAGCGGAGAATTAACGATCGAGATAACGACCCTGTTCCATTTCCCGTTCACGCTGACACTCGGCCAGATAGATGGCGGCAGCAACGGCAGGGGTTTTATGGTGCTTGTCGATGGCATTGGAGACCATCAACTGCAGGGTATTGAGGTTTTTCGCCTTGCGAAATTTACGTAGCCAGTGACCTTTGTCACTCAGCTCTTCAGCAGAAATAGTTGGTTGAACAGGCATGCTTTCTCTTGGGGATATTACCCAGGTTGAAATAAAGAAATTAAACAAAATAGCTAGGCAGAAAATAAAGAAAGCCAGGCAAATACCCAGCTCTCTTCTACTACACCTTCCCAGTATGTCAGGCTCGAGGAACGAAGCCGACTACATCATATACGCTGGTCAGGGTTTTTTCAGCTCTTTCGCGCGCCTTTTGTGCTCCTTCTGCCAGAATCGCAATCAGATGGGCCTCATCCTGACGCAACTCGTGGAAACGAGCCTGGATCGGTTCCAGCAGCGCAACCACGGCTTCGGCGGTCTCGGTCTTGAGGTGACCATACATCTTGCCTTCGAAGTGCTGCTCCAGCTCGGGGATGGAGCGGCCAGTCACGCCGGACATCAGGGTCAGCAGGTTGGAGACACCCGGTTTGTTTTCCGGGTCGAAACGCACCACCGCCGGCTCGTCGGAGTCAGTCACCGCACGCTTGATCTTCTTGACGATCTGCTTGGGATCTTCCAGCAGGCCGATGAAGTTGGCCTCGTTGTCATCCGACTTGGACATCTTCTTGGTCGGATCCTGCAGGCTCATCACCCGCGCCCCTTCGGTCGGAATGAAGGGCTCCGGCATGGTGAACACTTCACCATAGAGGTTGTTGAAACGGGTACAGATGTCGCGGGTCAGCTCCAGATGCTGCTTCTGGTCGTTGCCGACCGGCACCTGATTGGCCTGATAGAGCAGGATATCGGCTGCCATAAGCACCGGATAACCGAACAGGCCGACGTTGACGTTGTTCTCGAAACGGGCGGACTTGTCCTTGAACTGGGTCATGCGCGACAACTCACCCATCTGGGTATAGCAGTTGAGGATCCAGCCCAGCTCGGCGTGCTGCGGCACGTGAGACTGGATGAAGACAGTGCTCTTCTTGGGATCGATACCGACCGCTAGATAGAGGGCGGCTGCGTCCAGACAAGCCTTGCGCAGGGCAGCCGGGTCCTGACGAGTGGTGATGGCGTGCAGGTCGACGATGCAGTAGAGGCAGTCGAACTCATCCTGCATGTTGACCCACTGACGCAGGGCCCCCATGTAGTTGCCGATGGTCAGTTGACCGGAGGGTTGCGCCCCGCTCAATACGATTGGTTTAGTCATGAGAGTGTTAATCCTTGTTATTCAGCCAGCCCAGCTGCGCTATTAGACCAAAAGTGCATCGAGCTGGGCAAACTGCTCGAATACCCAGTCTGGATGGGAGTCGGCAATGGGGCGGCCATAGTTGTAACCGTAGGTCAGGCCCACCACCTTCATGCCGGCCGCCTTGGCCGCCAGCACGTCATTTTCGGAGTCGCCCACCATTAGAGTGCGAGCCGGGCTCACCCCCAACTCCTGGCAAGCGTGCAGCAATGGCTCCGGGCTCGGCTTCTTGACTGGCACGCAGTTGCCGCCAAGCCAAAGTTCGAAACAATCGCTGATGCCAAGGGCATCGAGGATGGGTGCCACGAAATCACTCGGCTTGTTGGTGACGATCGCCTGCTTGTAACCCAGGGTTTGCAGGCGACGCAGACTCTGGGCAACCCCGTCATACATAGCCAGCCCTTGCAGCAGGCAGGCGTTGTAGTGCTGGAAAAAGATCGGTCTGGCCTTGGCAAACAACTCGGGATCGGCCTCGCGATAGGCGAGCGCCCGCTGGATCAGCTTGTCGGCTCCGTTGCCGACCCAGGTACGGATCACCGCTTCATCAGCCTGCGCCAGACCGAGGTCTGCCAGAGTCAGATTGACTGCCAGCGCCAGCTGGGCGGCGCTGTCAATCAGGGTGCCGTCCAGATCGAACAGCACCAAATCAAATGCGCGCTCAGCGTGTGACATGAGCCAGCTCCGCACGCATCTTGTCGATCACCGCCTTGTAGTCAGGCTGGCTGAAAATGGCCGAGCCGGCGACAAACATGTCGGCGCCCGCTTCGGCGATCTCGCGAATGTTGTCGACCTTCACCCCACCATCGATCTCGAGGCGGATATCGCGGCCGCTCTCGTCGATCAGACGACGCACCTGACGCAGCTTGTCGAGGGTGCCGGGAATGAAGCTCTGGCCACCGAAGCCCGGGTTGACCGACATCAGCAGGATCACATCCAGCTTGTCCATCACATACTCGAGGCAGGAGAGCGAGGTAGCAGGATTCAGCACCAGACCCGCCTGGCAGCCCATCTCCTTGATGAGGCCCAAAGAGCGATCAACGTGATCGGACGCTTCCGGATGGAAGGTGATGAGGGAAGCACCCGCCTTGGCAAAATCGGGAATGATGCGATCCACCGGCTTGACCATCAGGTGCACGTCGATGGGGGCCTCGATACCGTAGTCACGCAGCGCCTGACAGACCATGGGGCCAATGGTCAGGTTGGGGACATAGTGGTTGTCCATCACGTCGAAGTGAACCACGTCGGCACCGGCAGCCAGTACCTTGGCTACATCGTCACCCAGACGGGCAAAATCGGCAGAGAGGATCGAGGGGGCAATCAGAAAGTCTTTCATCAGCATCATCCATTGGCAGCCAGGGAGAAAAAGCGGCGCAATTTTAACGTAAAAGGCGGGCGAAAACGACTCGAATGCGGGGGAAATGGGGCAATCGCCTCCCCTCCCCCTGCCACCCGGGTTTTGGGGCATCGGCACGGGCGCGGACTCGCCCATAAAAAACGGCGCCCCTGGGCGCCGCATGGTCTGTTACGTCAGTGGCAGCAGTTCACTGTCGCTGGGATAGTAGCCCTGCTCCGGTTCGATTCCGGGCGGATAGAGCGCCAACAACTCGGCCACCTTGTTGCGGGTGCCGCCGTTGCGGCTGATGGTGCGCTTGACCAGGATTTCATCGAGGCGGGCACCGCGATAAAGCTCACGAGTCAGCTCGATATCGTGGTTACTAATCAGCACCGGCACCCCTTTGTGAGCCGCTGTGTGGCGGGCCAGTCGCGCCAGGATCGCCTGATCATCCAGGGTAAACCCACCGGAGGCATAGGTGGTGAAGCTCGCCGTAGTGGAGAGCGGCGCATAGGGTGGATCACAGTAGATAACCCAATCCTCTTCGGCACGCTTGATGGCGTCGGCGTAGCTCTCGCAGATAAAGGTCGCCTTCTGCGCCTTTTCGGCAAAGGCCCACAGCTCTTTTTCCGGGAAATAGGGTTTCTTGTAGGAACCGAACGGCACGTTGAAGCCGCCCTTCTTGTTGTAGCGGCACAATCCATTGAAACCGTGACGGTTGAGAAACAGGAACAAGAGTGCCCGCTCGAAGGTGGTCTCGGTCTGATTGAACTGGGTACGCAGCCGATAATAGGCCGCCTTGTGGTTGTGCTCTGCCACAAACAGCTTGCGCGCCTCGGCAATGAAACTGTCCGGCGTCAGCTTGAGGTGGTTGTACAGGCAGATCAGATCCGGATTGATGTCGTTGAGCACATACGCGTCGTAGTCGGTGTTGAGAAACACAGACCCGGCCCCGACGAAGGGCTCCAGCAACACACGCCCGGCCGGCAGGCGCTCGGCAATCTCTTCAACCAGGGAGTATTTTCCCCCGGCCCATTTTAAAAAAGCGCGTGTTTTTTTCATGGAAATCCGGTGTGTAAGAAGGCAAGACCCAAAAAGGGGGACGATTCTACCCCCTTATCCGGTATCAAGGCTATTGCTTCAGCTCTTTTTGTACCTGTGCAAACGACTTGGGCCAGGGCTGGCCTTTCAGCAAGGCTGGCGGAAGCTTGCGAATGGCACTCTTGGCCTGGGTCAGACCGGCATAATCCCCTTGCAGCACCACGAACCAGGGGCTGCCACGGAATTTGGTCTGATAGACCCATACCTTGCCCGCCAGACCATGCTCGGCGACAAATTGATCCACCGCCTTGGTGTTGCTCGCCCCCATCAGCTGAACGCTGTAGTGGTTGCGCGGCTTCTTGTTCAAGGTGGCGACCGGTGTCAGGGCCACTTTGGGTGCAGGCGCGGCAACCGGCTCGTTGCTGGCTGTTTTGGTGGTGGCCGCAGGCGTTGCGGTTGTCGCCGGATTCAGTGCTTTGGAGGTACTGGCTGGCGCCGTGGTTGCGATTGCACCACTGGGGGCTGTGCCACTCGGGTTCTTGCCGGTCAGCTCGTCCACCACGTCAGTAGGCAGTGCGCCGCTCACCTTGGGTTCGGTCATCAGCTTTTGCACGACCTCGTCAGAGATCACCACCCGACGCCCTTCGTAATTGGTTGATTCGGTGGTCACGGTTTCGCTCTCCACCGACTTGGGCAACACTTTCGCCTCCGGCTGCCAATCTTTCACAACCCCATTGGGATTGCTTGCTGCATCGCTGTTTTGCGCGCCTTGTGCAGCGGTATCGGTATTCGAACCGCCTGCGGTGAGGGGATCGCCTCCCGTTACCGGGATCGGCAATGCCGTGTTCTGCGCAGGATCCTGCAGTGCCGGTTTGCTTTCATTGTCAAACAGCGCAGGCAGCAGGTAGCTCAGCGCCAGCAGGCCGCCAGCGACCAGCGCGATAGCGGTGGCAATCTTCTTGACGGGCAACTCCGCCTGACGCTTCTTGGGCCTTCTGTCGGTCATGATATCCTCCAGTAACTGCATGATGGTGGACGGATGTCCATTCGCCGTTTTCAGGATCTCCTCCACTTGCGGCTTGGGCAAGAGGGTCGCGGGGATCTTGAGCTCTTTGGCTTTTTCATACAAGAAGATGCGCTGCTCGGGCGGGCTCAGGGGCGGCACTTCCAGCTCAAGGGCTGGCATGGCACGCCCTTTGAGCTGCGGCCGTTGGGTACGACACCAGACGTCAGTGCCCGAGACAATAATGGCCAGCTGATGGGGCGCCGCCAGAGTATCGTTATGACGGATGATCGCCCACAACTCTCCCAACATCTCGGCCGGCAACTGATCGGCCCGCTCTATCAGCAGCAGCAGAGTGGCAGGCTTGCTCCCCTCCAGCATGCGAAAGAAGCTCTCCGCCAGCGCATCCTGTGGATTGAACAGCGGGCGCGCCACCACCTGTGGCAGCAACAGCTGGCGCACATCCACCATCTTCATGGCAGGCGTACCGATCAGGCTTACCACCCGCACTTTTTCCGGCAACACGCCGAGCAGGGATTCGCACAGGGTACCGCGACCACAACCGGGTTTACCGGAGAGAAAAATGAAAGGGTGATTGAATTCGATCAGATGCAGCAGCCGGTCAACCAGCTGCCGCTGGGAAGGAAGTTTTAGCAGTTTATTCGTCACGACCAGACTCGATCACCGCCAGCAACTCGGCATCGGACACGTCCCCGACCACCTGCGCATGGCCGATACCAACCGGCAACACCAGACGCAGCTTGCCTTCCAGCACCTTCTTGTCACGGCGCATATGGCGAATAAAGGCGGCGAAATCCATCTCGGCAGGCGCATGAATGGGCAGATTGGCGGCCAGCAGCAGGGCGCGCACTCGCGCAACGTCCGCTTCGCTCATATCGCCACGGGCCTGCGCAGTCCAGGCAGCCAGCATGGTGCCAGCGGACACTGCTTCACCATGCAGCCAGTTGCCATAACCCTGCTCGGCCTCGATAGCATGACCAAAGGTGTGACCCAGATTGAGCAACGCACGGACGCCGTGCTCGGTCTCATCCTGACCGACCACATCGGCTTTGATCTCGCAGCAGCGTTTGATGGCGTAGGCCAGCGCGGCAGATTCCAGCTGTTGCAGACGCACCATGTTCTGCTCCAGCCAACTGAAGAAATCAGCATCCCAAATGATGCCGTACTTGATCACCTCGGCCATCCCTGCGGCAAATTCGCGGGCTGGCAAGGTACTCAGACATTCGGTATCGATAACAACTTGTTTGGGCTGATAAAAAGCCCCAATCATGTTCTTGCCGAGGGGGTGGTTGACCGCGGTTTTACCGCCAACAGAGGAGTCAACCTGGGAGAGCAGAGTGGTCGGGATCTGGATAAAAGGAATGCCACGTTGATAGCTTGCTGCCGCAAAGCCCACCACATCCCCGATCACGCCGCCCCCCAGAGCGATCAGCGTCGTATCGCGCCCATGGTTGGTTTCAAGCAGAGCAGACATGATCTGCTCAAAAGTCGCCAGGTTCTTGTACGCCTCGCCGTCAGGCAGGATCAGGTGTTCAACCTGAAAACCCGACAGCAGAGCGGTTACCCGTTCAAGATAAAGCGGAGCAACGACCGTGTTGGTCACTATCATCACCCGCTTGCCCTTGATGGTCGATACCAGCGCCTCGGGGCGCTGCAACAACCCTGCAGCTATCTCGATGGGATAGCTGCGTTCACCCAGTTCGACCTTCAACCGTTCCATGGACGTCCTCTAGATTACATACCGATCAGCTTTACAATTTGATTGGCAACGATTTTTGCGCTCTGGTCATCGGTGTGCACAACAAAGTCGGCAACCTCTTCATACAGGGCATTGCGCTCTTGTGCCAGACGTTCCAGCACTTCGCGTGCCGGTTCTTCGGTCTGTAGCAGAGGGCGGCGTTTGTCTCGCTGTGTGCGCGCCAGCTGCTTTTCGATAGTGGTTTCGAGGTAGACCACGATGCCACGAGCAGACAACTTGTTGCGGGTTTCCCGGCTCTTGATGGCTCCACCACCGGTTGCCAGCACGATACCCTGCTGCTCAGACAATTCGCTGATCACCTTCTCTTCGCGAATACGGAAACCCTCTTCGCCTTCAACATCAAACACCCAGCCGATATCAGCACCACTGCGGCGCTCAATCTCATGATCTGAGTCGAAAAACTCCATATGCAGTTGTTCTGCCAGATGTCTACCTATGGTGCTCTTGCCCGCACCCATGGGACCTATCAGGAAAATATTGCGTTTCTCAGCCATGTTTTTTCGTTAGTAATTACAAACTGTACGACCCCGATAAATACTGGATCGGGGTACCTATGAACCTTATCTTGCGATGGATCAGGAGGGGGATTATCTCAATAGATATCGGGACTGGCAACCGCAGCCCTTACGCCCCAGCCTCATTGGGGCGTAAGGTTATATGTGTTTTACCTTCACATGTAAAGCCTTCAGAAGGCGTCGGTGACTATCTTGGGGGTCACGAAAATAAGCAGTTCACGCTTTTTGTTCTCGCTGGTGGTCTTGCGGAACAGGGCGCCCAATCCGGGGATATCACCCAGCAAGGGCACCTTGGTCACATCGCTTTTGATAGTCTGCTGATAGATGCCGCCCAGCACCAGTGTCTCGCCATTGTTAACCAGTACCTGCGTCGTGATGGACTGGGCGTTGATGGAGACTGCATCACCGGTACCGGTCGGTACGGTTTCGCCCTTGGTATCCTGGGTCACGGTCAGGTCGAGGATCACCCGGTTGTCAGGGGTGATCTGCGGCGTGACTTTCAAGCTCAGTACCGCCTTCTTGAAGGTGACCGAGGTTGCACCACTGGAAGAGGACTCCACATAGGGGATCTCGGTACCCTGTTCGATCAACGCCGGTTTCTGGTTCGCAGTGGTCACCCGCGGACTGGCGATAATCTCGGCCTTGCTCTCTTTTTCCAGCGCAGACAATTCAAGGTCAAGCAGGGTTCCATCGGCCAGACGGGCAACCTGGAATGCCAAGGTACCGGCAGCATTGGTCACCGGCAGATTGACGTTCATCCGATTATCGACCGAGGGTCTGGTAATCGTTGAACTACCGTCGTTATTACCGGACGAATCATTCCCTTCAATAGAGCCTGAAGTGCTGTTGCCGTGACCATCGTTCTTGGTCACTCCCCAACGTACCCCGAGCGCTTCATCGAAACCGTCATCGATGGTCACCATACGCGCTTCGATCACCACCTGCTTGACCGGGATATCCAGAATATCCAGCATCCGCTTGATACTGCTGATAACCTCAGCCGTATCCTTCACAACCAGCACGTTGGTCCGTTCATCCACACTCACCGCGCCACGTGGCGATAGCAACTTGGTACTCTCGGATGAGAGCAGAGCAGCCACTTCGGATGCTTTTGCATAGTTGATCTGCATATATTCGGTATATAACTGGGCCAAATCAGCCACCTGATTCCGGCTCTCCAGCTGCTGTTTCTCCCGTGCCGCAATCTCTTCAGCCGGAGCAACCAGCAGGATGTTGTTATCAAGCCGCTTATCCAGACCGCGCACTTTTAAAATGATGTCGAGCGCCTGCTCCCAGGGCACGCCATCCAGACGTAGTGTCAGATTGCCTGCCACAGAATCGGTAGTAACCAGATTGAGGTTGTTGAAGTCAGCGATAAGCTGCAACACGGTTCTAACCGGGATATCCTGGAAGTTCAATGAGATGGGCTTGCCCTGATACTGCTTTGAAGACGCAGATGCCGCCGTGCGTTTTTTCACTTCGATAATGAACAGTTTATCAGCCTGATCGTAACGGTAATCAAACTGGCCATTAACCGACAGCTCAAACAGGGTATCGTTGCCCTGCCGGGACACCTCAACCTGAGAGACCGGTGTCGCAAAATCCTGCACATTGATCAGATTAAGCAAACCATCAGGCACGCGAGTACCATGAAACTTGGCCAGCACAGTTTGACCGCGGCTGCTCACATCGACGGCAGCCGAGCTGTTGTCAAGTGTGACCAGAAACTCCCCCTGACCATCCTTGCCACGACGAAAATCCACCCCGGTCACCGAGTTGAAATAGGCTCCACTGCCACTATTTTGATAGCTGCCGAGCAGTGGTTTGCTGGCAGCAGGCGTCGCAACAGGAGGGGTTACCGGTGCAACAGGCATTGACTTGGCAACAACCTGAGAATTGAGCAGTGCCGAAGGAGCTGGAGTGGCCACCATGGCTGAGGAAGCCGTTGCGGCTGGTGCAATCAGGGCGCTTTCGCCATTAATCAGAGCTGATGAGGTCCCTTCACCAAGGGAAACCAGCAATTTGTTACCCTGTTGCTGCACCTGATAGGGAGCCAGCTGATCGAGAGCAATCTTGATATCAAGGCCAGCTCCCTTCCCTTCCACCTTGATGTTGTCTACTCCCTGACGCTGAATAGGCAGCGGGTTCACCTTGAGTGCACCCACAGCACCGGGGACATGCAGCAGGAGCTGGTTAGGTTTATAGGAGAGACGATCGGTAAAGCCACTCACAGGCTCGCTGAAGCTGAGCTCCAGTTGCAACTGGTCTGCCAGCAATGGATTAACTTTTATCTCTTGCAAGGTTGCCACTGCCCACGCCTGACCAAAGGCACTGGCGCAAAACAGCAAAGCCACTTTTGTTACACTGTCTATGGTTGTTCTCATTGCTGTTCGTCCCTGATTATTGTTTTTCTTGCATATTGGCCATCGCCAACTGGGTTTCTCTTGTTACCCAGCACCCCTTCCCGTCCGGAATGGTTTCCAGTAAATCCACTGCCGTAGGAGTAATCTTGATGACTCTACCCTGATCGAGCCCCATATACTGGTTGAGCCCGACCCGTATTGATTTTCCATCAGGTGTGCTGATCAGGGCCCACAACTGCCCGGCCTTTCCCAAGGAGCCGTGCATTGACAAGCTGGCGAGAGAGTAGTTTTCCAATACCTCTTTTTCTCTGTCCATCATAACCTGTGCGCAATCAGGCTTCACCTGGGCACTATTCGCGCGCCCGACACTTGCTTCTGGTTGCGGCATCATGAAGGGACTACGCAGATCGCGTTGTTGATAGTGCATGGGGGAAAACGGCTTCAACTGGGGTAAGGGTTCAATAGGTACAGGGGGTCTTGCCTTTGTTTCGGCAATATAGGAATCCATCTCCTCCTGACCACCACAGGCCGTCAGCAAGAGGGCAGGTAACAACCAGCAGATGCGTCTCATTGTTTCTGCTCCACTGTTTTACCGTTGTACTTGTAGGTTTTGGCCAGCATCGACATAGCAATCAGGTCTCCCTCATCCTTGCTCTGACTCAAGGTAAAGGAGTCGAGTATGACGATACGAGGCAGGGCTGCCATATCTGCCGTAAACTTGCCGATCTGATGATAATTACCTACTACCTCGATCCGCATGGGCAATTCGGTAGAAAACTCGTGCTTGACCTCAGGTTCCCAGTTGATGCGATTGAGTTTCAAGCCATTATCGGTGGCAATAAAACTGATATCGTCCAGCAAACCGGCGACCTCATGGGTATTGGGCAACTGCTTGAGCTGGGTATCGACCAGTTGCTCGAGCTGGATCATTTGTGCCTTGTAGGCGCCCAAATTGGCTGCCAGCATCGCCTTGCTTTCAAACTGGCCTTTAAGCTCCGTCTCTCTGGCGCTCTCTTTGGTCAGATTGCCTAAGGAATTGGCAATCACGTAGTAATAAATAGCGCCACCAGTCAACACACAGCACAGCAGGATAAAGACAGCTTTCGCCCATTTTGGCCAGCTCGCGATGTCATTCAGATCAAGCTCGTTGAGTTGCTGAAGGTTCATTTGCTCTCCTTGGCCATATCCCCGGCAGCCGCGGTATTATTGGCAATCAGGAACATCATCGAGAATTGACTCAACGATACCGGCGCGACCTCCGCTGCAAAAATGGTGCTTATTTTCGACTGTCCCAGCCAGCCGGAACCATCGATTCGACGCATCATGCTGGCAACTCGACCATAAGCTTCTGTCTTGCCGTTGACATCGATAATATTGTTCTGCAACGAGAGGGTATTGAGGTAAACCCCATTGGGTACCAGAGAGGGCAACTGGTTGAAAAGACGAACGGGCACATTTCGACGCATTTGGAGATGTTCGATGAGTTGCATCCGATCGATCAGCTCCTTGCGACGTTCTTTAAGCAGGCGGATTTCTCCCAGTTGTGCATCCAGGATGGTCATCTCCTGAACCAGACGCTGATTACGCTGCTGCTGGGCGGCAATCTGACGCTCGACCAGCCAGTTGGCAAAGAGGCTCAGTGCGACAGTGACCAACACGAAAAGCCCGAGCAGGGCACCAAACTGTTTCTTTTGCCGCTGAGCACGAGCCTCGCGCCAAGGGAGAAGGTTTATATTTGACATGGTGTAAAACTCCTCAGAGCCAACCCGAATGCCGTCATATATTTAGCGCCATGTACCAGCTCGGCCTCTCCTTTCGGTTTGCCAAACAGGGCGAACAGATCCGGGTGCAACACCTCGCAATTGACCTCTTCTTTTACCTGTACCAACAAACCGGGTAGCAGACTGCCTCCCCCCGTCAGCACCAGTTTTGCGATGTCGCGATAACCGGATGAACTGCAAAACAGCTGGATATTGCGCCGCACTTGCTGCAGCAGCGAGTTGATGTGGGGCATCAGCACATCCAGCTCATGGTCAACAGGCAAGGTACCTTTGGTTTTAGCCTGCTCAGCCTCATCCAGCGTCATGCCATAAAAGGAGGAGAGCGCCTGGCTGTACTGATCGCCGCCGAAGTTTTGCAAGCGGGAGTAGATCACCTCTCCCTTGACCAGCGCCGCGAAGGTCATGGCACTGGCACCGATGTCGATCACCCCGATCGGTCGCTCACTCTCCTGCAACTCGGGCAAACAGGCCACAACGGCCCGCCCCAAGGCATGGGCTCCCACATCCACTACCTTGACGGCAATGCCAGCCTCAGCGAGAGCGCTGACCCGGCCATTGACGCTCTCAGTACGGGCTGCGCTCAACAGGACATCCTGACGATCTTCACTGGCGCTGGTGTCCAGCACCTCAAAATCGAGGCTGACTTCATCGAGGGGAAAGGGAATTATCTGTTCGGCCTCCAGCTGCACCTGACTCTCCAGCTCCTTGTCACCAAGGCGAGCATCAATCTGGATGACCTTGGTGATCACATTGGAACCAGTCACCGCTGTCGCGGCATAATCGCTGTGGCCAGAGATAAGGCGCTTGAGGGTTTTCAAAGATGGGCTGACCCGCTCGATATCCTGTAGCTGGTAATCAACCAGCGTACCTTTCGGGGTGGCGACCTCGGCAACAGATTCAATATGAAGCTTGCCGGGACGACCAGTGAGGGTAACGGCCTTGATGGTCTGGCTACCGAAATCAATGCCCACCAGGGGGAGGAGGGATCCCTTATTAAATAGCCCAAACATATACACATCCATGCGTTATTGGGTTTTATACCTGAATTGAGTGTAGGACACTCTAATCAGATGAGAGCTTGATCCATCCTAAATGCTCTAACTATCAATGTCATAAAGTTTATACCGAAAAGTGACCCACCTCGCTTTCTTGAGATAAAGGGAGGCACCTTGGTTATTGCTCACTGTAGTGCTAACCTCTCGCATCCTGTCGATGGGTGACTTGCCACAGGAAAACCTCGAATTCCAGATGGCAAAAGGGCTATACTCTGCGCCCGTTGGCTAAATTTAAGACGATTGGTAGTTCTTCCATGCTGAAATGGCTCGTTCGCCTGTTTATTGTCATGATGCTGGGTGCTGTGCTGGGTGTTGCCAGCCTCATCGGTATCTACTTCTATATCAAACCCCAACTGCCCGATGTCACCGCACTGCGTGATGTCAAACTGGCAACCCCGATGAGGGTCTACAGCCGAGATGGGGAATTGATCGCCCAATATGGTGAAATCCGTCGCATTCCGTTGCGCTTGGATGAAATCCCCCAACCAATGATCGATGCCGTACTGGCAACCGAAGATGCCCGCTTCTACGAGCACCCCGGCATTGACCCCATCGGCATCATTCGCGCCGCCTCCGTCTGGGCCGTATCAGGTCATGCCCGTCAGGGTGCCAGCACCATTACCCAGCAGGTTGCACGCAACTTCTTCCTGAGCAATGAGAAAACCATCATCCGCAAGATAAAGGAGGTCTTCCTGGCCTGGCGGATCGAGCAGAATCTCTCAAAAGACGAGATCCTCGAACTGTACCTCAACAAGATCCCTCTCGGTTATCGCTCCTTCGGGATCGGTGCTGCGGCTCAGGTTTATTTTGGTAAAGAGGTTAAGGATCTGGGGCTGGACGAGATCGCCATCATTGCAGGTCTGCCCAAAGCCCCCTCCATGCTCAACCCCATCCGATCCCCCGAGCGCGCCTTTGCGCGCCGCAACGTTGTGCTTGGTCGGATGCTGGAGACCGGCAAGATCACCCAGGCCCAGTTTGACGAAGCGTCCAAAATGCCGATCAAGGCCCGTTTTCACGGCGCCGAAGTGACCCTGCACGCTCCCTATCTGGGTGAAATGGTACGCCAGAAGATGGTAGAGCAGTTTGGTGAAGATGCCTACACCATGGGCCTGCACGTCTACACTACCGTCTCTGCCGAACGCCAAAGGGCCGCCAGACAGGCTCTGCTGGATGGCGTCTTTGCCTACGATATGCGTCACGGCTATCGTGGCCCGACGGCCCAGTTGTGGAAGGCAGGCGAAACAGCTTGGGATTACGAGCAGATCGTGGCCCACCTTGGCAAGCAACCCACTTATGATCCGCTGATGGCGGCCGTAGTTACCAAGCTCGGTGACCGTAGCGCCACACTGGTACTTAAAAATGGCAAGGAAGCAGAGCTGGGCTGGAACGGCATTAAATGGGCTCGCTCCTTTATTACCGACGACCGCCAAAGCTATGCCCCGAAATCGGCACGCGATGTACTGAAAGTCGGCGCCCAGATCTGGGTGCGGGAAGAGGGCGAAGAGTTGCTGCTGGCCCAAATCCCGGACGTCAACGCCGCGCTGGTTGCCATGAACCCGAAAAATGGCGCGCTGGAAGCAGTAGTTGGCGGCTTCAGCTTCGAACTATCCAAATTCAACCGGGTCGATCAGGCGCGTCGCCAGATCGGTTCAAATATCAAGCCTTTCCTCTATGCGACCGCGCTGGAGCACGGCTATACCCTGGCGTCGCTCATCAACGATGCGCCAATCAACCAGTGGGATCCGTCAAAAGGGCCCATGTGGCAGCCCAAGAACTCCCCGGCCGTTTATGATGGCCCCACCCCGCTGCGTCTGGGTTTGGCCAAGTCCAAGAACGTGATGTCGGTTCGACTGATGCGCGCCATCGGTCTGGATACCTATATCGACGGTCTGACACGCTTTGGCTTCCCCCGCGACTTCATCTCGCCCCATGAGTCACTGGCGCTGGGCGCAGCCGAATTTACCCCCCTCGAGGTGGTGCGTGGTTACTCGGTACTGGCCAACGGTGGCTTCCTGGTGACCCCATACTTCATCGACAAAGTCACCGACAGCCTGGAGAACACCCTCTATCAGGCCAATCCTGCCATTGCCTGCAACAATTGCGAACAGCAGACGGCGTCCGAGCAGAGCACACTGCCGGAGCCAACTGTTGATGGCGCAGCACAAGATGGCACGCAGACCCCTCTCGCGCCAACCATCGCCCCGCATACCATCAGTGCCCAGAGCGCGTTCCTGATCACCGACACCTTGAGCACAGCCATCTGGGGTGGCAACGGCTGGCGTGGTACCGGCTGGCGTGCAGCCCGTGACCTGAAACGTCACGATATCTCCGGCAAAACCGGTACCACCAACGAATCGCGGGATGCCTGGTTCTCCGGCTATACCCCGGACATCGTAGCTACTTCCTGGATCGGTTTTGACAACCACCAGCGTGGCCTTGGCCGTGCCGAGTTTGGTGGTGGCGCTGCACAGCCTATCTGGATCGACTTCATGAAAGTCGCCCTCAAAAAGCAGCCGGAGCACAAGATGCCGGTTCCCGAAGGGATCATGACGGTGAAGATTGACAGCGAAACCGGACTGCTGGCGACCAGTGGCGGAACCGACGAATACTTCAAGGAAGGGACCGAGCCGACCCGTTACGCCGCGCCCAGTTCGGACGGCAATCAGGTCTACGGTGGCGACAACCCCGATGTGGAAGGGCCTGTCTCTACCGACGATATCTTCTAAGCTGCTCTCGCGGCAGCAACAAAACCGGCAGCCTTGGCTGCCGGTTTTTTTATTGGGCCAACTGCTTGCTCATCAGCGTGGAGATCGAGGCGGCCAGCTCGTTGAAACAGGGGCGACGTACCGAGTAGTGGCGATAGAGCAGCGAGATGGTACGACCCGGCACAGGGTCAACCACAGGACGATAGCTCACCCCTCCCTCATCATGATCGGCGGGTACGGCCAGCTTTGGCACCAGGGTCATGCCGCTACCGGCGGCCACCATGTTGCGCAGCGTCTCGAGACTAGTCCCCTTGAAGCGTTGATCCTCACCTATCCCGCCAGCGAAACAGAAGCCCATCGCCTGATCCCGCAAACAGTGGCCATCGGCCAGCATCAGCAATTTCTTGCCCTTGAGATTGCCGAGTGGCACTTGTCTGGCCTGTGCTTCGGGGTGATGGCAAGGCACCGCCAACCACATCGGCTCATGATAGAGCTGGATTGAACCAAACCCCTCCATCCCAGGCATCTCGGCCAGAATGACGCAATCCAGCTCCCCCTCTTCCAGCCGTTTGAGCAGGGTTTGGGTCTGCTCCTCATAGAGATAGAACTCCAGCTGGGGAAAACGCTCACGCAGGGTCTGGATAATGCGGGGCAACAGGTAGGGGCCCACGGTCGGAATAAAACCGATATGGATCTCCCCTGACATCGGCTCGGAGAAGTGCTGACCGATGCTCTTGAGCTCGCGCACCTCCTTGAGCACCCGACGCGCCTGATGGGCCATGGCATCGCCAGCCGGAGTAAACAGCACCTTGCGCGAGGTACGTTCGATCAGAATGACCCCGAGTTCATCTTCCAGCTTGCGCAGCTGGCCGCTCAGGGTGGGTTGACTGACAAAGCAGCGTTCAGCGGCTTTGCGAAAATGTTTTTCCTCATCCAGCGCCACCAGATATTCGAGATCGCGAAGATTCATACAGCAAGAGTCCTGCCTGGAAAATGGGCCATCAGCATGCACAATATCGTCCGGCGGGACAAGTCATCCACTTGCAGTGAGCCTCTCTGGCTGCCCCTCCAAAACAGAAAAGCCCGATCACCTCGCGGTAATCAGGCTGTTTGACTCGCCGATGGATTACACCCTGAAACGGCGCACCATATCCTGCAGTTGGGTAGCCAGGTGGTTCAACTCGTTGCACGCCTGAGCCATCTGGGTGGCACCGGCGGCCACCTCTTCGGAAGCATGACTGATATTGACCACGTTACGGTTGAGCTCCTCGCTCACCGCGCCCTGCTCTTCGGTGGCCGTTGCAATCTGGATGTTCATGTGGGAGATGCTGCTGACCGAGCCACTGATCTGGGAGATAGACTCGCCCGCTTCCCGCGCGGTAGCTACCGTGGTGTTCATCAGCTCCTGACTCTGTTGCATGGTACTGCCCGCCTGTTCGGCACGCTGCTGCAACTCGGCAATGATGGTATTGATCTGGGAGGTGGAGTCCTGGGTTCGTTTGGCCAGAGTACGCACCTCATCAGCCACCACCGCAAAACCCCGTCCCTGCTCACCGGCCCGGGCCGCTTCAATCGCCGCGTTCAATGCCAGCAGGTTGGTCTGTTCGGCAATGCCGCGGATCACCTCCAGCACCATGCCGATATTGCGGCTATCATCGCCCAGTTGGCGGATCACCACTGCAGTGCTCTCGATGGCCCCCGCCACCCGCTCGATGCGCAAAATAGAGTCATTAACAGTCTTGGCCCCAATCTCTGCTGTTTCGCTGGCCGAGGTGGCGGCACTGGCGGCATCGCTGGTGTTGCGAGAAACCTCCTGAACCGTAGCCTGCATCTCGTTCATCGCGGTTGCCAGCTGATTAAGTTCATGCTGCTGGGCACTCATGTTGGCCGCTGACTGCCTTGCTACCGAGCTCATCTCTTCGGTGGCCGAACTCAGTTGCACCACTGAGCCCGAGACTTCACTGACCAGGGTACGCAAATTGGTCTGCATCTCGCCAAACCCTTTGGCAAGAGTCCCCAGTTCATCATTGTTGAACTGTTGCATATCGATGCGGGAGGTAAGATCACCGGAGGAGACACGGCGGGTCTGCTCCAGCAGGGCCATCACCGGATTGCGGATCTGGGCGGTCAACAGCCAGGCAATCACCACCACAAAAGCCAGCGTCACCAGGCTGACAATAATGCTCATGGTTCTGGCATTGCTATACATGGCCGCAATGTCTTTCACCATCTCATCGGCAATCTCGTTATTGATCTCCCGCAAACGATAAGACTTGGCACCAACCTCTTCCAATGCGGCACGAGTCTCGTTTTTGCGCAGACTTCTGACTTTATCCAGATCGCCAGCAGCAAAGGCATTTAACAGCTGGTCATGTACCGAAAAATACTTGGCCCCCGCCGCAACCACCTGCTCATAAACCTGCTTCTCTTCACCAGTAGTGAAAGGTAAAGCACCATATTTTTGGGCTGCTTGCTCAAATTCCTGCTTGGCCTTATTGAAGGTCAGGGTGCGATCGCTTACCTCTTGCTCATCCTTGTTCAGGCCACCGATGACCTGGGCCAACTCTGAACGACGCGCATCCAGCACGGCAACATGCATCTGGCTCGCCAGACGAGTAGAAGGCAGTAAATTACCCGTGATGGTTTCGGTATCACCATAGAGCTTTGCCAGCTGGCTGATTGAAAACCAGGCCAAGCCCAGTACCAACAAGGCCAGGATGGCAAATCCGGCACTCAGTTTCTGGCCGATGGACATGTTTTTGAACATATAAGGGCTTCCTTGAAATGAGTCTTCACTCCCGCAACATCCACCGGGAATGGTCATATAGAGCATAGCCTGCACCCGGAAAACAGAAGGATTTCATACCGTTTCTGTGATTGTTTGCCTATCGGCCCTGGACACCTTTCCTGAAGCGGTCTCGTGTTCAAATAACAGCCATCATGTCATTAGAGCCAGCAGATGCGTGCTCAGAGCATCCGGCTCCCCCAGAAAATCGGCAACCCGTACAGGCGTGACCCGCCCCTTGTGCATCAGCCCAAGGGTGGGATAACCCTGACCACCCAGCCGTTTCATCCAGCCCTGGCTATCTGCCAGATGTTGCAGCAATGGGGCCTGCAGATAGGCTTGCTGGAACGCGTCTTCACTGACCCCCTGCTCTGCCGCCAGCGTGGCGAGAAATGCCGGCTCACCAATCCAGATCCCGTCCCGATAGTGGGATTGCTGGATCCGGTGCAACATGGCCAACCCATCCCCCCCCAAGGCCGTGACGGCCAAAACCGCACGGATCGGCGGCTCGGAGTCCAGCAGACACCCTTCGCGCAGCAGCAGTTCGTTAAAGTAGCGCTCGCCAAAATGCTGGCCGGTCAGCGCCTCGATCCGCTGATCATGGGGGCGCACATAATCACGCAATGCCTCGCCCATAGGCTGACGGCGACTACCCAGCCAGAGACCGCCCGCATGCAGCTCGATCTTGAGCCCAGCAATGGTGGCTGCCGCCTGCAACAGGGGGGCGGCACCGTAGCACCAGCCACAGAGCGGGTCATAGACATAATGGAGGGTGGTTTGTTGTTCGCTCATCTTCATTCTCACTTCAATCTCGGATAAAAAACCGGGCCCTTAGGCCCGGTAAAAACACAGGGAAAGCAGGCTCAGTGGCTTACCACTTCATCTCGCCGGTATTGACCTTGGCACCGATGGCCAGACCATCGTCAACCGGCAGTGCCGGATAGGCTTTCTTCAGAGCCTCAATCAGCTCACCGGAGTTTTTCGCCTTGGCCAGCTCCTGTTCGAAACGCTCTACATAGTCACGGGTAAAGGTCACAGCAGCAGTGCCTTTGGGAGCAGTGCCCAGGAAGTGGCCCGGTACCACACGCTCGGGTTTCAGGGCCAGCAGGTTATCCAGCGCCTTGACCCAGTTGCTGCGAGCCGCTTTGGTCTGGCTGTCGGCCATCCAGACATGCACCCCGTGGTAGACCGGCACACCACCAAAAGCAGTCTTGATGGAAGGGGCCCAGAGGTAGGCATTCGGGGTATTCATCTCTTTGATTTCAATCTTCTCGCCATCCAGCGTCAGGTGGCTGGCGGTCATCACTTGCGGCACGGTCAGGCTCTTCGGTGCACCCTTGCCGAGGATCGGGCTCCAGTAGCTCAGCTTGGCATCCTTGGTCTTGTTGATATGGTCAACCACATGCTGGTCGGCCAGCACTTTGACATCCGGGAACGCCGCCATGACCGGCTCCAGACCGAAGTAGAAGTCGGGGTCACCGGCACTGATATAGACAGTGGTCAGCTTCTTGCCGCTCTTCTTGATCATGTCGACCAGCGCCTGACCATTTTGCACGTCGAACTGGGCATCGATCAGGATGGCCTCTTTGTCACCGGTCACCAGTGAGGAGGAGACCGGGAAGATCGCCTTCTCGCCAGGGTTGTAGACGGTCACGCTCAGGGGGGCGGCCAGTGCGGCGCCACTCAACAGGGTGGTCGCCAGAGTCAAGTTGCGGATCAGGGTGTTGTTCATCATCTATTCCTCATTAAGTATTCGGGGGTTCATTTGATGGACACAGTGTATTGGATCAATTAAGGTGCAAATACAGCATAAAAAGCGCATCACTGTTGCACATATCGAACATATAGAGAGCCATACATGGATCGACTGACCGCATTGCAGGTCTTTGTCAGCGTAGTCGAACAGGGGAGCCTGAGCGGCGCCGGAGAGAAACTGGATATGTCGCGCGCCATGGTGTCGCGCTATCTGGCCGAGCTGGAGAGCTGGATGGGCGCCCGCCTGCTGCACCGCACCACCCGTCGTCTGAGTCTGACCGGACCGGGAGAGGAAGCGCTGAACCGGGCCCGCGCCATGCTGGCGCTCGGCGAAGAGATGGAGCAGATCGCCGTGAAGGGGGATGACGCCCCCAAGGGACAACTGCGGATCACCAGCAGCTACTCCCTGTCGGAAGCCTTGCTGGTCGGGGCTGCTAACGACTATCTGGCGCAATACCCGGGGACGGCCATCGACATTCTGCTGCTCGACAGAACCGTCAATCTGGTGGAGGAGCGGATCGATCTGGCGGTGCGCATCACCAACGACCTCGACCCCAATCTGGTGGCGCGTCGTCTCGGCACCTGCCACTCGGTAGTCTGTGCCAGCCCGGCCTATCTGGCCCGTCATCCAATGCCACACAAGGTGCAGGATTTGGCGCTGCACAACTGCCTCACCTACACCTACTTTGGCAAGAGCCTGTGGGAGTTCAATGGACCGGACGGTCCCGAGTCAGTGCCGGTCAGCGGTAACCTGAGCGCCAATATCTCCAACCTGCTTCTGGAAGCAACGCTTGAAGGTGCCGGGATCAGCCTGCAACCCCGCTACTCGGCACAACCCTATCTGGAGCGTGGGGAACTGGTGCCCCTGCTGACCGACTGGCAACCCAAGCGCCTCGGGGTCTACGGGGTGTATGCCACCCGCAAGCAGATGTCGCCACTGCTGCGCAGCTTCCTCGATTTTCTGCTGGCCCGCATGGCGGCGGATCCCATCTGGCAGGAGTAAGCACTCCGCACACCCAAACATAACGAAGGGGCCGCTGCGGGCCCCTTCTTCACTCTGATCCCTTGATCAGGCTTCAAATCCGAATGGTTCTGAGTGCGGCGCTTCCGGCTGCGCACTCTCGTCGAGGAAAATATCCCGATAAGCCACATAGATGGAGTAGTTGAGCGCCGGGATCACCACCAGCAGACCTACCAGTAACAGCACAGCGCCAAACAGCAACAACATGGCTGAGAGCAGTCCCCACCAGAAGAAGGGCCACATATTGCGCCAGCAGCCGAAGAAGCTCAGCCGTACCGCCTGGATGATGCCGATATCGTGGTGGTAGATCAGCGCCGGAGCAAAGGTGACCCCCATCAGCACGGGAATGATAAGCAGCATACCCACCAGCAATACCAGCAGCAGTTGTTGCAACTGGCTGGCTGAGACCACCATGCTCTCGGGATCCTGCGTCAGCAGCGGGAGCAGCCCCCACATGGAGAGCAGACCGAGACAGACGAGGCCCACCAGGCTGAACAGCAGCAACACCAGCAGACCGCCTAGCATCAGCGGGGTCAGCTTGTGGCGAAAACCGGCGAAGAGATCGGCAAACTGCAGCGGCTCCCCCCGATAACCCCGAGCGGCGACCGCCACCCAACCCGCGCCCCACACCATGTAGAGCAGCTGGGAGATAAGGCCACCCGCCGGCAGTTGCTCCAGCAGCATGCCCACCATAAACCAGACCAACACCATGGCCACGCTGATCCCCATACCCTTGTTGAAGATATCGAACCCGCTGCGAACCCAGAGCCAGCCACGACCTGTCGTGTACCGGGCCGGAGTGGTGCGCAAAGGGGGTAATCCGTTCATATCGTCTCCTCGGAGTGTCGGTGGCATCAGTGCCGGAAGCCGATTCTAGAGCCAGGGCGGGGGCGACTCAATGGCGAAGCGGCCCGACCACGACATAAAACCTGACGCAGCTATGCACAAAAGGGGCGTCAGCCACGCCCCGCCTCTGGCTGCCCCGACCATAACGAGGCACAATCTGCCCCCTTCCCCAGCCGCGCCTGTCGTGGCCAGCGTGCCGTGATCACCCTTTAGTGATCGACGAATGCCGGACAGGGGGTTGTCATCCCGCCATCCCGGGCGCTTTAACATCGAGTGGTATCGTCATGAGAGTTGTGTGTTGTCTGTTGTTGTTACTGGCCAGCCAGTCGGCCCTGGCCGAGGGTTTTATCAGTCGCCTGCTCAATCATCCGGTGCCGGGTGGCGTTGCGGTGATCCCTCTTGGCGCGTCACCCACTGCCCCCACGGCCCGCTATCATGACAAACCCGTGCTGGTAGTGCGCGAAGACAACCAGTGGATCGCCATCGTCGGCATCTCTCTCAAAAACCCGCTTGGGGCCCAACAACTGACCACAGGTGATGGCCGTACTCTCGGCTTCACCGTGACCCCCAAGCACTACCGCGAGCAGCACATCAAGCTTAAGAACAGCCGTCAGGTCAATCCGCTCGCCGAGGATATGACCCGTATCAACCGCGAGCTGGCGGAGCAGACCCGGGCTTACCAGACCTTCAGCCCCAACCAGCCGAGCAACCTGCTGTTCGACAAGCCGGTCAACGGACCCCTCTCCAGCCCGTTTGGCCTGCGTCGTTTCTTCAATGGCGAGGAGCGCAATCCCCACTCCGGCCTCGACTTCGCTGTCGGTGCCGGCACTCCGATCAAGTCCCCCGCCGCAGGCAAGGTGATCCTGATCGGCAACTACTTCTTCAATGGCAATACCGTCTTTGTCGACCACGGTCAGGGGCTCATCAGCATGTTCTGCCACATGTCGAAGATCGATGTGAAGCTCGGTCAGAGCCTGCCGCGGGGGGGCATCGTCGGGCGAGTCGGTTCGACCGGTCGCGCCACCGGCCCCCATATGCACTGGAACGTCAGCCTAAACGACACCCGGGTCGATCCCGCCATCTTTATCGGTGCCTTCAAGCCCTGAATCGGCAGAGCCCGTTAACAAAACATCCTCTAACAAAACAGGCAGCCCATGGCTGCCTGTCTGCTATCTGCACGTCGAACCTGATTACCTATCCGGCCAGCGCGTGGGCGCCGGACTCCCGACGCATCGCCCGCCACATCACCAACACCAGCAATGAACTGCACGTTGGCAATGCCAGCCAGACCCCGGGCACGCCCCACAGGGTCGAGAATCCCCACAAGAAACCGCCGATCAGCACCAGCTTGCCACCGGTGAGCAGGGAGGCGATGCGGGCCCGATTGATGGCCTGGAAGTAAGTGGCCCCCACCAGCAGCAAACCCTCCATCGGCAGCCCCCAGAAGTAGAGCCAGATCCCGAGGCTCGCCACCGGCAGCAAGGTGGCGTTGTCGCCGGCAAACAGATAGACCGCCGCCTCCGGCCACAGATAAAGCGGGAACATGGCGCACAGGGCGATCCCCAACGTCACTCCGAGTGCCAGATTGCGGATCCGCAGCACCCGCTGCCAGTGACCGGCACCCGCGTTGAAGCTGGCGATGGGCTGGATACCCATGGCGATCCCCTCAAACACCAGATAGAAGAAGGCCTCGGTGTAACTGATCACCCCGTAGGCGGCCACATGCAGCGAAGTGCCAACCGCCAGCAACGCCTTGTTGTGCAGCGCCAGCACTACCGAGAGATAGAGGTACATCAGAAAACTGGAGATCCCGAGGCGCACCGTCTCGCCCATCAGCCGTAGATCAGGGCGCAAGGTGTCCCAACTTATCCGCAGCTGGCTGCGCGGCGTGAAGAAGTGCCACAGGCAAGCGAGGCCCGTCACTGCCTGAGAGAGCATGGTGGCGGTCGCCACCCCGGCCAGTCCGAACGGAAACACTACCATCAGCAGATAGTCGAGCAGCACGTTGAGCAGGCCCCCGACCACCATGATGAGGGTGACAAACCCGGGGCGGCCATCGTTGCGCAGCAGCGAGCTGAACGCCATCGACAGCACCGCAAAGACGCCCAGCCAGGCGTAGGCCTGCAGGTAGGAGAGCCCGGCGGTGAAGATCTCCCCCTCCGCTCCCATCCAGGCCAACATGGGCTCGCCATAACGGATCCCGATAAAACTGAGCAGTGCCGAGGCCAGCAACACCATCACCAGGGCATTGCCGACGATATGGCGGGCTTTGGCCGGGTTGCCCTGCCCCAGATAGAAGGAGACCAGCGACGAGGCCCCCATGCCGATCAGCGCCCCCACCGCATAAAGCACGGCGCAGATGGGATAAGCCAGCATCAGACCGGCCATGCCATCCTGACCCAGCACATGGCCAACGAAGATGCCATCGATGGTGACATAGATGCCGGTGATCAGCATGGCCGCCACGGTCGGGGTTACGTAACGCCAGAAAAGGCGAGATAGCGGGGCTGTGCCCAGATCAACAGCTGACATATTCGACTCGGTGGAGAGAAAGCGGCCGGGATCATAGCGAAACGGCAGCACGACTTCCTGTTATTTGTGTTATGAATCATTAATATAGACTGCTTTACCCGCCTCCCTGCCCTGTTTTAGGCTAGGGCCACCTCTTCTGAACGGAAACGAGCCTCATGTTGCAACGCCTGCTCACCTTCTTGCTGCTCTCCCTTCTCTTGTTGCCGCCAACCGTGCGCGCCGACGATGCCATTGCCCAGGCCGAATCCCTGTTGCAGAGCGTGCCCAAGAGCGATACCCCGGAAAACCAGAAGCTGCGGGAGAGCTACCAGCAGGCGCTGCAATTTGCCAGAGAGGCCGAGCGTTACCGAGAGCAGAGCAAAGCCTATCAGCAGATCCTTATCGATTACCCCAAGGAGTCGGCACGGCTCAAGGAGAGCCTGCACAACTATCAGCCCGCCGCTCGCCCGCCGCTGGCGAGCCTCAAGGAGGAGGCGCTGCGCCAGGCCATAGGCCTGAGCAGCAACCGCCAGCTCAACCTGCGCAAGGAGCGGCAGGGGGTGATGGATAGCCTCAACCAGCTGGAGAGCACCGGTCAGGAGTATCACCTGCGGGTGGATGATCTGCGCAAACAGCTGCAACTGACCCGCAGCCAGCTGGAGCGACTGAGCTTCAGCAGCGAATCGGATCGCCAGCAGGAGGCACAGCTGCTGCTGACCAGAATGAAAGAGCAGAGCCTCTCCGACCGGATCCAGATGCTGGAGCTGGAGCAGCTCTCTGCCCAGCAGCGCAACGATCTCGGCAAGCTGAAACTGCAGGAGCTCAATCTGGCCATCGCCGACGAGGATGAGTGGCAAGCCAGCCTGCTGACCCAGCAGAACCAGCTGCGGCGGGAGAAGACCGAGCAGGCGCTGGAGGAGAGCGAAAGGCTGCGCAAACAACTCACCACCGACATGCCGCTGCTGCTGGAGCAGCAACAGCAGAATCAGGCGCTCTCCATCCAGCTCGGCACACTGGAAGATCAAATTGAGCGGGTGCAGGACGAGCAGCGCAGCGTCGACAAGAATTTGTTTGAACTGAATGAGCTGGTCAACTCGGTACGCGAACAGCTGGAGTGGCTGCAGATCAGTAATGCCTACGGCGAGAACCTGCGCAGCAAACTCTCCGATCTTCCTCCCCAGTTCCCCCTCGACAAGCTGGAGTCCGCCATCGTCAGCGCCCGCATGGCCAAGTACCAGTACGAGAGCGAGCAGGATGGGCTCAAGGATACCCGCCAGCTGCGCGACAAGCTGATGGCCGAAGAGGATGTGACGCTGGATCGGCCGCAGCAAGCTGTGCTCGACAACCTGCTCAAGGCCCGGCGCCAGCTGCTGACCCGGCTCAACGACGCCTCCGATACCCTCATTCAGGAGCAGACCCGTCTCAAGCTGCTCTACAGCCGCCAGAACAGCAAGATCGACGAGATCCGCGAAATAAGCGCCAGCCACCTGTTCTGGATGCCGGATGTGCGCCCCTTTACCCCACAGGTGATGCTCGGTATTCCTGCCGCGCTGACCCTGGCCTTCAACCCGGACAACTGGTTGCAACTGCCCTACGCCATCGTCGAAAACAGCCCGCTGAGCCTCACGCTGGCCGGTATTGGGCTGCTGGTGCTGGCCTGGAGCTGGTTCAAGCTGGCCCGTCACCTGAGCCTCTATTGCGACCATATTGCGCCGCGGATCGGCAAGGTAACTCAGGACAAATTCAGCCTCACCAGCCGCTTGCTGCTGCGCTCCCTGCTTGCCGCCCTCCCCTTGCCCGCCATGGTACTGATGGTGCGCGGCCTGCTCGAAGGGGCCTGGCAATACCCGTTTGCGGTGGCGGTGGCGCGCGGTCTTGGCGAGATCTGGTTTCTGCTGCTGGCGCTGGTGATGGCCCGCCATCTGACGCTGGAGCGGGGGATTTTGATCCACCACTTCCGCTGGCCCCGGGAACAGGTGCAAAAGGTATGGGGGCAGTTTCGCACCCTGCTGCTGGTGCTGATCCCGAGTTTCTTTGTGCAGGGGATGGCCAACAGCTATCAGGAGCACGCCTTCTACGACTCCCTCGGCCGGATGGCCTTCATGATCGGTGCACTCTGGCTGCTGCTCTTCTTTGCCCGCCTCAACCGGGAGCGGCTGCCACTCACCTGGGGCCAGACCGATATGACCAAGCCCCATCTGCTGCACCACTTCATCTGGAACAGCCTGATGCTGGCGCCGCTGCTGGCGGTGATCGGCGCCCTGTTTGGCTACTTCTATACCTCGCGCACCCTGCTGCGCCAGCTGGAGCTTAGCCTGCTGATGGGGCTGGGTTGCCTGCTGGTCTACTATCTAGCCAGACGCTGGATGCTGATCCAGCGCCGCCGCCTAGCCTTCGAGCGCGCCAAGAGCAAGCGGGCTGAGATCCTGGCCCAGCGCGGCCGGGAAGAGGGGCATGACGAGCTCAGCTCCGAGACCCCGGACGTGGTGGAAGAGACTGAGCTGGATCTCGATACCATCAGCGCCCAGTCGCTGGGACTGGTGCGCACCCTGCTGATGCTGGGCTTCACCATGCTGGTGGTGGTGCAATGGTCGGATCTCAACTCCGCCTTCAGCTTCCTCAGCAATATCGAGGTGTGGCAGGTGAGCAGCAAGATTGGCGGCATCGAGCAGCTCTCGGCCATCACCTTGCAGGATCTGATGCTGACCGCCTTCGTCTTCATTCTGACCGTGGTGACAGCCCGCAACCTGCCGGGGCTGATGGAGCTGACCCTGCTGCAGCACCTCAGCCTCTCCCCGGGTACCGGCTTTGCACTCACCACGATCAGCAAGTATCTGGTGATCCTCGTTGGCGCCCTCACCGGTTTCTCCATGCTCGGTATCGACTGGTCGAAGACCCAGTGGCTAGTAGCCGCCCTCTCGGTAGGGCTGGGTTTCGGCCTGCAGGAGATCTTCGCCAACTTTGTTTCCGGCCTCATCATCCTGTTCGAGAAACCAATCCGGCTCGGTGACACTGTTACTATTCGCGATCTCACCGGCACCGTAACCAAGATCAAAACCCGGGCGACCACCATAGTGGATTGGGATCGCAAGGAGATCATCGTGCCCAACAAGGCCTTTATCACCGAGCAGTTCATCAACTGGTCGCTCTCCGATGCGATAACCCGGGTCAAACTGCGGATCCGGATCGGTCTGACCCGTGATCCGAAACTGGTGCAACGTATTCTTGAGGAGGCGATCCATGCCTCTACTCTGGTACTGGAGACCCCCAGTCCGGAAGTATTCCTGATCGAATTCACCGACTCGGCGCTGATCTACGAGATCCGCCTCTACGTCAACAACATGGATCACCGGATGCCCATCACTCACGAGGTTCACTCGCTGGTGCTGGAGAAGATGCAGCAGCAGGGACTTCCCCTGCCCCATCAACAGATCGACATTCACCTGAGCCGCGGCTGATCCCCGAGGTACAAGGAGCAGAACATGCAAATTATTGCCCACCGTGGTGCCAGCGGTCTGGCACCGGAAAACACCCTCAAGGCGATGGCAAAAGCACTGACGCTGGGAGTCAGTGCCATCGAACTGGATGTACAGGCAGCAGATGACGAGTTATGGGTATTTCACGATCGGAGGCTGGAGCGTTGTACCAACGGCAAGGGGGTGCTGACTGAACAATCACGAGCCTATCTGGAGCAACTCGATGCCGGTGAGGGAGAGGTGATACCGACCCTGTGGCAAGTGATGGAGATTATCGCCGGACGCTGCGAGCTGCATATCGAGCTCAAGGGTGCCGATACCGCTGACGCAGTGGCATCCCTGACCCGAAGGGCAGAGGCCAAGCTTGGTTTTACCCCAGAGCAGTGGGTGGTTTCGTCCTTCCATCACCCGGAGCTGGCCCGATTTGCCGCCTTGCGGCCCGATATCCGCCTCGGCGCCCTGACCGCCAATCTGCCACTCAACCTGGCGCTGTTTGCTGATGAGCTGGGGGCCTGGTCACTTAACTGCGACGTGGATTTTGTCGACCGGATACTGGTGGAAGATGCACATCAACGCGGATTAAGGGTTCTAGTTTATACCGTTGATTATCATGAAGATTATGAAAAACTAGCCAGCATGGGGGTCGATGGAATCTTCACCAATCGTCCAGATCGTTTCCTGTAGCCACCTGACAAGGATACACATATGGATAAGCTCTGATTTAGGCACTAACTTTAAATAGCTGATCGGGATACAAAGAGTTCAACTTCAGCCGATAAGAACAGGCACATAACAATAACCAGTTTCCACACACTCAGACTGACGCTCACAAGGATGTAACTATGAACTTATCGATTAAAAACAAGCTGGTCCTGGCTATCGGGGTCATCATTCTGGTGATCACCGGGATACAGGTCTGGTACAACACCTCGCAACTGCGCAGCGAAACCCAGCGGCTGGTCTGGAATATCATCGACGAAAGCTCCATGGCCAACGTCAAGGGGATCTCCCGCTGGGTTGACTCCCGTATCGCCATCGTCAGCACCACCAAGGAGGCTTTCACCAAAGAGGATGAACCCATCAGCCATCTGGCCCAATCCATGAATGCAGGTGGATTCGACCTGGTCTATGCCGGTACTGCCGATGGCAAGATGATCCAGAGCAAGCCCACCAACCTCCCTGCCGGTTATGACCCCCGTCAACGCCCCTGGTACAAGGATGCAATGGCAGCTGGCAAACTGGTCATTACTGCCCCTTATGCGGATATCTCTACCGGACAACTGATTGTCACCATTGCCGAGCCGTTCCAGCGCGGCAACACTCAGGGCGTCATCGCCGGTGACGTATCCATCAGCGCCCTTATCTCGGATATTCTGGCAGTCACCACCGAGGGCACCTACGCCATTCTGGTAGACAGTAATGGCACCATCATCGCCCACCCGGATGCCTCGTTGAGTCTCAAGTCTGCCACCGCACTGGCCCCTGAATTGACTGCTTCTTACATCAACCAGATCGCCCATGACGGCATGATCAACGAGCTGGTGATCAGTGGCAAGAAAGAGGTCTTTGACTTCAACGCAATCCCCAATACCAACTGGTATTACGGCATGATGGTGGATGAGGAAACCGCCTATCAGTCGGTGCGCAGCATGGTCACCTCCTCCCTCATCCAGGGGCTTATCACCATACTGATCGTGGCTGGCTTCTCCTATGTCGCCATCAACGGCTCGCTGGCCCCCCTGAAAACCCTGGGCGAAGCGATTGCCGATCTCTCACGCGGCAACGGTGATCTGACCCGCCGCATCAAGATTGAACGTGAGGATGAAGTAGGCGCGGTTGCCAAACACGTCAACACCTTCATCGAGCGGATCCATGTGATGGTGCAGGATATCTCCAACTCCTCCGGCCAGCTCAACCAGCAGGCCAAGTCGTCCCACAGCATGGCGGAGAAGGCCAATCAGGGTCTGGCACGCCAGCAAAACGAGATCTCCCAGATCGCCACTGCGGTACACGAGATGTCGGCCACCGCAGTCGAGGTTGCCAGCAACGCGGAGCAGACCGCCGAAGCGGCCCGCAGCTCCACCAGCAGTTGCGAGCATGGCAAGCAGGTGATCGCCCGCAACCAGCGCTCCATCACCGATCTGGCCACCCAGGTGGAACAGGCCTCCAACATCATTCAGGAACTGGAGAAAAACGCTCAGGAGATCAACACCATCCTCTCCACCATTCAGGGCATCGCCGAGCAGACCAACCTGCTGGCACTCAACGCCGCCATCGAAGCGGCACGTGCCGGTGAACAGGGCCGCGGCTTTGCGGTGGTAGCCGACGAGGTGCGCGTCCTGTCACAGCGTACCCACAGCTCCACCGTCGAGATCCGCAATATGATCGAAACCCTGCAACGCAATACCCAGGGAGCGGTCAGCACCATGCACGAAGGCCAGCTGCTGGCCCAGAACAGCGTGGATGACGCCAACAACGCCACCCACGCGCTGGAGCAGATCACCACCTCGATCAACCAGATCTCCGACATGGCGACCCAGATCTCCAGCGCCGCTGAAGAGCAGCGGGCCGTCACCGACGAGGTAAGCCGCAACATTCAGGCGGTGAAAGATGTCTCGGACGAACTGGCAGTAGATGCAGACAGCTCACGCCATCTCTCTGAACAACTTAAAAATATTTCGGGTGAACTGAGCAATCAGGTCGGCATGTTCCGCATTTGAGCATGAGCAAAAGGGGCCGTACAGGCCCCTTTTATTTTTCTAAATAGCGCTTAATTTTCAGTGAGTAATCTCACATTACCCGCCAAATACCCCGCCTTGAAATCCTTGTAATTCGTCTGGAATTATCAGATCACCGCCGTGGTCACCGCAGCATTTCGGATTACCTATTTCTATCCGAATAGATAAATGCCAATAATTCTCATTAAAAAATTACAATAAAAAACTTAAAATTTTTTTCGCGAGTACCTAAAAAGAGAGGTGATTCGCATTTTATTGAAAGAAAACTACGTACAATCCAGAAGTTAAAATGCTCGTAGCTAGGTGTTCAACTGCTCAGTAACACCAAAAAATGACGATAATAACGACATTTTCATCCAGGGATTTGGGTGTTTTATAGAAAAATAACCAATAAAAAGGGAATAAAACCTAGCAGTTTGACTTGCATCAAGCCTGAATTTTTTTCATAGAGCAAAATCGTGCCCAGTAAATCTATCCCTAAGGAGGCAGATGTGGATATTATCAAGACCGATGTGGCCATCATCGGTGCTGGCGGTACCGGCTTACGCGCCGCTATCGCTATAGCCGAATCACAGCCAGACCTGGACATCGCCCTGATTTCCAAGGTTTACCCGATGCGCAGCCACACGGTTGCTGCCGAAGGCGGCGCCGCCGGTGTCGTCCGTGATGACGACTCCCTCGAAAACCACTTCAACGACACCGTCTCCGGTGGTGACTGGCTGTGCGAGCAGGACGTAGTGGAATACTTCGTCAACAACGCAACCAAAGAGATGATCCAGCTGGAGCACTGGGGTTGCCCCTGGAGCCGCAAGCCGGATGGCAAAGCCAACGTGCGTCCGTTTGGTGGCATGAAGGTTCCGCGTACCTGGTTCGCCGCAGACAAGTCAGGTTTCCATATTCTGCACACCCTGTTCCAGACCTCCGTCAAATACCCGAGCATCAAGCGCTTCGACGAGCATTTCTGCCTTGATCTGATCGTGGACGACGGCCGCGTTCAGGGCGTACTGACCTTCGACATCCAGAACGGTATCACCCGCTTCATCCAGGCCAAATCCGTGATCGTGGCAACCGGCGGCGCTGGCCGTGTCTATCGCTACAACACCAACGGTGGCATCGTCACCGGCGACGGCATGGCACTGGCCTACCGTCACGGCGTACCGCTGCGTGATATGGAGTTCGTCCAGTATCACCCGACCGGTCTGCCGGGCACCGGTATCCTGATGACCGAAGGTTGTCGTGGTGAGGGTGGCGTTCTGCTGAACAAGGATGGCTACCGCTACCTGCAAGACTACGGCTTGGGCCCGGAAACCCCGATCGGCCAGCCGAAGAGCAAATACATGGAGCTGGGTCCGCGCGACCGTGTTTCCCAGGCATTCTGGCAAGAGCAGCAGAAAGGTCGCGTCATTCAGGGCCCGATGGGCGATGTGGTTCACCTCGACCTACGTCACCTTGGCGAGAAGTACCTGAAAGAGCGTCTGCCGTTCATCTGCGAACTGGCCAAAGCCTACGTCAACGTGGATCCGGCCAAAGAGCCTATCCCGGTACGTCCGACTGCCCACTACACCATGGGTGGTATCGAGACTGACAACAAGTGTGCCACCCGTCTGCCCGGCCTCTACGCCGCGGGCGAATGTGCCTCCGTCGGTCTGCACGGTGCCAACCGTCTGGGTTCCAACTCCCTGTCCGAGATCGTGGTATTCGGCAAGCTGGCCGGTGAGCAGGCAGGTGAGTTTGCCAAGACTCAGAAGCATGGCAATACCGAAGCGCTGGCCGCCAAGGCCGAGGCGCTCATCAAGCAGCACCTCTCCCTGATGGACATAGACGGTACCGAAAACCCGGCCGATATCCGCAACGAGCTGGGCATGTCCATGGAAGCCGGTGTCGGTATCTACCGTACCGAAGAGCTGATGCAGGGCACCATCGACAAGATCAACGAGCTGAAAGCCCGTTACAAGAAGGTCAAGATCAACGACAAGTCCTCTGTCTTTAACACCGATCTGCTGTACGCCATCGAACTGGGCTACATGCTGGACGTGGCTGAAGCCATGGCGCACTCCGCCATCAATCGTAAAGAGTCCCGCGGTTCACACCAGCGTCTGGATGGTTACGAAGAGCGCGATGACGTGAACTTCCTCAAGCACACGCTCTCGTTCTACAAAAATGGCGAAACGCCCTCCATCGATTACTCCGATGTGAAGATCACTAAGTCCCAGCCGGCAAAACGCGTGTACGGCTCCGAGGGTGAGAAACAAGACGAGGCTAAGAAGAATGGCTGAGATGATTGAAATTGAGATCCTGCGCTACCGTCCGGAACAGGATAACGAGCCCTGGATGCAAACCTTTCAGGTGCCATACCAGAGAGAGATGTCTCTGCTGGACGCCCTGCAGTACATCAAGGATCACCTGGACTCTACCCTGAGCTTCCGCTGGTCCTGCCGGATGGCGATCTGTGGCTCCTGCGGCATGATGGTCAACGGTGTGCCCAAGCTGGGTTGCAAGGCGTTCCTGCGCGACTATCTGCCGGGCAAGATGACCGTCGAGCCGCTCAACAACTTCCCGATCGAGCGCGATCTGGTGGTCGACATGTCCGACTTCATCGAGAAGCTGGAGAGCATCAAGCCGTACATCATCCCGAGCGAGCCGCGCAGCCTGTGTGATGGCGAGTACATCCAGACTCCGGCCCAGATGGCGCAGTACAAGCAGTTCTCCCAGTGCATCAACTGTGGTCTCTGCTACGCGGCCTGCCCGCAGTACGGCATCAACAAGAAGTTCACCGGTCCGGCGGCACTGGCTCTGGCCTATCGCTACAACGTCGACAACCGTGATGCCGGCGCCAAAGAACGTATGCGCATCATCAGCCAGGACGAAGGCGTCTGGGGCTGTACCTTCGTGGGCTACTGCTCCGAAGTGTGCCCGAAAGGCGTCGATCCGGCGGCGGCCATCCAGCTTGGCAAGGTCGAAAGCGCCAAGGACTACATGATCGCCATGTTCAAGCCAGATTGAGAGCAGGATTGAGACCATGAACAACACTGATAGCAAACGTAAACCTTACGTCCGCGAAATGAAGAAAGACTGGTGGCTGAAGAACGCCTTCTACACCGGTTACATGATCCGTGAAGGCACCAGTATCTTCGTCTCCATCTACGCCGTTGTGCTGATGTGGGGCCTGATGCGCCTGGTTCAGGGTCAGGAAGCGTTCAACGGCTGGCTGGAATCCCTGCAAAGCCCGATCGCCATCCTGTTCCATGTCGTCGCTCTGGCGGCGTGCCTGTTCCATGCCAAAACCTGGTTCGCCCTGGCGCCGAAAGCCATGCGTATCTTCCGTGGTGAAGACCTGGTACCGGAGAAGCCGATCGTTCTCGCCCAGTATGTGGCGCTGGCGGTGGTGTCCCTGCTTGTCCTGATCATCGTGGCCTGAGGAGAAAACAATGAGACGTTCTGACGAACCAATTTACTGGGGTCTGTTTGGTGCGGGTGGCATGGTCGTTGCCATGCTGCTGCCGGTCATTGTCCTCATCACCGGTCTGCTGGTGCCCATGGGCATCATGGACGTGGAAACCATGAGCTATGACCGCGTGCACGCGTTCGCCAGCTCCTGGTGGGGTGCCTGCATCCTGCTGGTGATCATCGCTCTGCCAGTCTGGCACGGCATGCACCGTATCTACCACGGTCTGCACGATCTGGGGATCCACACCACCAAGCTGCACCACTATGTGTTCTATGGCTTTGCCTTCCTGGTATCTGCCATTAGCGTCGGCTTGCTGATGGTGCTGGTACTCCAGTAATCACATCTGACTGATTGACCAAACCGGGCCTTGTGCCCGGTTTTTTTTGCCCCGCTATCCCGCCCCTGCTTTTTATTCACTCAAACAATTCGATAAAAACCAGATTATCGTCCAATCATATGGCGATCACAGTCACATAACACCAATACATTCGTCATTTGTAGCAAACCATTTTGACCACCATCAATTTAGTGACATCCATATCAATTATAATTATTCAGATTAAATAATTATTCATATGGAGCTAGCTAATGACAGACAAAACACGCTCGGTGAGCATAGGCAGTTACCTGGCACTGGCCTTCGCCGTGGTCTTCTTCTCCGGACTGTTGCAATCCGGCGAGTGGTACGGGGTATTCGATTTCACCACGCTGAACGGCTCGTTCGGCACCATGGTCCAGAGCGTCAGCGAGAATGGTGACGGCATCAAGACCGCCATGACCGACATGCGCGGCAAGGGGGGCAACGGGGCGAGAGACGGCTTTCTGTTCGCCCTGACCCTGATCCCCACCGTGATGTTTGCTCTCGGTATGATCAATGTGCTGGAGCACTACGGCGCGCTGGAAGCGGCCCGCAAGTTGCTGACCCCGCTGCTGCGCCCGCTGATGGGGATCCCGGGCAATACCGGCCTCGCACTTATCGCCTCCCTGCAGAGTACCGATGCCGGCGCCGCCATGACCCGTCAGCTCAAGGATGAAGGGCTCATCACCAAGCGTGAAACCGACGTGTTCACCATGTTCCAGTTCTCCGCTGGTGCCACCATCGTCAACTTCTTCTCCTCCGGCGCCGTGCTGTTCACCCTGACACTGGCAGATGGCAGCCCGGCGGTCAGCTCCTCCATCGGTCTGGCTGTCATCGTGATGTTCGCCTTCAAATTTGTCGGGGCCAACCTGTTTCGGGTCTACCTCAATATGAGCGAAGGCAAGCAGACCGATAACAACACCCAGCAGACCCTCAACACTCAGGAGCAAGCCAAATGAGCCAGGCCAACATCAAGAAACCCATCGTCACCGATATCTTCGTCGAAGGGGCCAAGAAGGGCTGGGTCATCGCCACCACCTCCACCGTTCCCAACGTACTGATGGCCTTCGTCATCATCAAGGCGCTGCAGATCACCGGCGCGCTGGATGCCATGGGCGCCATTTTCTCCCCCGTCATGGCCATCTTCGGGTTGCCCGGTGAGGCGGCAGCCGTGCTGATCGGCGCCTGGATGTCGATGGGCGGTGCAGTCGGTGTGGTCATCACCCTGTTCGATCAGGGGATCCTCAACGGCACCCACATCGCCATTCTGGCGCCAGCCATCTACCTGATGGGCTCCCAGGTGCAGTACATGGGCCGCATCCTCGGCTGCATCGGTACC
The DNA here is from genome assembly GCF_049170315.1 of Aeromonas sp. 604443. NCBI lineage: Bacteria > Pseudomonadati > Pseudomonadota > Gammaproteobacteria > Aeromonadales > Aeromonadaceae > Aeromonas > Aeromonas sp. 604443. The sequence continues at coordinate 121,662 of NZ_JAAKMI010000005.1, forward strand.
GAAGGGCGTTACATCCCCATCATGGTCGCCATCTCGGTACTCAACGCCTTCGGCGCCATGCTGGTGATGAACATCCTTCTCTGACCCGAACCTGATAGTGGAGCAAGCAATGACTTTTTCTCTGGATCAATACCTGACCGAACTGGCCCCGCTGATCAATCTGGATTGCGGATCCCTGCACCAGCCGGGCATTGCGGCAGTGGCCGACCTGATGGCTGCCAAATATGAGGCGATGGGCGGCTGGCAGATCAAGCGGGTCGACTGTGGCGCAGCCGGGGTGGGACTGGAGATCCGCAACCAGCCTGATGCGGCGCAGATCGATGTAATGCTGATCGGCCATATGGATACCGTCTTCCCCCTCGGTACCGCCGCTGCCCGCCCGATGAGCATCGATGGTGAGCGCGCTTACGGCCCCGGTGTCTCCGACATGAAATCCGGCCTGCTCAACATCGTCTATGCCCTGCGTGAACTGCCCCGCGAGGTGCGCGATCGCCTGAGCATCTGCGTCTGCATGAACCCGGATGAGGAGATTGGCTCCCTCCACTCCAGCGACTGGCTGGCAACGGTGGCCAAACAGGCAAAGCAGGTGCTGGTGGCCGAAGCGGCCCGCGCCGATGGCTCGCTGGTCAAGGCGCGCAAAGGGATGGCCCGTTATCGCATCGACTTCACCGGCAAGGCGGCCCACGCGGGCAACGAGCCGCAGAAGGGGCGCAGCGCCATCACCGAGCTGGGTCACTGGATCCTCGCCATCAATGCACTGACCAACTTCGAGAGCGGCACCACCCTCAACATCGGCATCGTCGAGGGGGGCAACGGCGCCAACATAGTGCCGGCCCATGCCAGCGCCGTGGTAGACGTCCGTTTCTGGGACAATCAGGAGTACCACCAGATCGACGATCATCTGCTGACCCTGGCCGAGCGTCCCCATCTGGACGGCGTCACCATCCAGCTGACCCGCGAGGCCCACAAACCGGCCATGGTGCCGTCAGAGGGCACCCAGGCACTGATGCAGCTGGTGGAGGAGTGTGGCGCCGAACTGGGGCTGCCGATCAGCTGGCAAGAGGTGGGTGGCGGCTCCGATGCCAACCTGACCGCAGCCCTCGGCATCCCCACTCTGGATGGTCTGGGCCCTATCGGTGCCGGTTTCCACAGTGACGAGGAGTATCTGGATCTGGCCAGCATAGCCCCGCGCATCGAGCTGCTGGTGAAGGTACTGACCCGTCTGGCGGCCTGACAGCCTCTCACGTAAAAAGGGCCAGCCGGTTTGTACCGGCTGGCCCTCTGTTTATCTGCTCCTCCTGAATGACAGCCCCCCTTCGCTATTACTCCATTGGTGGCAAGAAGCGGCGCATCACCTCATCCGTATGCCCCCCTTCCTGAAATGCCACCAGCGACTGATTGAGGATGTTCACCAGCTGGTGACCGCGGGGGGAGCCCTTGCTCACTAGCAGATAGAATCCCTTGCGGCTGGGCAGGGCGAGATTGAGCAACCCGCTCTCGCTGCGGTAAATGCCAAGGCTGATGCCTGCCACCAGAGGTTCGATTTCGCTTGGCAGAAAGTCGCAGCGATCCCGCTCCAGCATGTCGAGCGCCTGCTGCAACTGTTTGACCCGGCGTGGCTCCTGCGCAAGCCCGTAGGGGGTGTAGTTGTAGCCAATCACCCCGCACACCCGGGAACGATTGACCGTCTGCAGATCCGGCGGTTCGGGGTAGCGGCGCTTGAGATAGAAGAAACCGAGGTGGGTGTAGTAGAGGGGAACGCTGTAGAAGGCAAACTCGGCCCGCTCCGGCTTGTAGCTGGCATCCCAGGTCAGCTCGCACAGACCATTCTGGCGATAATCCGCCAGCTCCTGCTGCACCCGCGCCCAGGGCAGATAGCGGATCTGGTGCGAGAGCCCGCTCTGTTGCAATGCATCGAGCACCAGCGTCGTCGCCGAACCGGTCAGGCGGCTGGTATCGGGCACACCGTCCTTGCGCTCCCAGTAGGTAAAGGGGGCCCACTCGTTGCCCTCCCCCAGACAGATCTTCACTGGCGGCTCTTGCCCCCATAGCGCGGGGGACAAGATGGCCATCGCCAATCCCGCCCACCATGTTGCCACTCGTTTCATCTCCCGCTCCCGGACTGTTGATCCCTCTTGCAGCTTAGCCCAGAAGGGATTTTGCTCACTTTGCAGGGGCGCTTTCATGCCACAACGCCAGCAAATTGGCCGGAATGGCACCATAACGAAGCTGCGGTGTCTGGTGCCAATCAGCCAACTTTTGCAGGGCTTTCGCCAGATCCTGTGCAAGCGTGCGGGTCACTCTCACACCAGCTTCCAGATAGAGGCTCTTGATCTCGAAGATCCCCTGCTGGCGATGGGCCTTGGCATCCATCCTGCCCACCAGCTTGCCACGATGGAGCAAGGGCAACACGAAGTAACCGTATTGGCGCTTGGGGGCCGGGGTATAACACTCGATGCGATAGTCGAAGTTGAACAGATCCTTGGCTCGCTTGCGATCCCACACCAGCGGGTCAAACGGCGACAAGGCGGTGGTATGGGTTGCCTTGAGGGTGCCCGCCTGTGCCCTTGCCAGCTCATCGGCCAGCGAGGCGTGCACAAAGGCGCCGTGCTGCCCCCCCTCCACTCGTACCGGCAACAGTTCACCCTCGTCCGCCAGTTGATGGAGCAAGGCGTCATATTTGCCGCGCCGCAGCCGGTAGTAGTCCGCAACCCAGCCAGTTTTGACCAGCCCCAGCGCCCGGCAGCTGGCGCGCACCATATCCCGCTGCGCCTGCTCAACGCTCGGCAGATCCCGCTCGTCACGCCACTCGGGGATGACCCGTTCGGCCAGGTCATAGACACGCTGAAAGTTGCGTCGCTCCCGCACCATCAGCTGACCGGTGGTAAACAATACCTCCAGATGGCGCTTCTCCGGCTTCCAGTCCCACCAGCCATTCCCCTTGCCGGTTGTGCGCTCAAAGTCGGCCGCCCGCACCGGACCATGCTGACGAATGCGCTCGATAAGCCGGTCGATCTCCTGCTGATGGGTGGTGAGCCAGTTGGCCGAAAACTTCCAGCCCATGGCGACGGGGTCGAGCATCCGGTGGCGCAACAGCCGATAATCCTCGCGGGGCACAAAGCAGGCCTCGTGGGCCCAATATTCGAAGATCTCGCCGTCGGCCAACAGCTGCTCCAACCAACGCGGTTCATACTGGCCAAGCCGGCTGAACAGCACCAGATAGGGGCTACGGGCCACCACCGAAATAGTATCGATCTGCAGCAGCGCCATGCGGCGAATGGTGGCCAGCAGATCGGCCGGAGTCGCCTTGCTGCGACGGGGGGCGAGCAGCCCTTGCGCCGCCAGTTGCAGATGACGGGCATCTTGCAGTGACAAATGGGTAATCGACATCAACAACCGCTCCCTGGTATCTGACCATCGCGCGCCCGGCGGATGGCCAACAAAACCGTGGGAGACACCACGCTGGCATGCCTCCCCACCCTTTTTTTGCCTGCGCCGCTATGAGTGGGCCGGGGGCAAGACCAGCTGATTGACCACCAGCATGATCTCTTGATAAGTGGCCTCTACCGTCTCGGGGGTCGGCTCCAGAATAAGGTCATCGGCATAGCCGTTGATGAGCGAGGTGATCTGACGCGCCAGTCGCCGGGCATCGCCCGCCACAAACTCGCCGCTGTCGATCCCCTTTTGCAGGATCTGCTCCAGCACCTCGCGCCACGCCAGAATGATTTTGCGGTAGCTCTCGGCAAATACCGGGTCGCGCAGTGACTCGTTCCAGGCATCCAGATAGATGGCCCAGGAGGCATCCTGACTGGTCGGCAGGTTGTCCCGCACAAAGAGCGGCAACGCTTCGCGGGCCGGCAGCGGCAACAGCCACTCCCGCTGCTCGGCGATCTCCTGACTGGTGAAGCGCTCCACGGCGCAGAGGCAGAGCTCCTTCCAATCCTTGAAGTAGTGGTAGACGTGGCTGCGCGCCAGACCGGTGCGCTCGGCAATATCACGGGTTGACGATGCCGCCATCCCCTTCTCTCGAAACAGGGCCAGTACGGCCTCGATGATCATCTCTTTGCGCTGTTCTGCTGATGGGCGTGCCATCTGACCTCCTGCAATATCAATCGATCTGCTTGACTTTGAGCAGTCGCTCAAACAAACTTTGAGCACTCGCTCAAACTTAGCGTTTCCGACATCTTAGGAGATAACCCATGACAACACCAACCACTTCGGCAGCCAGTTGCGACGAGCAGGCCACGCCGTTGCCACACTCGGCCGGTCGTTCGCTGGGGGCGATTGCGCGGGCCAATCCCCTCAAGCTAGCGGGCACCTTCTCGCTGGTGGCCCTCGAAAACATCCTGCTGGTGGTCTATCCCCTATTCGCCGGCTTTGCCATCGACGCCATCGTCAAGGGCCAGTGGCTGCAGGCCTCGAGCTACGCCCTGATCGTGCTGCTGTTCTGGCTCATCGGCGCCCTGCGCCGGGCGGTCGATACCCGCACCTTTACCCATATCTATGCGGCACTGGCGGTGCCGGTGATCCTGACCCAGCGCCAGCAGCAGGAGGGGCAATCCACCATAGTGGCGAGGGTCACCCTGGCGCGGGAGTTTGTCGACTTCTTCGAGAAACATATCCCGATCCTGGCCACCAGCCTGATCTCCATCGTCGGGGCGGCCGTGATGCTGATGGTGATCGAGTTCTGGGTCGGCATCGCTTGCATGGGGGTATTGCTGCTGTTCGGCCTGCTGCTGCCCGGCTTTTCGCGCAAGAACCAGCTGCTGCACGAGCGGCTCAACGATCGGCTGGAACACGAGGTCAAACTGGTCACCCATGCCCAATCAGCCAGCCTCGCCCGCCACTACCGCGCGCTGGCCTGGATCCGCATCCGGATTTCGGATCGGGAGGCACTCGCCTTTCTGGCGGTCGGCATCAGCGCCTCCCTGCTGTTCCTGCTGGCCATCACCATGCTGATGGCCCAGCCCCAGGTCTCGGCAGGCCATGTCTATGCTGTGATGACCTACCTCTGGAACTTTGTCACCAGCCTGGATGAGGGGCCCGGCCTTGCCGATCAGCTGGCCCGGCTGAGAGACATAGGTCGCCGGGTCAACACAGCCCAACCCGATGAACTGATTTGATATTTTGTATCTGCAACCGGAGTAGAAGATGAATCCGACCACCCTTTGCCAACGAGCGTTGACCATGTGCATCAGCTGTTTCTTCCTCGCCGCCTGCGGCCCCAAGATGAGCGACTTTGAGCCCAACACCAGCTACTGGTTCAAGGAGCAACCGGCAGAGGAGAGTGCCCCGCTGGCGCAAGACCTGAAGGTCGATATCGCCATCATAGGTGGCGGCTACAGCGGCCTCTCCAGCGCCTGGCATCTGGCCAAGGCCAATCCGTCGCTCAAGATCGCCATCTTCGAGGCCAAGCAGGTGGGCAGCGGCGCCTCGGGCCGCAACGGCGGCATGGTGTTGCCGGGCTCCGAGGTGATGGACCTCTACGAAGAGGGGGAAGCGAGCAAGCGCCACTACGATCTCACCGTCGCCAGCATGCGCAAGCTGCAGGCGCTGGTCACCTCAACCGGCGTCGAGGCCGACCTCAAGCTCGATGGCTATGTGGAGGCGATCCTCGATGAGGAGGATATCCCCGAGTACCGCGACTATGTGAAAACCGCCAATCGCCTCGGCATCCCGCTCCAGTACTGGAACGCCGATACCACAGAGGAAAAACTCGGCACCGATCGCTACGTGGGGGCGGTATATGACCCCAATGGCGGTCAGGTACACGCCATGAAACTGGTCAATGCCCTGCGCAAGGCGGTGGAGCAGGCGGGCGTTACCATCTACGAACAGAGCCCGGTAATGGGGATCAAGGAGGGCAAGCAGATCGAGCTAAATGTGGCCGACAAGTACAAGGTGACCGCCGACAGCATAGTGCTGGCGACCAACGGCTATACCTCAAAACTTGGCTACTTCAGCGGCCGGGTCTTTCCGGTGCACGCCCAGAGCGCAGTCACCGAGCCGCTTACCAAAAAACAGCTGGCCGCCATCCAGTGGCAGAGTCGGGTGCCCTACTACGACACCCGCAACATCCTGTTCCATCTGGTATTGACCCCGGATAACCGCATCGTCATCGGTGGCGGCAATGCCGAGTACGTCTTCAACGACGGCCTCAACTACAAGGGCGACCTCAATCGGGTCAGCGAGATGATGATGAGCGAGCTGGTGACCCTCTATCCGGCCCTCAGGGGGATCAAGTTTGAGCAGGTGTGGGACGGGGTGCTCGGCATGACCGGCGACAGCACCGAAGCGGTGGGGGTAATGGGGGATCACAAGAACATCTACTACGCCCTCGGCTACAACGGCCACGGCATCAACCTCTCCTTCCTGTTTGGCGACATCGTGGCCAGCCTCTACCAAGGCAAGGAGCACCCCTGGTTCAACCATGCCGAGCAGAGTCTGCCGATGTGGCTGCCGCCGGAGCCGTTCAAGTCAATCGGCGTCAAATCTGCCCTGATGTACTACCAGTGGCAGGACAAGGGCTACAAGGAATAGCGCCGAGCAAGAACCCGACGAGTAACAGACGAAGGCACGCCTCAGGGCGTGCCTTTTTGCAATACCGCCACATCGGCGTGGGGGAAGCTAAGTTCGGCCTGCCAGCTGGCGGCCAACACCTGAAACGATGCCTCGGCAAAGAAGACGATGTGGGTCGGGTCGTGGCGATAGCGCCAGTTTTTAAACCGCTCGTCACCGAGCACCCGCTGGGTCTGCAACACCAGCAGGCCACCGGGCTTGAGGCAATCCCACAACTGCGCCAGCACCGTGCGCGGCTCGGCGATATGCTCGATCACCTCGGTACTGGTGATGAAGTCATACTGACGCGTCAGCAACTCTGGAAAATCGGCGTAGAACTTGTCATACCCCGCCATCTGGTAACCCGCCTCGCGTCCCATCGCCACCAGCGCAGGGCCGGGACCGCAGCCAAAATCGAGACCACTGGCAGGTAGCGGCACCCGCGCCAGCACTTCGCCAAAAGCCCGCATCAAAAAAGTGCGATAACGGGGATCATCTACCCGATTGTCGTGACCGTCATAGACCGCCTTCTCCGCCACCTCATCCAGATGATCCGCCTGATCCAGCCAGACCAGCTCGCACGCGAGGCAGCGATGATAGCGTTTGCCCGCCACCGGCAGGGGATAACTGCGATGGCTGGCACACAGGGGGCAGCTGACGGTGGATGACATGGCGATTCCTCTTGGGGGATTCCTGTTGGATAACAGCGGCGCAGATTGCCTGCAGGCTGCCTCGCTGACAACTTTTTTTGCTCCTTAAGGGTTTCTTAAGTTTGCCCTTTTACTCTCAAACCATCGCAAGAGAAGGAGTCACCCATGACCATCGAGATCCAGGCCCCCTACCGATTGCAGCTAGCCAAGTCCCCGCAGCAGGTCATGGCGCTGCAAACCTATATCCAGGCCGCCTACACCCTCGAGTTCAACGCCCGCATCCCCCATTTTCTCCCCTGTCTGCTGGGGCTATATCGGGCGGATGGGACGCTGGTCGGTGCCTGTGGTCTCAATCATGCCAGTGAGGGGCCTCTCTATCTGGAGCAGTATCTGGAGCAACCCATCGAGGCCGCCATCAACACCCGCCTAGGAGTCTATCCGGCACGCAACCGCATTATCGAAGTGGGCAATCTGGCCTGCAGCGAACCGGGCAATGCCCGCCTGATGTTCGCGGCCCTGTGTCGTCTGCTGTGTGAAAACGCCCTCGACTACGTGGTCTTTACCGGCACTGCCAAGCTGCGCAACAGCTTTGCCCGCCTGCAACTCAACCCGGTGGAGCTGGCCCCTGCACAGGCCCATCAGGTGGGAGCCGACGCCGACGCCTGGGGTGAGTACTACCGCTGCCAACCCAAGGTGATGGTGGGTGACATCAATCAGGGGCGCGAGGTGCTCGCCCAGCGCAGTCTGCTGCTCAATCTGCTAGCCCCCATGCCAACCCTGTTTGACGAGACCAGCGAGAGCAGTGATAACCAGACCCATCAAAAAAGGTGCGCCCAATGAGCCTGTTCGACGCCATCGCCAAACATGCCCACGAGGATCCGCAATCCCCAGCGCTGCTGAGCAGCCAGCAGCGTCTCGATTACCAGACCCTGTGGCAACAGATCCAGCGTCTGGCCAGCCAGCTGCAACAGCTCGACATCAGCCGTCTGGCGCTGCAACTGGACAACGGCCTGCCCTGGGCGCTGCTGGATCTCGCCTGCACCCGCGCCGGTATCGTGGTGATCCCGGTGCCCCACTTCTTCAGTCAGGCCCAGCAGGCCTGGTTGCTGGAGAGCAGCGGTGCCGATGCGCTGGTCGGCCCATATCATCAGGGGTGGCATGCCGCCGAGCCGCTCTCGCTGATCACCGGCGAGCTGCCGCTCTGGCGCCACGCACCAGCCAATCGACCGGCGCTGCCCAAGGGTACCGCCAAGATCACCTACACCTCCGGCACCACGGGCCAGCCCAAGGGCGTCTGCCTGTCACTGAGCCAAATGATGGCGGTGAGCCATGCGCTGGCCGAGCGGGTCGCACCAGCCAAGGTGGAAAAACACCTGACCCTGCTGCCGCTGGCGACCCTGCTTGAGAACCTCACCGGCCTCTATGTGCCGCTGCTGACCGGCGCCTGCAGCCGCATTCCATCTCTCGGGGAGCTCGGTTTCACCGGCTCCAGTTCGCTCAATCCAGCCACGCTGGGGGAAGCGCTGCTGCGCTGGTCGACCCATAGTCTGGTGCTGGTGCCCGAACTGCTGCGCCTGCTGCTGGCGCTCTGCACCAACACCCCGACGCTGGCCCAACAGCTCAAGAGCCTGCGCTTTATTGCCGTCGGTGGCGGCAAGGTGGCCCCCGACCTGATCAAACACGCCCGCCAGCTCGGCCTGCCGGTATATGAGGGGTATGGCCTCTCGGAGTGTGGCTCCGTGGTGGCACTCAACAGCACGGATGCTGACAAGCCAGGCAGCGTCGGCCGCCCCCTGCCCCACTGTCAGGTCACCATCGCCAGCGACGGCGAAATTATGGTGAGCGGCAGTGCCATGCTGGGCTATCTCGGCAGCAACGAACCAACTCCCAAACAGATCGCCACCGGCGAACCTTCTGCCATGCAGATCGCCACAGGCGATTTGGGTCATCTTGATGATGAGGGCTACCTCCATATCACCGGGCGCAAGAAGAATGTCCAGATCACCGCCTTTGGCCGCAACTTCTCGCCAGAGTGGGTGGAAGCCGAGGCCCAGCTCTGCCCCGCCATCGCCCGCATCGTGGTCTTTGGCGATGGTCAGCCTGCCAACGTGGCGCTGATCCAGCCCCTGCCGGGCAAAGAGGCGGATCTGCCCCGCCAGATCGCAGGCCTGAACCAGCGGCTGCCCGATTATGCCCGGCTGCACCACTGGTTGCCGGTGGCGCTGGATCAACATCCCGGGCTGCTGACCGCCAACGGGCGCCCCCGTCGCAACGAGATTTACCAACACTTTTCCCGGCAAATCAGCCAATGCCTTACAGGAGAATCGTCATGAGCTTCTACCAGACTCTGCAACAAGCCACTGCCAGTGAGCGTGAGCATCTGTTCAACGCCCCCATTATCGAAGCCTGTCGCCGTGGCGATATCAGCCGTGACACCTATCTCGCCTTTCTGGCGCAGGCCTACTACCACGTGCGCCACACAGTTCCACTCCTGATGGCAACCGGCGGCAAGCTGGGTCAGGAGTACGAGTGGGTGCGCGGCGCCATTGCCGAATACATCGACGAGGAGTATGGCCATCAGGAGTGGATCCTCAACGATATCCGCGCCTGTGGCGGTGATGCCGAGGCGGTGCGCCACGGCCAGCCCGGGCTGCCCATCGAGCTGATGGTCGCTTTCCTCTACGACCAGATCCAGCGCGGCAACCCCATGGGCTTCTTCGGCATGGTACAGGTGCTGGAAGGCACCAGCGTCGCCATCGCCCTCACCGTCGCCGACCAGCTGAAAAAGGGTCTCGGCCTGCCACCCCAGGCGATGAGCTACCTGAGTTCCCACGGCGCCCTGGATCAGGAGCACCTCAAGTTCTTTGAATCCTTGATGGATAAGGTCGATAGCCCGGCAGATCAGGCGGCCATCATCCACGGGGCCAAGGTGGTCTACCGCCTCTATGGCGAGATGCTCTACAACCTCACCGCCACACCGTAAGTTGGCAGCGGATCAGCAGACAGCAAAAAGGGAACCCACACCATGAACCTTGAAGGGAAACTCGTGCTGCTCACCGGCGCCAGCGGTGGCATAGGTGAGGAGCTGGCGCAGGAGCTGGCCGCCCAAGGGGCACACCTGCTGCTGCACGGTCGTCGCGGGCCGGCACTGGAGCGGCTGTGCAAGTCACTGCCCCACCCCGAGCGCCATCAGGTGGTGCTCGCCGACCTCGGCTCTGCGCAGGAGCGGGCCAAGCTGTTGCAACACCCTGCGCTGGAGGACGGGATCGACATCCTGATCAACAACGCTGGCTGCAACCAGTTTGCCTGGCTGGAAGATCAGAGCTTCGAGCAGGTGGAGCGCCAGCTGCTGCTCAATATCGAGGCGCCCATCCAGCTCACCCGTGCCCTGCTGCCAACCATGCGCAAGCCGGGGATCATCATGAACATGGGCTCGAGCCTGGGCAGCATCGGCTACCCCGGTTACAGCGTCTACTGCGCCAGCAAATTTGCCCTGCGCGGCTTTAGCGAAGCGCTGGGACGGGAGCTGGAGGGGAGTGGTATCAAGGTGCTGCACTTTGCCCCCCGCGCCACCCGCACCAAGCTCAACTCCGAGGCCGCTTACGAGATGAATGCGGCGCTCGGCACTCAGACCGACAGCCCGCAGGAGGTGGCCGAAGAGGCGGTCATCGCCCTGTGCAACGAAACCCGCCGCAGCTGGCTCGGCTGGCCGGAAAAACTGTTCGTGCGGCTCAATGCCCTGCTGCCCGGCATCGTCGACAAGGCGCTGGCCAGACAGCTGCCGATCATCAAACGTTATGCCCGTCATCTTCAGCCAGGGACGACTGATGCCGGCGCCAACAGTGCGCCACAACCAGACTTGTCCCGCCCGATCCCGACCAAGAAGGAGCATTAATATGAACTTTTTCCGTCAATCAGTGACCTCTTGTGCCATCGCCATCCTGCTGGGATCCACCTCAGTCATGGCCGCGGATGATGCCCTCATCCCCATCCAGCAACAGTGGGCCGTCTGCCAGTATCAACAGAGCGGCAAGGCGAAAGAGAGCTGCCTCGAAACCCTGAGCACCCAGGCCGAAGCGGCCAGCGCCAAGGAGCCTTTTCGCGCCGACCTGCTGATCTGGTCTGCCATCGTCAAGAGCACCTGGGCGGGGGCCAAAGGGGGGCTGGGGGCACTGGGTCTGGTGAAAGAGGCCAAGGCCAAGCTGGAGCTGGCGCTCAAGCAGGATCCCAAGGCGCTGGATGGCTCTGCCTACACCAGTCTGGGCTCCCTCTACTATCAGGTGCCCGGCTGGCCGGTCGGCTTTGGCGATGACGAAAAGGCAGAACAGCTGCTCAAGCAGGCGCTGGCCATCAATCCGGATGGCATCGACCCCAACTTTTTCTACGGTGACTTCCTGCTGGATCAGGGTCGCAAGGCCGAGGCCAAAACCTACCTCGACAAGGCGCTGGCAGCCCCGGCCCGCCCGGGTCGCGAAGTGGCCGACGAAGGGCGCAGAATGGAGATCCGCGATCGGCTGGCCAAGCTATAAAACCCTGATGGATCAAAGAACTATTTAAACTCTGCCCACCAGCTTGCATACTGGTGGGCAGGGTTGTTTATGCCACGGCACGCCCTGGCGCTGAGCCAGATCGCCACACCCAACAAACAGGGAGAAAAGAATGCGGATCCTGCTGGTGGAAGATGATGTGATGCTGGGGGATGGTATGCAGGATGCACTGCGCCATAGCGGCTACACGGTGGACTGGCTGCAACAGGGGTTGCCCGCTCTGGCAGCCCTCAAGAGCGACGAGTTCGCCGCCCTGATCCTCGATCTCAACCTGCCCGACATCGATGGCCTCAGCCTGCTGCGCAAGTTGCGGCGTGAAGGCCACCAGTTGCCGGTGCTGATCCTCACCGCCCGCGATGCGCTGGACGATCGGGTGGTCGGCCTTGATGCCGGCTCCGACGACTACATGGTCAAGCCCTTCGCCCTGCAGGAGCTCAACGCCCGCCTGCGCGCCCTGGTTCGTCGCAGCAAGGGGCAGGCTCAGGCGGTACTGGAGTATGGCGACATCCTCATCTATCCCGAATCCCAGCAGGTCACCTATCAGGGGGAAGCGGTCAAACTCACCCCCCATGAATACAAGTTGCTGCAGGAGCTGATCAGCCAGAGCGGCCGGGTGCTGAGCAAGGATCAGCTGCAACAGAGCCTCTACGGCTGGGATGAAGGGGCCGAGAGCAACGCGGTAGAGGTGCATATCCACCATCTGCGCAAGAAGTTCTACAGCGACCTCATCCGCAATATTCGCGGGGTCGGCTACATCATTCCCCAGCTCGAACAGCCAAGCCGGACACCCGCACGATGAAACGTCCCCGCTCCATTCGCCGCTTTCTGCTCACCGGTATCCTGACGCTGGTGAGCCTGAGTCTTACCATCAGCGCCTTTATCGGCTACATGGAGGCGAGCCACGAAATGGAGGAGCTGTTTGATGCCCGCCTCGCCCAGTCGGCCCGCATCACCAATCAGCTGCTTGCTCGCTACATGGCCCAGCAGGGGCAACTGCCCGCCAACGGCACCGTCTATCAGGAGTGGGAGGCGCAGAACCCCGATGAGTGGCAAAAAGATCCCAGCCTCAACCTGACCGGCGAAGATCGGGAGATCACCCCCTACGGCCACGAGTTCGAACGCAATCTCTACTTCCAGCTGCTCGATGAAAAGGGCGGCTTGCTGCTGCGCGCCCCCAGCGCCCCGGATCAGCCGCTGGTCACCCTGGCCATCGGCTTCGACACGGTCGAAAAAGATAATCACCAGTGGCGCACCTTCACTCTCTACAACCAGCAGGAGCAGACCTGGCTGGTGGTGGCCGAGCGGGACGACGAGCGCAGCGAACTGGCCAGCAAGATGGCCACCCTCACCATGCTGCCGCTGCTGATCACCCTGCCCTTCCTGCTGGCCCTGCTCTGGTGGCTCATCACCCGCGGGCTGGCCCCCCTGCGTCAGCTGGCCCAGGCCATCAGTGAACGTCACCCCGCCAACCTGAGCCCGCTCAGCCTCAAGATAAGCGCTCAGGAGCTGACCCCCCTCACCAACGAGATCAACCGGCTGATGCAGGCGCTGGCGGAGACCATAGAGCGGGAGAAACAGTTTACCAACGAGGCGGCCCACGAGCTGCGCACCCCGCTGGCGGTGCTGCGGATCCACAGTGAAAATGCCCTGGCTGCCGAAGATGAAGTGAGCCGCCAGCAATCCCTGCACAAGATGCTGCAAGCCCTAGACCGCAGCGATCGGCTGATCCGCCAACTGCTGACCCAGGCTCGTATCGACAACCAACAGGGGCTGGTATTGACCGAGCTGGAGGTGGGCCACCTGCTGCAAGGCACCCTGGCGACCCTGGCCCCCATCGCGCTCAAGAAGGATCAGCAGCTGTCGCTGGAGTGTGAAGTGCCGCAGCTGGTGATGGGGCAGGCCACCCTGCTCGAACTGCTGTTTAGCAACCTGATCGACAATGCGCTGCGCTACACCCAGCCGGAGGGCGAGATCAGGGTGCGGGTTCAGCGAGAGGGCAATCGGGTGAGGGTGGATGTGAGCGACAATGGCCCCGGCATTCCCGCCAGCGCCTTGCCCCGGTTGTATGAACGCTTCTTTCGGGTCAATCCCCAGCAGGGGGATGGCGTGGGTCTCGGCATGGCCATCGTCTCACGCATCGCCCAGTTGCACGGCGCCGACCTCGATGTCCACAACCGGCCGAAAGGGGGGCTGGAGGTGAGCGTGCTGCTCCCGCTGCCGCCGGCAAGATAAGCGATAAGTAAAGAGCCCGCGATGCGGGCTCTTTACTTTCAATGACAATCTGGCTGCACGGTAAAGGTTCGACTGGAGTCCACCGGGCCCAGCTCCGCCAGCAGACGTCGGCCCAGCAGCACCGGATAGATCATCTTGCTGCGATCCCGCAGGGTGAACCACTCCTCATACACCTTGTCCCCCAGACAGATGGACATGGTCACCGTTGGCCGCTGCTCCATGCCGCCCGCCCCACGCACCGTCACGCTGCGCTCGACCCGCCGTTCGAACTGCTGCTTGACCAGTTTGCCGCTGTCGGCATCGGTCACCACCAACATGAAGCGCACCCAGGGCTTGCCATCCCGTTTGAATCTGGTGATAGAGCGTGCATCGAGGGAAGAGGTGAGCGCCCCGGTGTCGAGTTTCATCTTCACCGCCACGCCGGTGGGCAAAATAAGTCCCTTCTCGATCCAGCCATAGCTGGTCGGGGTCTCTGCCAGCGCACTGCCACACAGTGCCAGCATCAGGGTGATCCCCACCATCATCTTGCCCATTTTACTGCCCTGCCTTGTCAATCCTGCGCCCAGATCTACCACAGTCCCATTGTGGGTCAATCCGATTTATTTCAGCTACTTGGATAATATCTGGCGGGTCAGGAGAGAGACGACAAAGAGTGGCCTAATGGCGGCCCAAGCGGGCGGGAATATCGCAGGAGAGCAAGGCACCGAACGGTGCTGGATGAAACTGGTGGTTAACCTCAGGTTGTGACGCCAAAGGCTACCACAACAATGAGCGAATTATCAGTCTTGTTCTGAAGGGATTTTTGCCTACACTGTTGTAAACCGGAGGGCCTGAAAACCACCGGTTTTTTTGCGCCTGCCGAAAATTTGCCACTGCAAAAGTGACTTTCAACAAGGCTCAATAAGGAATTTGTAATGCGTATCGAAGAAGACTTGAAGCTCGGTTTCAAGGATGTCCTGTTCCGCCCCAAGCGCTCTACTCTCAAGAGCCGTTCCCAAGTAAGCCTGACCCGTCAGTTCACCTTCAAACACACTCAGACCCAATGGCAAGGCGTACCCGTTATCGCCGCCAACATGGATACCGTCGGCAGCTTTGCCATGGCACGCACGCTGGCCGGTTTCGAGATGATGACCGCGGTACACAAGCACTACAGCCTTGAGCAGTGGCAAGCTTTCGTCAACGAGACCGACCCGGCGCTGCTGGGCCATGTGATGGTCTCCACCGGCACCTCGGCTGAAGATTTCGCCAAGACCCGCCAGATCCTCGCCATGTCCGAAGCGCTGCGCTTCATCTGTGTCGACGTGGCCAACGGCTACTCCGAACACTTCGTCGAGTTCGTGCGCAAAATTCGTGAAGCCTGCCCCAACCACGTCATTCTGGCGGGCAACGTGGTGACTGGCGAGATGGTCGAAGAGCTGATCCTCTCCGGCGCCGACATCGTCAAAGTCGGCATCGGCCCGGGCTCGGTCTGCACCACTCGAGTCAAGACCGGCGTCGGCTATCCGCAGCTATCCGCCATCATCGAGTGTGCCGATGCGGCCCACGGCCTCGGCGGCCAGATCGTCGGTGACGGCGGCTGCACCTGCCCGGGCGACGTCGCCAAAGCCTTCGGCGGCGGCGCCGACTTCGTGATGCTGGGCGGCATGCTGGCAGCCCACGAGGAGTGCGGTGGCGAGATCGTCGATGTAGACGGTGAGCCTTTCATGAAGTTCTACGGCATGAGCTCCTCCAGCGCCATGGACAAGCACGCTGGCGGCGTCGCCGAATACCGCGCCTCCGAGGGTAAAACCGTGCTGCTGCCCTACCGCGGCCCGGTCGAGAACGCCGTGCGCGACATTCTGGGCGGCGTTCGCTCCACCTGTACCTACGTGGGTGCCAGCCAGCTGAAAGAGCTCACCAAGCGCACCACCTTTATCCGGGTACGCGAGCAAGAGAACAACGTCTACGGCAAGGAGTAACCTGCCACAGACCGCCGTCACGCGCTGACGGTTAGAAGCCAGTCAACCGGTGTGCTACCCTGCGCACCGGTTTTTTTGCATCTGGGATCCCGAGCCATGACCACTCACCTGCCCCCGTTTGACTGGGATATCTTCTGCTGCGTCGTCGACAACTTCGGCGACATCGGTGTCACCTGGCGACTTGCCCGCCAGCTAAAGCGGGAGGGGAATATAGCGGCACATGGCGATGAGGTTCAGGTGCGGCTTTGGGTGGACGATCTGGCAAGTTTCGCCCGCATCTGCCCCGGGCTCGACCCGGCGCAGGATGGTCAGTGGGTCGATGGGATCTATATCCAGCACTGGCATGATACCCTGCCGACCGACATGACCCCGGCCAGGGTAGTGATCGAGGCCTTTGCCTGCGAGCTGCCCGCCCCCTTCATTGAACGAATGGCCGAACTGATGGCGAGCCAACCCAAGCCCCCCTGCTGGATCAATCTGGAGTACCTCTCGGCGGAGAGCTGGGTCGAGGATTGCCACGGCCTCGCCTCGCCCCAGCGGGTTGGCAACCAGAGCCTCAACAAATACTTCTTCTTCCCGGGTTTTACCGCTAAAACCGGCGGCCTTTTATGCGAGCACGACCTCATCGCCGAACGGGAGCAGTGGCAGCAAGATGATGCGGGACTGGCAGCCTACTGGGCCAGCCTCGGTTTGCCGCCCAGACAAGAGCACGAGCTGCGGGTCAGCCTCTTTACCTACGAGAGCGATGCGCTGAAGAGTCTGGTCGAGAGCTGGTGCCAGAGCGCCACGCCCGTCACCCTGCTGCTGCCGCTGGGGCGCTCGCTGCAAGATGTGCTGCGCGGCGCGAGCCTTGAAGATGCCATCACCACCGCCAAGGCGGGGGATCTGCTCCACTCGGGCAACCTCAGCATCAAGCTGCTGCCGATGACCGATCAGGCTGGTTACGATCGACTGCTGTGGAGCTGCGATCTCAATCTGGTGCGAGGGGAGGACTCCTTCGTGCGGGCCCAGTGGGCGGCTCGTCCTTTCCTCTGGCATATCTACCAACAGGAGGAGGAGGCCCATCTGGTCAAGCTGGAGCAGTTCCTCGACCACTATCTTGCTGATCTGCCTGCCGATTGCGCCCAATGGCTGCGCCGCTTCAATCTGGCTCTCAACCGTGGTGAAGATTGCCGCGAACTCTGGGCCCAATGGCCGCAATACAGCGCGATTTGGCAGCAACATGGGCGACTCTGGTCACAGAAGCTGCTCCGGGATGGGGATCTCGTCACGAGGTTGGTGAAATTTCTGGAAAGCCGTATATAATCTGGCAGTTTTTATCCGTCCGTTTCACGAACAGGAATTTTTTACATGAAAACCGCTCAGGAAATCCGCGCTGGTAACGTAGTCATGATCGGCACCGAGCCGATGGTGGTCCAGAAGGCTGAATTCAACAAATCCGGCCGTAACTCCGCCGTGGTCAAAATGAAGCTGAAAGGCCTGCTGAACGGCAGCGCCACCGAGACCGTCTTCAAAGCCGACGACAAGCTGGACGTTGTTCAGCTGGAACGTAAAGAGTGCACCTACTCCTACTTCTCCGACCCCCTGTATGTCTTTATGGACACCGAGTACAACCAGTACGACGTAGAGAAAGACAACCTGGGTGACGTGCTGAACTACCTAGTAGACGGCATGGAAGACATCTGCGAAGTGACTTTCTACAACGAGAAAGCCATCTCCGTAGAACTGCCGACCACCATCGTGCGTGAAGTGGAGTACACCGAGCCGGCTGCCCGTGGCGACACCTCCGGTAAAGTGACCAAGCCTGCCCGTCTGAAAGGCACTACCTACGAGCTGGCTGTTGCCGCTTTCGTAGAGATCGGTGACAAGATCGAAATCGATACCCGCACCGGCGAATTCAAGCGTCGCGTCAACTAATTGACCGCTTTGAATTGATTACAAAAAAGCGAGCCACCGGCTCGCTTTTTTATTGCCTCCGAGTTGCCATCACACCGCCCGCCTTCAGAAAATCCCGCCGCCGCCGCTAACCCAGATAACCGGGGGAGCACACTATGGCCAGATTATCCTTATCACTGCTGTTATTGACCTTGCTGGCTGGCCATGGGGCAGAGGCGAGCGAGGTCGCCCCCCCCGTTGCCGAACCTATGCCCCTCGACCACTGGCAAGCCAGCGACTGGAAAGGGTTGCCCGATGCTACCCAGATCGACAAGCAGACGGTGCTGTTCGCCAAACACGACAGTGAAAACTATCTGGGGCTCGCCATTTTACTGCCCGACTGGCAGCGCAGCGGCCAACTCTGGCAACTGACTCGCGCCCTCAGCCGACTGGGCTTTGATACCCTGCTGCTGCTGCCCTCCCCCCAGCAGACCGAACTGGACCCAGCCGCCGAGAAAAAAGCGAAAAACAGCGATGAGTTTCGCAAGCAGTTTGCCGAGCGGATCAGCAAGCTGGCCGATGCCAAGCTGCAGGAGGGGGGCTTCAAGCTGATCCTGGCGCAAGGTACCGGCGCCGCCTGGACTGCCAATCTCATCGCCAGCGAACAATTGCCCGCCCCCGACGCGCTGGTGCTGCTCGATGGCTTCTTCCCCAATCAGCAGAGCAACCAGACCCTGGCCAAACAGGTGGCTCAGGCGGCCATCCCCACCCTGGACCTCTATCAGGAGGATGGCGGTCGCTGGCCACTGCTGGCCGCCGAGGCCCGCAAAAGCGAGAGCCGGCGCAGCAACAAGCTCAACTATCGCCCCTACGCCCTGATGGAGCTGGAGGAGACCCCCACCCGCATTCAGGGCTGGCTCAACCATCTGGGCTGGCTCTAAACCGGCCGCTAGCGTGGCGCAATAAAGCGCGCAAGCTCACATCTGCCGGATAAAGCCCAGCCATGACACAGCGGCGAGCTGGCAATGACTGTATCCTGTTTGGCATCATGATCCCTCGACACCGGAAAAATGGCAGGAAGGACCATGCAGCAAATCGTATTTCTCGACAGCGATACCCTGGATGCGGGCATCACCCTGCGTCATCCCGACTTCCCCCACCACTGGCAGAGTTATCCCAGCACGGCCCCGGAACAGGTAGTCGAGCGGCTGAAAGATGCCAGTATTGCCATCATCAACAAAGTACGGATCGGCGCCGCCGAGCTGGCCCAGCTACCGGAGCTCAAACTCATAGCGCTCGCCGCCACCGGCAGCGACAACGTGGATCTGGAGGCGTGCCACGCCGCCAACGTCGGGGTGTGCAATATCCGCAACTATTCGGGCCCCTCGGTGCCGGAGCACGCCATGGCGCTGATGCTGGCACTGTCGCGCAACCTCTTCTGCTGGCGCCAGTCGCTGCTGGAGGGGCGCTGGCAACAGAGCGGCCAGTTCTGCTTTTTCGACCACAACATCATGGATCTGCACGGCAAGCAGCTTGGCATCATCGGCAAAGGAACGCTCGGTCAGGCGCTCGGCGAGCGGGCCAAGGGGATGGGGATGACAGTGCGTTACGCCCAGAGCCAGGTCGGCACCAGCCACGACGAGGATCGCCTCCCCCTCGACGAGTTGCTGCAAAGCTCGGACGTCATCAGCCTGCACTGCCCGCTCACCCCCTACACCCGCAACCTCATTGGCGAGCGGGAGCTGGATCTGATGAAACCGGGAGCCCTGCTGATCAACGTCGGCCGTGGCGGACTGGTGGATGAGGAGGCGCTGCTGCAAGCGCTGGCCAATGGCCGCCTCGGCGGTGCCGGTTTCGATGTAGCGAGCGTCGAACCTCCGCCTCCCGACCATCCCCTGATGAAGGCGCTGCAATACCCTCACTTCATTCTGACCCCCCATGTGGCCTGGGCCAGCGAGGAGTCTATGCAGCGTCTCGCCGATCAGCTGATCGACAACATCAACGCCTTTGCCGCCGGTCGCCGTCAGCACCGACTGGTGTAACCGCACAAGCGAGTAACCGCAAAATCGAGTGACCACACCATGCAAAACGGGACCAACAGGCCCCGTTTTGCATCTTCCGCACTCACTGCACACGCATCAATTGTCGTCGTGCCATCTGTGCTTCTTATGCTTTTTGTACTTCTTGTGGTGCTTGTGATGGTGATGATCATCGTCATCATCGTAATAGCGATCCTGACTCTGGTGGCCATCGCCAGTCTTGGCACCGATGGCCGAGCCACTCGCCCCACCAACCCCGGCGCCGATCAGCTGGCCGGTATCACCACCGACACTCTTTCCGATGGCGGCACCGCCCAGCGCCCCCACCGCGCCGCCAAGGGCCGCTTCATTCTTGTTGCCCTTGTTGGCCGTCGCCGCACCACCGGCAGCACCGCCCAACGCAGCCCCCACCAGCGCACCGGTATCGCCACCCAGCTCCTTGCCGATCATGGTGCCCGCCACCCCGCCCGCCCCGCCACCGAGAATGGTGTTGAGAGTTTCCGAACCGTGGGCCGCAGTGCTGCCCAGCAATAACGCCCCCAGCAGAGCCAGAGCACCGATGCCACGCGTACTCATATCCATGGATACTCCTGTCAAACCTGATTAATAATCAGCAGCACTATACAAAGAGCTATCAGGTTCGCCAGCCAGCAGAAAACAGGGATGCGACAGTCGATGGCAGTACAGTCACAGCCAATACAGGAAGAGTAGAATCAACCTATTGAATTAAAACGTGAAAATGAACATTGAACCAGACAGTCACGACAAAGTGACCGATAACCTGGCAGCCGCGTCCTGTCGAATAGTCAGCGCGCTGGGACAAAAGCTGTCAGTCAAGGGCCCCTGCCACCCCTTCAGCCAGGTGCCAGCAGTTACGGCCAGCCTCCTTGCTGCGGTAGAGGGCTGCATCAGCCCGCTCGAAGATAGGGCCGGCGGCAGGAGAATGGCAGGCGCCGCCGGCACTCAGGGTGATCGGCCCATGGTGTTCACGCCACTGTTGCTGACGCACCAGTTCAAGCAGACAACCGAGTTTCTCCGCCAACTCATCCTGTGGCTGTTGCAGCAGAGCGGCAAATTCATCCCCACCTATCCGGTAAACCGTACTCACCCCCAGCACATCAGCAAGACAGTTGGCCACCCGACACAGCACCTGATCGCCGAAGGCATGGCCCTGGCTGTCGTTGATCCCCTTGAAGTGATCGACATCAAACAGCAGCAGCCAGAAGCACGCCCCCCTCTGCTCCAGTGCCGTCTTGTGCTGCTCGAAGGCTCGTCGGTTCATGATACCGGTCAGGGGATCCCGCAACAGCGCATCCTGCCCCTTGAGAAAACTGGCCCTGACCTGATCGATCTCGTTCAGGCTACGCCGCACGAACCAGGTCTTGGGCTCACTGACAGGCGCTGAACGCTCCAGATCGCGCACGATGCCGGTCAATGAGCCCGACACCAGCTCCTGCTCCTGGCGGAAGATCCGCACCAGCAGACTCAGGCTGCAACACCAGATGGCAAACAGAGAGAGCAGTGGAAAAACCACCATCTGCAACGCATCGTAGAGGCTGTCACGAAACAGTACTGGCGGCAGATAGATGTTGAGATCCCAACCAATATCCGCCAGCTCACGCTTGATATAAGTCCCATGCCACAGCACATCCAGGCCGAGCCACTGCTGACTCTGATGCTGCTTGATGGTGTTGGTCGCCAGCAGATCCATATTGCTGCCCACTACCAGCTGATCAGTGTCACGCAAGGTCAGATAGAGTGCCGCCTGATTACTACCGACCGTGCGCTGCAGCGCCTGCTGCAGCGAGTCGAATGACATGTCAACCATCAGCAGACCCAGCAACTGCCCCTGCTCGTCCCTCACCCGTTTGATCAGGCTGAGAATCAGCTCCTGAGTATTGTATTCAGGGTAGGGGCCAAACCAGACGGGCTCGTCGCCCGGCATGGCGGTCACCTGATACCAGGGGCGCAGCGCTGCCTTATAACCTGGGGGCGCGAGCCACTCCGGGTAACTGTCGATGCGATCCGCTTTCAGGTTGTAAAAGTAGATATAGTGGTTGCCGGGCTTGATCTGATGGGCAATAGCCCAGATGGGAGAGTCGGCCGGCTCGCCGCGGGCTATCTTCTCCTTGTCTAGGGAGCCCTCCAGCACTGCCAGTTGCCGCTCATTGACCTTCACCATCTCGTGGATCAAGGACGCCTCAACGGAGGAAGCCATGTGACCGAAGCCGGATACCGTCATGTCGATATCCCGCAGATAGCTGGCAATGGCCATGATGATAGTCACGATCAGGATCAACAAGCCAAGCAGTGCGGAGAGGGGGGCCAGCACATAGTAACGCTTGTTGAGATACGAGCGGCTCACATGACATCCGAACAGGGGAAAACATAGCGGGATTGTGCGAGAGAAAGGAGAGTGAATCATTGATTAATATCACTTCAACGCCCCTTTAATGACATTTCCAATACTAACAAAACATCAAGGTTCGCAAACGAATATCAACTGACAGGAAAAACGCTAGTTACCCCGGGTTAACCCCGCTCTGCATTGCGGGTGTTATAGTCTATACCTGACGCGGCCGGCGCTGGACACACCGTCCATCACCGGCTGCAACGCCAAGCAGAACAAGGAGATGTTATGAGCAGTCCGTTTATCGAACAGATCAAAGCACGTCGTACCATCTATGCCCTGGGCAGCCAGGTGTCCCATACACCGGAACAACTGACGGCCCTGATCCAGGATGCCATCAGGCACAGCCCCTCCTCCTTCAATTCCCAGAGCTCCCGCGCCGTCATCCTGTTTGGCGCCCAGCACCATAAGCTGTGGGATATCGTCAAAGCCGAGCTGAAAAAGATCGTGCCGCCGGAGGCCTACGCCCAGAGTGAGGCCAAGGTGGATGGCAGCTTCCGCGCAGGTTTCGGCACTGTGCTGTTCTTCGAAGACACCGACGTCATCAAGGATCTGCAGCAAAAGTTTGCCCTCTATGCAGACAACTTCCCCATCTGGTCGGAACATGCCACCGGCATCGCCCAGTTTGCGGTCTGGACCACCCTGGCCCAGGAGAAGATCGGCGCCTCCCTGCAACACTACAACCCCCTCATCGACGAGGCGGTACGCAAGGAGTGGAACCTGCCAGCCAGCTGGCTGCTGCGTGCCCAGATGCCCTTTGGCAGCATCCAGCAACCGGCCGGCGACAAGACCTTCATCGACGATGCCACCCGTTTCCGCGTTTTCAAATAACGGCCAGATAGCAAAACGCCCCCGCATCTCGGGGGCGTTTTTATTGCGACATCAAGAGTTCGGATAGCGATGGTTCATACCGCAATCTGCGGTCGTCACGCACTCGCACCACAGCTCAGGCGGGCAGCGTCACCAGCAGGGATGTCTCTCCAGGTTCCACCTTCACCTCGTGCCAGCCTCAGCCGTGCTGACTACTTAGCTGTTCGATAATGGTGGCGCGCAGCAGGGCTCGCCCTTCGTCGATGCGAGTTGATCGGGAGAGTCCTTTCGCCCACATCAGCGCCAGGGTTCGACTCAGCACTGGCTCGTGCAGCGCCACGACTTTCAGCTGGGGATCGCGCAGGTTCGCGGCATAGAGTCCGGGCAGGATAGCAACTGCCAACCCTGAGCGCACCAAGCCGTAAAGCGTCTCGACATAATCTGTGGTGTATCTGGGCTTGAGCCCGGGCAACTGGCTCTGGGCCAGTCCGTTGACCTGCCGGCTGACGTTGCCTCTGGCAAAAAGGGCGATGTCGCGGCGGGTCAGCTCATGCCAGCTGATGGCCTCTTCCCCTGCCAGCGGATCCTGCTGGTTGATCACCGCCACCAGCGCATCGTCCAGCAGCGGCGTCACCTCCAGCGAGTCGGGCAACTCGCCATCCAGCACGCCAATTCCCGCATCCAGAGCCCCCTCGGCCAGCGCCTGCAACAGACCGTCGTTGGTGTGATCCTGAAACTCGACCCGCAAGCCCGGAAATTGCTGCTGCAGACGGGCGGCCGCCAGCGGAAACATCAGGGTGCAGGCCGACGGGATCAGACCGATGCGCAGGGTGCCATCGCCCCCTTCGACCATCACCTGCTGCATATCGGAAAAAGCGGCGTGGGCTACATTGAGCAGCCCTTTGGCGTGGGGCAGGATCGCCTCCCCCTGTTCGGTCAGGGTAACCGCCTGCGCGGTACGGTGAAACAGTTTACCGCCAAGCACAGATTCAATCTGGCGCAGGGCACTGCTCAGGGCGGGCTGGCTGATGGCCATCTGATTGGCCGTTTCGGTGAAGTGGCGCAGCTGGGCCAGCGTGACAAAATACTGGATCTGCTTGAGAGAGAGCGCAGGCAGACGGCGCCAGGGTTCGGACATGAAATCGACAACCGGAGAAAAACGTTTGCAGCAGCATAACCCTTTCTTATCCAGTTATAAATTCTTTGCGCTATGCACGGGCCAATCCCCTCCTTAAAGTGGGCCCATTATTCCCCTTGTCAGGCCATCTCCTTCATGTGTGAACAAGATGCATCCCTCAACTTGCGCCGCCGCGCCGTGCAGGCAGCCCTCGGCGAAGCCCCCTTCGATCTGCTGCTGACCAACGCCAACCTGATCGACATGGTGACCGGCGAGATCCGCCCCGTCGACGTGGGGTTGGTCGGCCCGCTGATCGCCAGCGTCCATCCGGTCGGCACCTTCCAGCAGGCACGCGAGACCCACGATCTGGCCGGCGCCTATCTCTCGCCCGGTCTTATCGACAGCCATGTCCATGTGGAGAGCTCCCACCTGACGCCGGAGCGCTACGCCGATGTGGTGGTCGCGCAGGGCACCACCACCATCTTCTGGGATCCCCACGAGCTGGCCAATGTGCTCGGGCTGGCGGGGGTACGCTATGCCATCGACGCCAGCCGCAATCTGCCGCTGCGGGTCATCTGCGCCGCCCCCTCCAGCGTTCCCTCGACGCCGGGTCTCGAGATGTCGGGCGCCGACTTCCACGGCCCTGAGATGGCCACCATGCTGGAGTGGCCAGAGGTGGCGGG
The DNA here is from genome assembly GCF_049170315.1 of Aeromonas sp. 604443. Classification (NCBI taxonomy): domain Bacteria; kingdom Pseudomonadati; phylum Pseudomonadota; class Gammaproteobacteria; order Aeromonadales; family Aeromonadaceae; genus Aeromonas; species Aeromonas sp. 604443. Next base: position 146,541 of record NZ_JAAKMI010000005.1, read on the forward strand.
GATCGCCGAGGTGATGGACATGCAGGGGGTGCTGGGCGGCAGCGAGCGGATGACCGGCATCCTGCACGCCGGTTTGCAGCGCAATGCCCTGATTGAGGGACATGCCCGGGGCCTCACTGGTCACCGGCTGCAAGCCTATCTGGCCGCCGGGGTCAGCTCGGATCACGAACTCACCTCGGCTGCCGATGCGCTGGAGAAGCTGCGGGCCGGGCTCACCCTCCAGCTGCGCGGCTCCCACCCCTACCTGCTGCCGGAGATCGTCGCTGCGCTGAAACAGCTGCCCCACCTCTCCTCCCAAATCACCCTCTGTACCGACGATGTGCCGCCCGACATGCTGCTGGAGAAAGGGGGCATGATTGCGCTGGTCAAGCTGCTGGCAGAGCTGGGGCTGGCGGTGCCCGACGTGCTGCGGATGGCCACCCTCAATGCCGCCATCCGGCTGCAGCGCAACGATCTGGGGCTGGTTGCTGCCGGCCGCTGCGCCGACCTGGTGGTGTTCGACAACCTCACCGATCTCAACCCGCTCTGGGTCTACAGCGGTGGTCAGCGGGTCGCCCGCCATGGCGCCATTCTCAAACCCTCCGAGCATGTCGCCGGTTGTCAGGCGCCGCGCGATACCATGCAGATCCCCCTGCGCACGCAGGAGGAGTTCATCATCCGGGTACCCGGGCTGACTGCGGGTCGGGCCCGCTTCAAGACCATCAAGGGGGCTCGCTTCACCCAGTGGAGTGAAACCGAGGTTGAGGTTCGGGATGGTCGGGTCATCGTGCCTGCGGGATTTAGCCTCATCTCGGTGCAACACCGCCATGGCCGCCATCAGGCGGGCACCCGGCTGGCGCTGCTGGAGGGGTGGGGCGAGCTGCAAGGGGCCATCGCCACCAGCTACTCCCACGACTCCCACAATCTGGTGGTGCTGGGGCGCGACCCGCAAGAGATGATGCTGGCCGCCAACACTCTGATCACCAGCGGGGGCGGCATGGCGGTCGTCCAGCAGGGTGAGGTGCTGGCCCACGTTGCCATGCCCATCGCCGGCATGCTCTCCGACCTGCCGGCCAGCGAGCTGGCCGCCAGCTTCCACGCTCTGCGCGAAGTGAGCGGCAAGGTGGTGGAGTGGGAGCCCCCCTACCGTGTCTTCAAGGCCATCGAGGGAACCTGCCTTGCCTGCAATGCGGGGCCCCATCTGACCGATCTCGGCCTCACCGATGGCCTGACCCGCGAGATTGTCGACCCCTTTATCTGCTGCTGGCCCCACGATGCCAGCCAAGCCGATTAACCTCGAGGAGAACAGCGTGAACCCTGTCGCCATTATTCTGGATACCGACCCCGGCATCGACGATGCCGTTGCCATCGCCGCCGCCCTGTTTCACCCCGGCATCGAGCTGGCGCTCATCACCACGGTCGCCGGCAACGTCGATGTCAGCAAGACCACCCGCAACGCCCTGCGCCTGCTGCACTTTTTCGGCCAAGAGGTGCCGGTGGCACAGGGGGCCAGCCAGCCCCTCGTGCGCCCCCTCGACAATGCCAGCCATATCCACGGCCACTCCGGCCTCGATGGTTACCAGTTTGCCGAACCCGGGCAACAGCCGATACCGGAGCATGCCGTCGAAGCCATGAAGGCCACCCTGCTCGCCAGCGAACAATCCATGACGCTGGTGCCCATCGGGCCGCTGACCAATATCGCCCTGCTGCTCACCCTGCACCCCGAGTGTCGGGAGAAGATCGCGCGGATCGTGTTGATGGGCGGCTCGGCCGGTCGGGGCAACCACACCCCCAATGCCGAGTTCAATATCTACGTGGATCCGGAGGCGGCTCACATCGTCTTCAGCAGCGGTCTGCCCATCGTGATGTGCGGACTCGATGTCACCAGCCGGGCCACCCTGACCGGCGAGATGATTGCGGCGCTGCCCGCCCTCAACCGCACCGGCGCCATGCTCCACGCCCTGTTCGGCCACTATCGCGGCGGCAGTATGCAGACCGGGCTCAAGATGCACGATCTCTGCGCCATTGCCTATCTGGTGCGCCCCGATCTCTTTATCACCCGGGCCTGCCATGTGGCCATCGAGACCCGGGGTGAGCACACCCTCGGCACCACCTCGGTGGATATCAACAACCGGCTCAAACGCCCGCCCAACGCCGAGGTGTGTCTCGATATCGACGTGCCCGGATTCAGGGCCTGGTGCATGGAGACCCTTGCCCGCGCCATCTGATCCCGAACCGCCAGCCCGCTGGCCCATTCACATCAAGAAGAGAGTGTTGGAAACATGCTGGAAATAATTGTCAGCACCCTGATCCTGGTCATCTGCGGCTATCTCATCGCCAAAAACTACGATGCCAAGATAGTGCTGTTTGGCGCCGGGCTGCTGCTGATGTTTGCCGCCGTCGGACTGGGCCACCCCCTGCTGCCTGCGGCGCAGAGCAGCGGCCTAAGCTGGCTTGATCCCTTCGTCCAGATCAAGCAGATCTTCATCAGCCAGATGGGCAATGTCGGCCTCACCATCATGGTGCTGTTCGGCTTCTCCAGCTACATGAGCCACATCGGCGCCAACGACGTCACCGTGATGCTGCTGACCCGCCCCTTGAGTCGCATCCGCTCCCCCTACCTGCTGGTGCCGGTGATTTTCCTATTGGGCAATCTGCTCTCGCTGGTGGTGCCAAGCGCTGCCAGTCTGGCAGTGTTGCTGATGGCGACCCTCTATCCGGTACTGAAGGCATCGAACATGTCCTCCCTCACCGCGGGGGCCGTCATTGCCACCACTGCCACCATCATGCCCAGCCCGCTGGGGGCCGATAACGTGCTGGCCGCCCAGAAGCTGGGCATCCCGCTGGTGGAGTACATCGTCTCCTACCACGCCCCCATCTCGCTGCCGACACTGGCGTTGATGGCAGTGGTGCACTACTTCTGGCAGAAGGCGATGGACAAGCGGCAGCAGTCGCGCAGCGGACTGGAGGAAAAAGAGGAATCGCTCGCCGTGCCCACCGGCTTGCCACCCGCCTACTACGGCCTCTTCCCTGTACTGCCGCTGGTGCTGGTACTGCTGTTCGGCATCTGCTTCACCCATATCTCCCTCGGGCTGGTGGAGATCACCTTCGTCTGCCTGCTGCTCACCATAGGGGTAGAACTCTTGCGCAAAGGCAATATCAAGGAGACCAGCAAGGAGTTCGCCATCTTCTTCACCGGCATGGGGACGGGTCTGGCTCAGGTGGTCTCGCTCATAGTAGCGGCCAGCATGCTGGTGGAGGGACTGAAAGCCATCGGCATCATCGATACCCTGGTCGATAGCGTGAAACACATCGACGGCGTCGGCTCCATCTTGATGTTCTTCTTCTCCGGTACGGCGGCGCTGATCGGCTTTATCAGCGGCAGTGGGCTGGCAGTCTTCTACTCCTTTATCAACATCATTCCCGAGATCACTGAGAAGGTCGGCGTCAACAGTGTCGCGGTGGCCCTGCCGATGCAGCTCACTGCCAACCTGATCCGATCCATGTCGCCGGTCGCCGCGGTGATCATCGTCATCGCCTCGATCACCGGCAGCAATCCCATCGAGATCATCAAGCGCACCTCGGTGCCCATCATCTCGGGCATCATCTGCTGCATGACCCTCTCCTACCTGCTGTTCAGCTAAACCAGCTCCATCTGCAGGCGATCAATCCGGTCGCCTGCAGACGGTTTTTTACCTCCGGTTGAAAGTGAACCCACTGCATGTAAACGCCCGGAAGATAATCGGTGGGGATCGTCTATAACTTTTGCGACCAAGAGCCACATACGCCTGAGTAACTGACCGCCAGCCATCAGGCTCAGCCCCCTAATTCAACTCCCAGAGCTCTCGTGCCGTCATTCTTGGTTGGCGCCCTGCATCGACAGCATCACCAGCAAGGACTCGCCTTTCCCTGACACCACTCTCACCTCGCGCCAGTCGCGGATCACCGCCACCACCGCCGGATTGAGCGGCGCATCGCCCCCTACCTGCACCACGGTGCAACCTGCACGCAGGGCGCTCTCGATACCGGCCGGGGCATCCTCGAACACCAAGCAACGAGCGGGCGACACGCCAAGCCGTACAGCGCCCAGCAGATAGGGCTCGGGATCGGGTTTGCCATTGATCACAGCTTCGGCCCCCACCAGCACGGCCGGCAGCGGCAAACCGGCACAATTCAGGCGGTGACGGGCAACCTGCTCACTGGCGGAGGTCACGATGGCCCAAAGCTCTGGCGGCAAATGGCGCAGCAACTCGCCAGCTCCTGCGATGGCGTCGCCGCCGGTATGCAGCATCTCCAGCTCGTCGAGCCGCGCCGCTTCCCGCTCCACATCCAGCTGCGGGGCCAGCTCCCGGATCACCTCGCGCGAACGTATACCGTGGCACATCGCCAACACTGGCTCGGGATCGAGCAGATGTTCGCGACACCAGAGCTGCCATACCTGCTCCACATCGCCTGTCGAGCAGACCAGGGTGCCATCCATATCGAGCAGCAGGGCGGATACCGACAGGGTGATCGTGTTCATGCCAGCACTCATACAGACACTCATACAGGCACCCCGGCCAGCTCGGGCAGAGAGCCAGAGAGCGCATCGGCAAAGGCCTGCTGCTGGGCGGCACGCTCATAACAGGCGAGCGCCTGCTCGGCACTGCCAGCCCACACTTGCAAGGGGCCGACCACAAACCCCTGTTGCAACAGGCTGGCGAGCAGCTCCCCAGTCTCCGGGGCCGCCAACGGCTGAGCCAGCACCAGCTTGCCCTTGATCAAAAACAGATAACGTTGGGTAGACATGATATGGCTCCTTGTTCCGGTTCAGAGGAGGGCGATTCCCCCCTTGCCGAGCCATTAGAACAAGGCGATTAGATAATTTATAATCAATAAATCGCCACTTTGGATAACCAATTGGAATGAAATTCGACTTGAGGCAACTGCAGGCGTTTGTGACGCTGGCCGAGATCGCCAACTACCGGGAAGCGGCCAATCGCCTCTTCATTACCCAACCGGCCCTCACCAAGCAGATCCAGGGGCTGGAGCAGACGCTGGGCTGCACCCTGTTCAAGCGGGGCCGCCATGGTGCCGAGCTGACGGCGCTCGGCGCCCAGCTGCTCACTCAGGCAAGCGCACTGGTCAAACACGGCAGGGAGTTTGAACGTCACGCGCTGGCAGTGGCGAGTGGCGTGGCCGGTCGGCTCAAGATTGGGTTTGGCCTGTCGAGTTTCGCGCTGGCCCCTGCGCTGGTGGCCCGCTTCAAACAGCAGGTCACGGACGTGATGGTCCATCTGCAGGATATGCCCTCCGCGATCCAGCAGGAGCAGCTGCTCTCCGGCCAGTTGCAACTTGGTTTTATGCGTCGGCCAGAGACTCCGCTGTTGCAGGAGCATCGGCTGCTGACCGACCGGCTGGTACTGGCGGTGCCAACCCGGATGACCCAGCCAGATCCGTCATCGTTTGACGTCCAGCAGGCACTGACCAGTCAACCCCTGTTGCAGATGGTGGGCTACCGTTGTCCCGGCCTAACCCGGCAGATCGCCGGGTTTCTCGGCGCCAACCGGCTGACCGGCATGGTTCAAGAGGCAGAGGATATTCAGACTCTGGTGGCATTGGTTGCGGCAGGCATAGGTAATGCCATCCTGCCGCACAGCGTCAGCTTTATCGCGGGCCCGGACGTCACCCTCTATCCCCTCTTTGGCCCCTGTTCCGAGTGGGAGATAAGTCTGGTGTGGAACCCCGCCTTTGCCGACCCGATCCGCGATCGCTTCGTGCAGCTGGTCCTCGATCCCCATCCCGCACCGTACCCAGCCACAATCGATCGCTGACCCAGCCAAAAACTCCCGCAGACGGAACCAGGAGAAGATAGCGCTCAGCAATCGAGATGAATTAATCGGGCCTTTGTGATCAAAGCATTTCAATTAACACACCACTGATCTTCACAGGGGATGCCATCTCCTTCCCCATCCATCTTGGTACCAGGGCAGTTTTGTAAAAACCAGGTTGCCTCCTCGCAGGAGGTCATCTGGGAGCAATGCTGCCGACCATCACACTGGCGAGTAAAGGTCGCTGCCTGTGGCGTACTGAAGGTGGGACTAACCTCCTCTTGAGTAACTGGCGATGCGGGCGGCAAATAGGCAAAGAAGCGGGAATAGATGGAAAAGAGGCCGACGAGCAGCAACAGGGGGAGCAATTTACCACTCCAGCTGCTCTTGCGACGTCGATAGGGGTTACTCCGCTCTCTGGTAAAAGTGGGTCTTGGCGGCTGACTTGCCGCCCGAAATGCAGGCGCCGCCGATGATGCGGCTGATCTTGCTGCTGATGGTGCGACCGACGGCACAACACCCGCCAACGTGAGCGGGCGATCGGGGAAAAAGACCTGCAACGCCCTTGGCTTGCCATCCTGACCACTGCCGATCAGATAGGTGACACGCTCCCCCGGCTCGGGCACCCGGCCATCTGATTGCAGCGCCGTAACATGCACAAACAGCCCTGCACCGCGTGATCCATTGATTGTCTGCTCGGCGCCATTTTGCTCCGGCGTAATAAATCCAAAGCCGCGCGCCTCGTTCCAGCTCGCGATCCGTCCCTGATAACGCATCTGTCCATCCTTGTTGTTATCCATGTGAGCACTATCTTGCCCGACAATCATGTTGCCCAAAAGCGCAGCGGCCCAACAGGGATCTGCAGAGTCAATCTCAACACGGTGATCGGGCGCAGCCTGCGTTAAGGATCAAGCCAGCTGGGACACCTTGATGATCTCGGCGATGCGACCCAGCATCCGCAGCGAGGTGTGATGCTCGGTGGCATCTGCGGCGGCGCAGGCATCATCCAGAATGGTGATGGCGTAGTCGCGATCGTGACCATCCCGCGCTGCCGCCTGAATGGCCCAGCTGGTGCTCACCCCGCACAGATAGAGGTGGTCGATGTGATTGGCCCGCAGCGCAGGCTCCAGCGCCGTGCCATAGAAGGGGCTGACCCTGGGCTTGGTCAGCACCAGATCGCCGGGCTGCACATCCAGATCCGGATGAAAGTCGGTGCCGCTGTCAGCCAAGGAGAGCGCCCCCAACTGGTGAGCGCGACCAAACATGGGAGACCCCTTGGGTTGAAGCTGATAGCCGCCGTCAAAGCCCACCTTGATCAGCACCACCAGCCAGCCGTGGGCGCGGGCATGGGCCAGCGCCTGATTGGCATGCGCAATGGCATCCTGCTCCAGCACATGGGCTGCGGAGGCGGCAATGCGCCCGTCGGGGTGGGCAATATCGTTGATAAAATCGATCACCAGCAGTGCCTTGTTCATCACCTTTGCTCCTTAGCGCATTCAGCCCGTGCTATCTGGTTTCTATCTGTCAAACCAGCCCCAGTGCATATCGCAGCGCCATCTCCTTGAGCGGGCCCGCCTTGTCCGCCAGATTGAGGGCCAGATTGCGGGCCAGCTTGAGCGGGCCAATCTCGTTGCTGAACACCCCGTAGAAGAGATCCATCCCCGACTGCATCAGCAGGTTGTCGGGACGACGGCGCCGCTCGTAGCGCTCGGCCAGCACAAGTTGATGCCAGTCAGCGCCAGCACCTTGCAGCAAGTCGACCCAGCAGGCGACATCCTTGAAGCCGAGGTTGACCCCCTGCCCCGCCAGCGGGTTGATGGTGTGGGCAGCATCGCCAAGCAGCACCACCCGACCGACGTGATAGTCGTTGGCGTGGCGGCGCACCAGCGGGAAGCTCCCCTTGCCGGTGACGGTGAACCCGCCGAGCCGACTCGGGAAGTGGCGGCGCACTTCGGCGGCAAGCCCTTCGTTGCTCATGGCCGCCAGAGCGCGGATCCGGGCCGGGCTGTCATACCACACCAGAGAGCCGTGCTGGCCTGGTAATGGCAGGAAGGCGCGCGGGCCGCTCGGGGTGAACTGCTGCCAGGTGATATCTTCCTGCGCAAAATCGGTGTCGATATTGATCAGCATGCAGTGCTGGCGGTACTCGAAGCGCGATACGCCGATACCCGCCAGCTTGCGGGTGTGGGATTCGGCGCCGTCGCAAGCCAGCACCCAGCGCGCGGCCAGCTCGGAGCCGTCATCCAGAGTCAGCACAGCTTCATCCGCACTCTGGCGCAGGCTGGTCACAGCCGCCGGGGTGTGGGTCTGGATGGTAGGAAACTCTTCCATCCGCTTGAGCAGGGCGAGCTGCACGAGCCGGTTTTCGATGATGTAGCCAAGCTGGGGCAGACCGAGATCGGCGGCATTGAAGCGGGTGGCAAAGCCATCCAGCTCCCAGGTCTCCAGCCGGCGATAGGGGCAGAGCCGCATCTGCTGCAGATGGTGCCAGGCACCGGCCTGCTCCAGCAGCGCCACCGAGGCCTGACTGATGGCGGAGACCCGCAGATCCAGCGGCTGCTCCGGCGCGTAATGCTCCGGCAGTTGGGTCTCGATGACCCGCACCGAGAGACCCTGAGCCGCAAGCAGACAGGCGGTGGCGGCGCCCACCATGCCGGCGCCGACGATGGCGATATCACACTGTTCCATACATGTATTCCTGAAAGGGTGCGTCCGGCGACAGCGCCCGGACGTGAACCGGATGGCTGCATGATAGCGCAAGGGCGACTGATAAACAGTGAGACAAACGGGGAATTGCTGCGTCAAATCAAGGAGAAAGCTTATTGAGCTTGCTGGCAACAGGTATCGGGTGAGCACCATTGCCAGCTGGATATTAGCTAGGCAGTATCCAGATTGCGGAGTAAAATGCGCGGTCCTTTGACCATGCCGATTTCAAAACAAGTCAAGAGAAGCAATGAGCAAGAAACTTCACATTAAAACCTGGGGTTGCCAGATGAACGAGTATGACTCGTCCAAAATGGCCGACCTGTTGGATGCCAGCAATGGCTACACCCTTACCGAAGAGCCCGAAGAGGCAGATGTCTTGCTGCTGAATACCTGCTCCATCCGCGAAAAAGCGCAGGAGAAGGTGTTCCACCAGCTGGGACGCTGGAAAAAGCTCAAGGCCAACAAGCCCGGTCTGGTGATCGGCGTGGGTGGCTGCGTTGCCTCTCAGGAGGGCGATGCGATTCGCCAACGCGCTCCCTATGTGGATATCGTGTTCGGCCCGCAGACCCTGCATCGCCTGCCCACCATGATCAAGGAAGTGCAAGAGGGCCGTGGTGCCCAGGTTGATATCGCCTTCCCCGAGATCGAAAAATTCGACAGCCTGCCCGAACCGCGCGCCGAAGGGGCTACCGCGTTCGTCTCCATCATGGAAGGCTGCTCCAAATACTGTACTTACTGCGTGGTGCCCTACACCCGCGGTGAAGAGGTGAGCCGACCGCTGGACGACGTGCTCTACGAAATCGCCCAGCTCGCCCAGCAGGGCGTGCGCGAAGTGAACCTGCTCGGCCAGAACGTCAACGCCTACCGCGGCCCGACCTTTGATGGCGGCATCTGCACCTTCGCCGAGTTGCTGCGTCTGGTGGCCGCCATCGACGGTATCGATCGCATTCGCTACACCACCAGCCACCCGATCGAGTTCACCGACGACATCATCGAAGTCTACAAAGATACCCCGGAAGTGGTCAGCTTCCTGCACCTGCCGGTGCAGAGCGGCTCCGACCGTATTCTGACCATGATGAAGCGCCCGCACACCATCCTGGAGTACAAATCCAAGATCCGTCGCCTGCGTGCCGCCCGTCCCGACATCACCATCAGCTCCGACTTCATCGTTGGCTTCCCGAACGAGACGGACGAAGACTTTGAAGCGACCATGAAGCTGATCGAGGATGTGGGTTTCGACATGAGCTTCAGCTTCATCTTCAGTCCGCGCCCGGGCACCCCGGCCGCCGACATGCCCGACGATGTCGACATGGAAGTGAAGAAAGCCCGTCTGGCCCGCTTGCAGCACGTCATCAACAACCAGGCGATGCAGATTGGCCGCGCCATGCTGGGCACCACCCAGCGCATCCTGGTGGAAGGGCCCTCCAAGCTCGACCCGATGCAGCTGTGTGGCCGCACCGAGAACAACCGGGTGGTCAACTTCGAAGGCCAGCACACCCTGATCGGCGGCTTTGCCGACGTGGAGATCACCGAGGTGCGTCCCAACTCCCTGCGCGGCAAGTTCATCCGCGGCGAGAGCGAGATGAACCTGCGGATCGCCACAGCACCGAGCGAAATCCTGGCCCGTCGCCCGGATAACGTACCGGACGAGCTGGGCGTGGCCGCCTTCACACCCCATTAATCCCCTCCTCCCCATTCGCCCGGCGGATGGGGAGCGCCTTGAGACGAGGATATTTTGAGCCGACACATCTCGACCCTGAATCTGCATCTGGAGCCCGCCGACAACCAGCGCCTTGCCAGCCTGTGCGGCCCCTTCGATGACAATATCAAGCAGCTGGAGCGCCGCCTCGGCGTCGAGATCAGCTACCGTGACAGCCACTTCCAGCTGGTGGGCAAACCGGCCCAGCTGGATGCCGCCGCCGTCATCCTCAAGCACCTCTATGTGGAAACCCAGCCCCTCAAGGGTGGCAAGGTGACCGACATCACCCCCGACATGGTCCATCTGGCCATTCAGGAGTCGCGGGTGCTGGAGCAGGATGACGAACCGGCGCCGAGCATCCCCTATGGCAAGGAGGTGACGGTCAAGACCAAGCGCGGTCTCATCAAGCCACGCAGCCCCAATCAGGCTCAGTACATTGCCAATATCGTGCGCCACGACATCTGCTTCGGCATAGGCCCGGCCGGTACCGGCAAGACCTATCTGGCGGTCGCAGCGGCGGTGGATGCGCTGGAGCGTCAGGAAATTCGCCGCATTCTGCTGACCCGTCCGGCGGTGGAAGCGGGTGAGAAGCTCGGCTTCCTGCCCGGGGATCTCTCCCAGAAGGTAGATCCTTACCTGCGCCCGCTCTACGACGCCCTGTTCGAGATGCTGGGCTTTGAGCGGGTCGAGAAGCTGATGGAGCGCAACATCATCGAAGTGGCGCCGCTCGCCTATATGCGCGGAAGAACCCTCAATGACGCCTTTATCATTCTCGATGAGGCCCAGAACACCACCACCGAGCAGATGAAGATGTTCCTCACCCGCATCGGCTTCAACTCCAAGGCAGTGGTCACCGGTGACATCACCCAGGTAGACCTGCCGCGCAACGCCAAATCCGGCCTGCGTCACGCGCTGGAAGTGCTGCCAGGGGTCGATGGTCTGTCGTTCAACTTCTTCGAGTCCAAAGACGTGGTGCGCCACCCGGTGGTGGCCCGCATCGTGCAGGCTTACGAGGCATTCGATGCCAAACAGGCCGCCGAGAAGGTGGCCGGCCAAACAAACGCCAGCAAAGAGAGCGAGCAATGAGCGTAACCCTGGATCTGCAGCTGGCCAGTGCCAGCACTGATGGCCTGCCCACCGAAGCCCAACTGCAAGGCTGGCTCGACGGCACCATTCTCGGCTTCCAGCAGGAGGCAGAAGTAACGGTGCGTATCGTCGACGAGGCGGAGAGCAACGAGCTCAACCTCACCTATCGCGGCAAGGACAAGCCCACCAACGTGCTCTCCTTCCCGTTCGAGGCGCCACCCGGTCTGGAGCTGCCGCTGCTCGGCGATCTGGTGATCTGCCGTCAGGTGGTAGAGCGCGAGGCCGAGGAGCAGGGCAAGCCCCTGATGGCCCACTGGGCCCACATGGTTGTGCACGGCAGTCTGCATCTGCTAGGTTATGACCATATCGAGGATGAGGAAGCCGAAGAGATGGAAGCGCTTGAGCGCGACATCATGCAGGAGCTCGGTTTTGCCGATCCTTATCTGAACGACGAAGAGTAAAACGCCGGACGGTCATCGTCTTGAAACAGCAGATGACCATCCTTATATAACCCGAACTATTTCAAGTGTGTTCATACGAGTAACCAAGAGAGAAAATGACCGACGATCACCCTAGTACCGGCTCGCCGAAGAAAACCTGGCTCGACAAACTCAGCCAACTCTTCCAGGGCGAGCCAAAAGACCGCAATGATTTGGTAGACGTGATAGCCGATGCCGAAGAGCGCGACCTCATCGATCAGGACACCAAGGACATGATCGAGGGGGTGCTGGAGATCGCCGATCTTCGCGTGCGCGATATCATGATCCCCCGCTCCCAGATGGTGACCATCGAGAAGTCCCAACCGGTAGATGCAATCCTGCCGGTGATCATCGAGTCCGGCCACTCCCGCTTCCCGGTGATCAACGAGGACAAGGATCATGTGGAGGGCATTCTGCTCGCCAAGGATCTGCTCCCCTTCGGGTTTGGCGGCCATCACGCCAGCGAGCCGCTGCAGCTCGAGAAAATCTTGCGCCCCACGGTGATCGTGCCGGAAAGCAAACGGGTTGACCGTCTGCTCAAGGAGTTCCGTGAAGAGCGCTACCACATGGCCATCGTGGTCGACGAATTTGGTGGCGTCTCCGGTCTGGTGACCATTGAAGACATTCTCGAGCTTATCGTCGGCGAGATAGATGACGAATTCGATGACATCGAGGATGAGCCGGACGAGATCCGCCGCATCAGCAAACGGGTCTTCTCGGTTAGTGCCCTTACCGAGATCGAGGATTTCAACGACTTCTTCGGCACCCAGTTCAGCGATGAAGAGGTGGATACTGTGGGTGGTCTGGTGATGCACGCCTTCAGTCATCTGCCCAAGAAGGGCGAGGAGATCGAGCTGGACGGCTACCTGTTCAAGGTGATGCATGCCGACCGGCGTCGTCTGCAGCAGTTGCAGGTGAAGATCCCCGAGCACCACGCGGCGGCGCAATCCGAGCCGCAATAAGCCGATCCGCTCAATGTGTGAAACAACGCCCCGACCTCGGGGCGTTGTGCTCTCTGCCACCGGCATCGAGGCTCGCCGTTGCCCCGCTTACAGGTTAAGATACCGGCCATTCGACCCAGTTGCAGACCAAGACGAGCACCATCGCCCGTGAGATTATCCCCCGTTACGTCCAAAATCCTGTTGAGCCTCGGCGCACTGGCCAGTGGTGCCATCGCTATATTGGCTTTCTCTCCCTTTGGCTACTGGCCGCTGGTGCTCCCCTCCCTGCTGGGCCTCTACGCCCTGCTGGACAAAGCCACGCCAAAGCAGGCCGCCTGGCGTGGCTTTGGCTATGCCATGGGACTCTTTTTACCTGGCCTGTGGTGGATCCACGTCAGCATGACTGAATTTGGCGGCATCCCGCTGCCGATGGCCTTCGTACTGCTGGCCGGGCTCTCCGCCTATCTGGCGCTCTACCCGACGCTCGCCTGCTGGGTTTTCGCCCGCTTCTTTGGCGGCCGTCACTGGAGCCGCTGGCTGCTCGCCTTCCCGGCACTCTGGCTGCTGGCGGACTGGCTGCGTGGCTGGGTAATGACCGGCTTCCCTTGGCTCTGGTTTGGCTACAGCCAGATCGACGGCCCGCTCAGGGGCTTCGCCCCAATCCTTGGGGTGCAGGGCATCACCCTCGCCCTGTTGCTCTCTGCCTCCGCCATCTGGCAGGTGTGGAAATCCCGCTCCCCGCTCTGGCTGGCAGTGCCCGCTCTGCTGGTAGCCGGTGCCCACGGTCTGATGCAGCTCAGCTGGGTCACCCGTGGCGAGCCGGTCAAGGTGGCGCTGGTTCAGGGCAATATCGCCCAGTCCCTCAAGTGGGATCCGGAGGCGCTAGTGCCGACGGTGCGCAAATATCAGGATCTCAGCCGCGAGAATCAGGATGCCGACATTATCATCTGGCCGGAGTCGGCCATCCCGGCCATCGAGAAGGAGATGGGGCCCTATCTGGAGAATCTGGACAAGGCGATGAAGGTGAACAACACCGGTCTGCTGGCGGGGATCATTCACTATGATTTCGAGCAAAGACGATTCTTCAATACCGTACTCGGCATGGGGGTGCAGGATGCGGATGGCAAGGAGTCCTACTTCTACGGGCACCCCAACCGTTACAACAAGTACCACCTGCTGCCCATCGGCGAGTTCGTGCCGTTTGAAGATCTGCTGCGCCCCATCGCCCCCTTCTTCAACCTGCCGATGTCCTCTTTCAGCCGGGGTGACGAAGTGCAGCCGAATCTGATCGCCAAGGGGCTCAAGTTCGCCGCCGCCATCTGCTACGAGATCATCTTCCCGGAGGAGGTGCGCCGCAACGTCAATGCCGATACCGATTTCCTGCTGACCGTCTCCAACGATGCCTGGTTTGGCACCAGCATAGGCCCCTGGCAACATATGGAGATCGCCCGGATGCGCGCACTGGAGCTGGCTCGTCCGCTGCTGCGCGACACCAACACCGGCATCACTATCGTGACCGAGATCGATGGCAGCATCATCGGCCAGATCCCGCAGTTTGAAGCGGGCGTGCTGCGCAGCGAAGTGCGTCCCGCCCACGGCGAGACCCCCTACATGCGCTTTGGCAGCTGGCCCCTCTACGGCCTGACCGTGCTGCTGCTGGGTCTGGCGCTGGCGCTGCGCCCCAAGGCACACCCCTGGGCACGCGAGCTGTAATGGCCATCCGCCATCCCTGATAAACAATGAGGCGCCCGCAGGCGCCTCGTTTTTTTCATCTCCAATCAAAGCGATATACCGGAGAAGGACATAAAACCGAGGGACATCAACCCCGCCACGATAAAGGTGATGCCGATGCCCCGCAGCCCCTCGGGGACATCGGCGTATTTCAGCTTCTGGCGCAAACCGGCCATGGCGACAATAGCCAGCAGCCAGCCAAGCCCGGAGCCTGCGCTGTAGACCAGCGACTCGGCAAAATCGTAATCCCGCTGCGCCATAAACATCACCCCGCCAAAGATGGCGCAGTGCACCGTCAACAGAGGCAGATAGATGCCGAGCGCCTGATAGAGGCTTGGGAAGTACTTGTCGAGCAGCATCTCCATCACCTGCACCAACGCCGCCAACACCCCGATGTAGATGATGTAATCGAGAAATCCCAGATCGAATTCCCCGAAAAAGGTACTGCCTGCCCGCAAGATATGGCGGTAAATCAAGTTGTTGAGGGGAATGGCGATAACCATCACCACCAGGATCGTCATGCCAAGGCCAAAGGCGGTGTTGATGTTCTTCGAGACGGCCAGAAAGGTACACATCCCCAGAAAGAAGGCCAGGGCGAGGTTTTCGACAAAGATTGAGTGAATAAACAGGTTGAGGTAGTAGTCCATAGGTGTGCTCACCAGGTGTTTGCGCAAAGAGAAAGTCTGCCTCTGGCCAATGGCCAGCAGCATGGACGACACAACAGAAAGCGCGGACGCAGCACCAGACGATAGAGCGCAGGCAGCAGGTATCAGCCTGCCCGTCAGTCAATCAGGAGCGTTACAAACCGAGTGAAAAGGTGGATGGGCGCCCGCCAGCAGGGTGGGCTAGTCGCCGTGACAGAAACGATATTGCAGGTGGCGACAGCGCAGCAGCCGTCGGTGCAAATAACCGAAGTAGACCGGGAGCTGCCTGACATAGAGAAGAGGGAGAACCAGTAGCAGACCGCAGAGCAAGCCGAGGATATCGTGCTGGAACCAGGCCAGCACCATCTGATAGCGCTCGGAATGAGTGGCCCCTTCGAGTCGCCGCCCCGGCTCGAAGCCGAGTCGCCACTGGGAGGCAGGAGGAAGGCCGACACTGTTGACCAATCCCGGATCGGATTGCTCATGCAACTGCATCGAGACCTTCTGCCTGACCGACGCCTGATGAGGTGTTGCAGTGACCCCTACCGCAGCGAAAGCGGCAAACCACAGCAGGCTGGCGATAGCGAGGACCATCGCCCAGGTCGATAGTCGGCCAAAAGGCAGCAAAGAGTCAGTCCCGTTCAAACAACAAAATGATGCGGGGATGAATGTATCACAACGCCTCTTTTTCTTGAATTTGAAACCGTACTAACTGACGTAAAACGATACTAAAAACCCTCTTTCTAAGAAAGCCAGCAATTAAATACCAACATAACAAGGCGGTAGAGTCACCCCCTGGCCCACAGTAAAACGGCCACCCGAGGGTGGCCGTTGTCAGCGATGTCAACGATCAGAGCAGCAATGCTACCTGCTCAGAGACCGGCCGCCTCCAGATGCTCCACCAGCAGCTGCACACTGCGGTTGCCGCGCCACTCGTTGACGTCAAGCCGGTAGACAAGCCGCACCCGCTTGACCGAGGCATCGGGCCAGCGCTTGATATCGACGCCGAAGGCGATGGCATCCACCGCGTGGCCAGAATCGGTAGTCAGCATCATCTTGAGGTGCTTCTCCCCCACCAGCCGCTGCTGCACTAGCACGAATTCGCCGTCAAACAGCGGCTCGGGGAAGGCCTGACCCCAGGGGCCGGAGGCGCGAATAAGCTCCGCCAGCTCGAGAGTGAGCTCGTCCGGCAGCAGCTCTCCATCGGTGAGCAGCACCCCGGTCAAGAGCTCCGGCGTCACCAGCTCGCTGATGACCGCCTCAAAGGCCCGCCCGAACGCTTCGATATTGGCCTTGGGCAGGGTCAGCCCCGCCGCCATGGCGTGGCCGCCAAACTTGCCCATCAGCCCCGGGTGGCGGGTGTCGAGCAGTTCCAGCGCATCGCGCAGATGCACCCCGGGGATGGAGCGGCCAGAGCCCTTGAGCTCGCTCTCGCTGCTCTCGGCAAACGCGATGACCGGGCGGTAGTACTTCTCCTTCACCTTGGAGGCCACCAGCCCCACCACCCCCTGATGCCACTCGTTGCGGTGCAGCACTATGCCCGACGGCACCTCGCCATCGCGAAACCGGATCTGCTCCAGGGTAGCGAGGGCCTCCTGCTGCATCCCCTGCTCGATCTCCTTGCGCTCCTGATTGAGGCTGTCCATCTCGGCCGCAAGCTGGCGCGCCAGATTGAGATCATCGCAAAGCAGACAGGCGACCCCGAGGGACATGTCATCGAGGCGCCCTACTGCATTGAGGCGTGGCCCCAGTGCAAAACCGAGGTCGGAGGCAGTGAGGCGACGACCATCGCGGCCCGACACATCCACCAGCGCCTGAATGCCGGGGCGACAGCGCCCGGCCCGGATCCGCTGCAACCCCTGATGGACCAGAATGCGGTTGTTGCCATCGAGGGCCACCACGTCGGCGACCGTGCCGAGGGCCACCAGATCGAGGTAATCCGCCACATTGGGGGCGCGCAACCCTTGCCGTTCGTACCAGCCGAGCTGACGCAGATGGGTGTTGAGGGCCGCCATCAGGTAGAAGGCTACCCCCACCCCGGCCAGGGACTTGGAGGGAAAATCGCAACCGCGCTGGTTCGGGTTGACGATGGCATCGGCATCAGGCAGCTCCTGACCCGGCAAATGGTGATCGGTAACCAGTACCTGCATTCCGGCCACCTTGGCCGCCGCCACCCCGGCGATGCTGGAGATGCCGTTATCCACCGTGATCAGGAACTCGGCGCCGCGGGCCACCGCCAGCTCGACGATCTCGGGGGTGAGGCCATAACCGAACTCGAAGCGGTTGGGCACCAGAAAATCGATATGGCGCCCCCCCATGGCGCGCAGGGCCAGCACACACAGCGCCGAGCTGGTGGCGCCGTCGCAGTCGAAGTCGCCGACGATAAGGATCCGTTTCTGGGTAGTCAGGGCATCCGCCAGCAGAGGCACCGCACGCTCCATCCCATAGAGGCGCTGGGGAGGCAGCAACTGGCTGGCGCTGCGCTCGAGCAGAGCGGGATCCTCTACGCCACGGCTGGCGAAGATTTGGCGAAGCAGGGGGTGCAGGGTGGCGGGGAGATGGGAATCATCAACTCGCGGACGACGACGGATTTGCAGGGGCATCAATGTGATCCAGTATCTTGAGCAGTTGTTCCGG
The DNA here is from genome assembly GCF_049170315.1 of Aeromonas sp. 604443. Classification (NCBI taxonomy): domain Bacteria; kingdom Pseudomonadati; phylum Pseudomonadota; class Gammaproteobacteria; order Aeromonadales; family Aeromonadaceae; genus Aeromonas; species Aeromonas sp. 604443. Next base: position 164,253 of record NZ_JAAKMI010000005.1, read on the forward strand.
GCTCTGGTAGCCCCTTACCAGATCTCCATCAGAGGAGACCCAGGCAGGCAGTACCTTGACCCCCAACCACTGGCTCAGGCCAATATTCTCGATAAGGGTCTCACTACATTCCTTTTGAGGCAAATAGGCTTTGAAGGGATCATTCTGTAGCAGGGGATCCTTGCACCAGTGGGAAGCCTGTCCTGCATGTTCAATCACGGGGTAGAGCTCGACACTGACCCCGGACGCCTGCAGATGTTGCAGCGTGCCGGACAGCTGGCGACGAGCGGCATCCTGCTCACCGAAAAAGAGCGCAACCCGATGACGCTCATTACTGGCCTGGAGCACGACCGGTGTATGGGTCACCTGGGACAAGCCCAGTCGACGCTGCTCGCGCATGCCCGAGATGGTGAGGTTCTTCATGTTATGAGTCATATCCAGCATGACCCCCTGCACCACATAGTTCCCCTTGGCATCGCTGTAGAGCACCCCTTGTGAAGTGCCCAGCATATAGAGCCCGGGAATGGGGGTCTGTTCCACCAGATAAACAGAGACCCCTAACCGGGCGGTAATGGTCTGTTTCAAGGTTTGGGTATCCATCCCCGCTCTGGCAGCAAATGTGCACAAAAGCATCATTCCCAGTAGTAAATACTTCACTTGTTTACTCACGTGGTATGAATGAATCGACCCAGCAAACTACAGCAGCGCAGCTCATCATTCAACCAGCTACTTACCAAAAAATTAATATCACTTTGTACCAAAAAAATGGTTCCCCCCGATTGCCAAGGACTCATAACGCCCGCAAGCTAGTCAGGACGACAGGAACAACGCGGCTTAGCCTCTGTTTTTCCTGACAAGAGTTCGCCCTTTGGCAAGGGTAATCAACGCGCTATCTTGTTTAATTTCGGAGGAAATAATGAGTCTGATTCAAGAGTTCAAAGCCTTTGCCGCCCGCGGTAACGTCATCGATATGGCGGTCGGTATCATCATTGGTGCCGCCTTCGGCAAAATTGTCTCCTCTTTTGTCGGTGACGTGATCATGCCGCCCATCGGCCTGATCCTGGGCGGCGTGGACTTCAGCGACCTGGCGGTCACCCTGAAGGCCGCAGAAGGTGCAACACCCGCCGTGGTCATCGCCTATGGCAAGTTCATCCAGACCATCATCGACTTTCTGATCATCTCCTTCGCCATCTTCATGGGACTGAAGGCCATCAACACCCTGAAGAAAAAGCAGGAAGAGGAAGCCGCCGCCCCGGCAGGCCCGACCAAGGATCAGGAGCTGCTGACCGAGATCCGTGATCTGCTGAAATCCCAGCAAGGGAAATAAGCGCCATCTCCTGTCGTGTAAAGATAAAAAAACCGCCTGCTGGCGGTTTTTTGTTTTTGGGAGGTCAGCCACTCAGGCTCTGGGGTGGTGCTCCCCGTGCAGCGCCTTGAGACGCTCGTTGGCCACATGGGTGTAGATCTGGGTGGTGGAGAGATCCGCATGGCCCAGCAGCATCTGCACCACCCGCAGATCGGCGCCGTGGTTGAGTAGATGGGTGGCGAAGGCGTGGCGCAAGGTATGGGGGGAGAGCTCACCGTTGATCCCGGCCCGCTGCGCGTAAAGCTTGATGCGGTGCCAGAAGGTCTGGCGGGTCATCATACGGGCCTGCTTGGAGGGAAATACCACATCCGAGCTGGTGCCCCCCAGCAGCAGGGTGCGCGCCTCGCGGTAGTAACGCTCCAGCCAGTGCATCGCCTCCTCGCCCATCGGCACCAACCGCTCCTTGTTACCCTTGCCAATAACCCGCACCAAGCCCTGCCGCAGGCTGATATGCTCGGCGGTGAGCCCCACCAGCTCGGAAACCCGCAGCCCGGTGGCGTAGAGCAGCTCCAGCATTGCCTTGTCCCGCAGCTCCAGCGGGTCATCCACCAGCGGCGCACTCAGCAGAGCTTCCACTTCCGTTTCGCTTAAATCTGAGGGGAGTTTTTTCGGCAGCTTGGGCCCCTCCAGCAGCACGGTCGGATCGTCACTGCGCAGCTTCTCGCGGTTGAGATACTGGTAAAAGCGGCGCAGGGCCGACAGGAAGCGGGCGGTGCTGCTGGCCGCAAACTGGTGATCGACCCGCCAGGCGAGGTAGTGCTGGATCTCGTCCATCCCTGCCAGCAACAGCGAGCTTCCCTGCTCGTCGAGCCAGAGGGAGAACTTCTCCAGATCGCTGCGATAGGAGCTGACCGTGTTGTCAGACAATCCCCGCTCCAGCCAGAGGGCGTCGAGAAAGGGTTCAATCAGGGGATGGGGGTCGGGCTTGCTCATGGTGCGCTGCAATAAGGGGAAAGATGGCCCATTGTAACGCGCCAACTCCTTGGAAAGACAAGGCACTTTCATTGGAAAGATAAGGCTCGTTTGCCACGCCCCTTGCCGGGCGGTGAAGGTCGAATGGCAATCTGCTAGACTGGCGCCCTCCCCTTACGTTACCCATCGTGTTGCCAACATGGCGCAGCCCACACGAGCATGCGAGAACGCGCCAAAAGCAAGCGAGAAAGCGCCAACAGAGAGTAGAGCGATGAAGATTGGTCTGTTTTACGGTTCCACCACCTGCTACACCGAGATGGCTGCCGAGAAGATCCGCGCCCTCATCGGCCCCGAGCTGGTGGATATTCACAATATCAAGGATGTCTCCCTGCGCCGGATGGAGGATTACGAGATCCTGATCCTCGGCATCTCCACCTGGGATTTTGGCGAACTGCAGGAGGACTGGGAGTCCCGCTGGGAAGATATCGCCGATCTCCATCTGGAGGGACGCATCGTGGCCCTGTTTGGCCTCGGCGATCAGCTCGGTTATGGCGAATGGTTCCAGGACGCCCTCGGCATGCTGCACGATCAGCTGGTACCAAAAGGGGTCAAGCTGGTGGGCTACTGGCCCAACGAAGGGTACGAATTCGATGCCTCCAAGGCACTGATCGACGATGGCCGTCACTTCGTCGGGCTGGCCCTCGATGATGCCAACCAATATGACCAGACCGATCCACGCATCGAGCAGTGGGTCGAGCAGATCCTGAGCGAAATCCACGCCCTGCTCTGATCTTTCCCACGTTTTGGCAAAACGACCCTGAGCGCCTGGCCCTGGCCGCCGGGCGCAGTTATCGCACCGATTTTCTCAATCGGTATCATCGCATGACGCTATAGCGACTTTTTTGTGCTGGTCTGCAACAATGGACTCGACATCCCATAACAATCAGAGCCGGATGTCGGAAGCAAACGGACAGACCAGAAAAGGATATTCTATGACTCCATTCTCCCTGTTGGCCCCCGCCATCGCCCGTGACGTGCTCGATCACGCGCTGGCGCTGGGTGCCGATTTTGCCGAGCTGTTTGTGGAGCGCAAGCGCCGCAGCCAGCTCAGCCTGCTCTCCAGCCAGATAGAGAACATCAGCGGCGGCCTCGATTTCGGTATCGGCGTGCGCCTCTGTTACGGCCACAAGGTGCTCTACGGCTACACCAATCTGGCCAGCCGCGACGAGCTGCTGCGCATTGTCACCCTGCTGGCGGCCAAAGACCGCCGCGACCCAGTGGTGACCGCCACCGCCTTCGATTTCACCCGCCTGAGCGATCGCAACCCGGTGGCGCTGCCGCTGTCGGCCGACAAGCTGCTGGAGCAGAAGATCGCCTATCTGCACGCCATGGATGCGGCGGCCCGCGCCGAGAGCGAAAAGGTGAGCCAGTTCTCCGGCAACGTGCTGGGCTGGGAGCAGGAGGTGGAGATCTTCAACAGCGAAGGGTTGCAAGTCGCCGATCGCCGCCACTACAACCGCATCATGGCCCAGACCATCGCCATGGAAGGAAGCGAGCAGAGCGTCGGTTACGAGGCCCCCGGCGCCCTGATGGGGTGGGAGCATGCCGATCGCATCGATCCGCGCGAGCTGGCCCTCACCGCAACCCGTCAGGCACTGGTGAAACTGGGCGCGGCGCCCTGCCCGAGCGGCGCCCTGCCGGTCATCATGGAGAACGGCTTTGGCGGCGTCATCTTCCACGAGGCGTGCGGCCACCTGCTGGAGACCACCTCGGTAGCCAAAAAGGCGTCTGTATTCCACGACAAGATGGGCCAGCTTATCGCCAATCCGGTGGTCAATGCGGTGGATGAAGGCTTGCAGAGCAACGCCTGGGGCTCCATCAACGTCGATGACGAGGGGATGGCGACCCAGCATACCCAGCTCATCAAGGACGGCGTCCTGACCGGTTTTCTGGTGGACAGAATGGGTGCCCTCAAAACGGGCTACGCCCGCACCGGCTCGGGGCGGCGCGAATCCTACAAGTACGCCCCCACCTCGCGCATGCGCAACACCTATATCGAACCGGGTAACCACAGCCTCGACGATATGCTGGCCACCGTCGAACATGGCATCTACGCCAAGAAGATGGGGGGCGGCTCGGTACAGCCCGGCACCGGCGAGTTCAACTTCAATGTGCAGGAGGCATACCTCATCGAGCACGGCAAAATCACCAAACCGCTCAAGTCAGCCACCCTGATCGGCACCGGCCCGCAGGTGCTGAAAGAGATCTCCATGGTGGGCCGCAATCTGGCGCTGGCCGCCGGTATGTGTGGCTCGGTCTCGGGCTCGGTGCCCACCTCGGTGGGCCAGCCGGCCCTCAAAGTGGACAACATTCTGGTGGGAGGGAACGCCTGATGAGCCAACTCGACATGAACCAACTGCTCACCCGCCTGCTGGATAAAGTGGCCGACCTTGGTGCCGAGGCAGACATCATCGCCAATCAGGAGAAGGCCTTCTCCCTCAAGGCAGACAAGGGCGAGCTGGGTGAATACAAGGTCACCAGCAGCCAGCAACTCGGTATTCGCCTGATAAAAGAGGGTCGGGTCGGCATCGCCTACTCGGAATCCCTCGATGAGCTGGCGCTCGATGCCATGCTGCAGGATGCGCTCGATGCCAGCCGCTTTGCCAAGGTTGACCCGGATCAGCGCATCTCGGTGGCCAATAGCCGGATCACCACAGATTGCGCCGAGATCAACCAGCCCGATACCACGCCCGTTGAGGAGAAGATCGCTCTGGCCCTGCGCCTGGAATCTGACATGCTGGCCATGCCCGATGTGAGCGGCGCTCCCTACAACAGCTTCTTCGAAGGGGAGAGCCAGCTCTGGCTCGCCAACAGTCAGGGCACCCTCTGCCAGCACGGCGAGTTCAGCGTCGGCTGCTACACCTCGGCGCTGGTGGAACGGGATGGCCGCCAGTCGATGCACTCGCAGGGGCAGTATGGCCGTCGCTTCGACGAGCTGGATAGTCAGGCCCTGATCGAGCAGATCTACGCCATCGCCGATGGTCTGCTGCCCGGTGAAGCGGTGCCGAGCGGTCGCTACAGCGTCATTTTCAGCACCAACTGCTTCGCCAGCCTGTTTGGCTGCTTTCGGGGTGTGCTGTCGGGCAAGTGGGCCCAACAAGGGATCAACCCCTGGCGCAGCAAGGTCGGCCAGAGCGTAGCGTCACGCTGGCTTACTCTGGAGAGCCGGGTCTATATGCCGGGCGGCATGAACATCAAGGCGTTTGATGGCGAGGGGGCGGCCAGCTCTGATCTGCTGCTGATTGGCGAAGGGGAGCTGAGGACCCTGCTCCACAACAGCGCCACCGCCCGCCACTTTGGCGTCGCCAGCAACGGCTCGGCCGCTCGCGGTGCCCGCAGCGCCCTCGATGTGACCGCTCGCCATCTGGTGTTTGGCGCGGGCCCCCACTGCGAAGCGGAAGTGCAGAGCGGCGACTATCTGGAGCTGGTCAAGCTGGATGGCCTGCATTCGGGTGCCGATGCGGTGAGCGGTGACTTCTCCTTTGGCGCGTCGGGCTTCCTCTGCCGCGATGGAGTTCGCCTGCAGCCGGTGCGCGGCATCACGGTAGCAGGCAACTTCTACCGCCTGCTGGGCGAGCTGGAAGCGGTCGGGGATACCCTGCACCACAACGACGGCAAGGGCTTCTACGCCCCGCTTATCCGTTTTGGCGGGCTCTCCGTCGCAGGCAAGTAAACGTCCCGACGAAACCTGCAAGCAAGAAAAAGGCGCCTGATGGCGCCTTTTTGCTCGTTATCTCGTCCGCATTGATGGCATGACTCAGGGCGAGAGCGGCTCGCGATGATACTCGGCGCAGCCGCACTCGGGGCAGGTATCGAGCTGCTGGGGATGCAGCACGGTATGGCGCCAGCCACACTGGTCGCACACCATGACCCCGAGCCCCACCCAGTCACCCGCTTCGTAAACACCCTTATGCTCCAGCTCGTCGGCCAGCTCCCGCCACTCCACCTGGGCGCGGTCGGTCACATCCGCCAGCCAGGACCAGGCGGTGTCTTTGAGGGCCAACATAAAAGCAGACTCTTCCACCTGCGCACTATCGTCATGGCGCCCCTCGTCATAGTTGCCCAGATCCCGCTTCACGTACTCGGCGATGAGCGCCAGTTCGTCCTGAGTGAGGTCGCTGGCCGCCTCCAGATAGGCCTGCACCTTGGCAATCATCCGGTTGAGGCGCTCCCCCTGGAACTCTTCTGTCTCTTGCCACTGTTTTTGCAGCTCGGCAATGAAGGCTTCGTACCCTTTTTGACGTTTGTCCATGGCTCTAACTCCTCTACTAAACCCTGATCTGGCCCGGCTTAAGGCCCAAGGGACGCTGGCGGTTGTTGCCGCCGCAGGATATGGGTATTCTATTGCGATTTCCCAGCTGATTTATCTATTCATTTCACAGATCCGGATGTCACCAATGCAAGAGCAATACGTTCCCCAATCAATCGAACCAGCAGTGCAAAAGCACTGGGATGCCAAGAAAACCTTCAAGGCCGTGGAGAAGGTAGACAAGGAGAAGTTCTACTGCCTGTCCATGTTCCCCTATCCGTCTGGTCGACTACACATGGGGCACGTTCGTAACTACACCATAGGTGATGTGATCTCCCGTTATCAACGCCTCAATGGCAAGAACGTGCTGCAACCCATAGGTTGGGATGCATTCGGTCTGCCGGCCGAGAACGCAGCGATCAAAAACAATACCGCGCCGGCGCCCTGGACCTACGAAAACATCGAATACATGAAGAACCAGCTGAAGATGCTGGGTCTGGGTTATGACTGGGATCGTGAAATCGCCACCTGCAAACCGGATTACTACCGCTGGGAGCAGTGGTTCTTCACCAAGCTCTACGAGAAGGGTCTGGTCTACAAGAAGACCTCTTCCGTCAACTGGTGCCCGAACGACATGACAGTGCTGGCCAACGAACAGGTGGTCGACAACTGCTGCTGGCGCTGTGACACCCCGGTGGAACAGAAAGAGATCCCCCAGTGGTTCATCAAGATCACCGACTACGCCGAAGAGCTGCTCAACGACATCGACAATCTGGAAGGCTGGCCGGAAATGGTCAAGACCATGCAGCGCAACTGGATTGGCCGCTCCGAAGGGGTCAACATCAGCTTCGCCATCGAGGGTCAGGCTGAGCAGCTGGAGGTCTACACCACCCGTCCGGACACCTTCATGGGCGTCACCTATGTCGGTATCGCCGCCGGTCACCCGCTGGCGCTGCAAGCAGCCCAGAACAATCCGGAGCTGGCCGCCTTTATCGAAGAGTGCAAGAACACCAAGGTAGCCGAAGCCGAGCTGGCCACCATGGAGAAGAAGGGCATGGCCACCGGCCTCTATGCCATTCACCCGCTGGATGGCCGCAAGGTACCGGTCTGGGTCGCCAACTTCGTGCTGATGAACTACGGCACCGGCGCCGTGATGGCAGTTCCGGCCCACGATCAGCGTGACTTCGAATTCGCCACCAAATATGGCCTCGACATCAAGGCTGTCATCAAACCGGTTGATGGCGACGTCGACGTGAGCGAAGCGGCTTATACCGAGAAGGGCGTGCTGTTCAACTCCGGCGAGTTTGACGGTCTCGACTTCCAGGGCGCCTTCGATGCCATCGCCAGCAAGCTGGAAGGGCTCGGCAAGGGCAAGCGCACCGTCAATTACCGCCTGCGTGACTGGGGTGTCTCTCGTCAGCGCTACTGGGGTGCCCCCATCCCGATGCTGACCCTAGCTGACGGTACCGTAGTGCCGACGCCGGAAGACCAGCTGCCGGTGCTGCTGCCGGAAGATGTGGTGATGGATGGTATCCAGAGCCCGATCAAAGCCGATGCCGAGTGGGCCAAGACCACCTACAACGGTCAGGAAGCGTTCCGCGAGACCGATACCTTCGACACCTTTATGGAGTCCTCCTGGTACTACGCGCGCTACTGCTCGCCAGACTACGACAAGGGCATGCTGGATCCGGCTGCTGCCAACCACTGGCTGCCGGTGGATCAGTACATCGGCGGTATCGAGCACGCCTGTATGCACCTGCTCTACGCCCGCTTCTTCCACAAGCTGCTGCGTGACGCCGGTCTGGTCAACAGCGATGAGCCGTTCAAGCGCCTGCTCTGCCAGGGCATGGTGCTGGCCGATGCCTTCTACTACAAGGACGAGAAGGGCGGCAACGTCTGGGTCAGCCCGACCGACGTCAAGGTAGAGCGTGACGAGAAGGGTCGCATCACCAAGGCCATCGACAACGAAGGCCGTGAAGTGCTCCACTCCGGCATGACCAAGATGTCCAAGTCCAAGAACAACGGCATCGACCCGCAGCTGATGGTCGAGCGTTACGGCGCCGATACCGTCCGTCTGTTCATGATGTTCGCCTCTCCGGCAGAGATGACGCTGGAGTGGTCCGACTCCGGCGTAGAGGGTGCCCAGCGCTTCCTGCGTCGCCTGTGGCGCGTCACCTTCGAACACGTCTCCGGTGGCGCCGTTGCCGCGCTGGATGTGGCGGCTCTCACCAACGAGCAGAAAGCGGTACGCCGTGAACTGCACAAGACCATCGCCAAGGTAAGTGATGACGTGGGTCGCCGTCAGACCTTCAACACCGCCATCGCCGCCATCATGGAGCTGATGAACAATCTCTCCAAGCTGGGCAACGACGAGCAGGACCGCGCCCTGATGCAGGAAGCGCTGGAAGCTGTGGTGGTCATGCTCTACCCCATCACCCCGCACATCGGCTTCGAGCTGTGGAAGATGCTGGGCAAGGGCGACGACATCGATCACGCAGCCTGGCCGGTGGCCGATGAAGCGGCCATGGTCGAGACCGAGAAGCTGGTAGTAGTACAGATCAACGGCAAGATGCGCGGCAAACTGACCGTGCCGGCCGAGATCAGCCAGGCCGACGTCGAGAAGCTGGCGATGGCCGATGCCTCCGTGCAGAAGTTCACCGACGGGCTGACCGTGCGCAAGGTGATCTATGTACCTGGCAAGCTGCTCAATATTGTCGCTAACTAATTGGCTGCCAACTGATTGGTTACCAACTGATCATTGCCAATCTGTAACAGCAAACGGATGATAACGGCGGGCCCTGCGCCCGCCGCTTTCCCTTAATGCAAAGAGGATTTTCTATGGGCACCATCTTCACCCGCTGGATGGCCATCGTGCTGGCTGGTCTGCTGCTGCAAGGCTGCGGCTTTCACATGCGCGGCAACGGCATCCCGGCCGAGCTGATGACCATGAAGGTCGTGGGCGACAACAAGAGCGACTTCTACCGGATGGTTACCACCCGTCTGAAGGCCTCTGGCGTGACCCTGGCCGACAAGGAGGGCATTCCGGTGCTCACTCTGGGCGGCGTAGGCAGCACCAGTCAGGTCGCCTCGGTCAACGCGCTGGGGACGGACACCGAATATGTGCTGGGCTTTGGTACCCAGTTCACCATCTCGGTACCGGGCAAGCCGACTCAGGTCTTCCCGATCAACTTCAACCGCAGCTTCCTCAACAAGCCGGATGCAGCGCTCGCCTCCTCCCGTGAGCAGGAGCAGCTCAACCGCGAAATGCAGGAGCAGGCGGCCAATCAGGTGATCCGGCAGTTGAGTCAGGTCAGCTTCTGATGCGGATCTACCCGGAACAATTTGGTGACCACCTCAAAGCAGGGCTTCGGCCCTGCTATCTCGTTTTTGGCGACGAGCCCTTGCTGCGACTGGAGGCCATCGATGCCATTCGTCAGATCGCCCGCAAGCAGGGTTTCGATGAGCGCCACACCTTCGTGGTGGAGCAGGGGCTGGACTGGAATCAGGTCTACGATGCCTGTCAGGCGATGAGCCTCTTCTCCGCCCGCCAGATCATCGAGCTGGAGCTGCCCGCCAAGGTGGACAAGGATCTCGCTGCCCGCATCAGCGAAATTGGCAAGCAGCTTCATCCCGACCTGCTGCTGGTGCTGAGTGGCGGTCGCCTCAACCAGACCCAGATGAAGGCAGCCTGGTTCGACAAGCTCTACCAGATTGGCACCTATGTGCCGGTCAACCATCCGGAGCCCAAGTTCTTCCCGCGCTGGATGAGCGCCCGTTTTGCGCGTTTCGGCCTCAAGGCGCTGCCGGATGCCATCAACTTCATGTGCCACTCCTACGAGGGCAACCTGCTGGCCGCCAGTCAGGAGATCGAGAAGCTGACCCTGCTCTCGCCGCCCCAGCCCATCAGCGTCACCTATCTGCAAGAGACCATTATCCGCCACGCCCACTTCACCCCGTTCCAGCTGGTCGATACCCTGCTGGAGGGCAAGGTGAACCGGGCCCAGCGCATTCTGGCCGCCCTGCGGGCCGAAGGCACCGAGCCGGGGATGCTGGCCTGGACCCTCTGCCGCGAGCTGGAGCAGCTGACCGAACTGTCGCTGGCGATGCGCAACGGCCAGCCGCTGGGTGAGCACTTCAGCCGCCTGCGCATCTGGCAGAGCCGCCAGCAGCTCATTCAACAGGCGCTGACTCGTCTCCCCTTCGCCAAGTTGCAACAACTATGGCAGCTGATGGCGCAACTGGATGGCGCCCAGCGCCGCTTTGATACCGAACAGGCGTGGCTGATGCTGCAGACCATTGCCCTCGGCTTTCGTGATGGCACCCCGCTGCCGCTGGTGATGGAGAGCAGCCCGTGCTGAAGGCGCCTGTCGGTTTGCTTGGCGGCACCTTCGACCCCATCCATATCGGTCATCTTCGCCCGGCCATCGAGGCGCGCGATGCTCTCGGGCTGGCCGAAATGCGGCTGATCCCGAACCATATCCCGCCCCACCGCGCCAATCCGTTCTGCTCCAGCGAACAGCGTCTCGCCATGGTCAAACTGGCGGCGGCAGAGAACCACCACTTTGTGGTGGATGAGCGGGAGCTGAGACGGGACAAGCCCTCTTACACCATCGATACCCTGATCGAGCTGCGTCATGAACTGCCCGATACGCCGCTCTGTTTTCTGATGGGGATGGATTCCCTGCTGAGCCTGCCAAGCTGGCACCGCTGGCAGGAGCTGCTCGACTATGCCCATCTGGTGGTGAGCGTGCGGCCGGGCTGGCAACCGGATTATCCGGCCGGGGTGGCACAGCTGCTGGCGCGCCATCACACCGCGGATGCCAACGCGCTGCATCAGCGTCTGGCCGGTCATATCTGGCTGGCGGACAACCAGCCCATCGAACTGTCAGCCACCCGACTGCGAGCCTTGCTGGATGCGGGACAAGACACCCGCTACCTCTTGCCCGAGTCGGTTGCGCACTATATTGATCAACAGGGGCTCTACTGCGCCAACCGCCGCTAGCCCCTGTCGTTATCCCGCCCCACCCGATGGGAAACGGGAGTGACCATGATATAATCCGCCGCCCTGACGCAAACGCTGCGCGCCGGAATACAGGAGAGACTCATTGCAAGGCCAAGAATTGCATGCCTTTATCATCGACAAGATCGATGACATGAAAGGCCGCGACATCATCACCCTCGATGTACGCGGCAAATCCAGCATTACTGACACCATGATCATCTGTTCCGGCAACTCCAGTCGTCACGTCAGCGCCATTGCCCACCATCTGGCCAGCGAGGCCCGCCACGCGGGTCTGGATCTGCTGAGCGTGGAAGGGCAACTGAGCGGTGAATGGGTGCTGGTAGATATGGGCTCGGTGATCGTGCATGTGATGCAGGATGAACACCGTGACTTCTACCAACTGGAAAAGCTGTGGAGCGGTGCCGCTCAAATGAATACGCAATAAGAGCACAAGTGTAACGACCATGAAGATCCAGTTGATTGCGGTGGGCACCAAGATGCCCGCCTGGGTAGAGCATGGCTTCGAAGAGTATCGTCGCCGCTTCCCCAAAGACATGCCGTTTGAACTCGTCGAGATTGGCGCAGGCAAACGGGGCAAAAATGCCGACATTCCCCGCATCCTGCAGAAGGAAGGGGAAGCCATGCTGGCGGCTGCGGGGCGCTCGCGCATCGTTACCCTCGACATTCCGGGCAAGCCCTGGACCACGGAGCAGCTGGCCACCCAGCTGGAGGCGTGGAAACTCGATGGCCGCGATGTGGCCCTGCTGGTCGGCGGACCGGAAGGCTTGTCCCCCGAGTGCAAGGCTGCTGCCGAACAGAGCTGGTCCCTGTCACCGCTCACCCTGCCCCATCCGCTGGTACGGGTACTGGTGGCCGAGAGCCTCTACCGCGCCTGGAGCATAACGACCAATCATCCGTATCATAGAGAGTGAGCCATGCGTCTCTGGAGTCTCACCTCTCATATTCACCCCTATCACAGAGAGTGAACAATGCAGTTCCTGCTCTTATTGCCCCCAAGGGTCTTGAGGTAAAGGCATGCTGAAACAACGCATCGAGATGCGCGATCACAGTGCCGAGGGCAATCTGTTCTTCCGGCGCACCCTGGTAGCCTACATCGGCATCGTCGTGCTGATGCTGGTGCTGCTGGGCAATCTCTATTATCTGCAGGTCGAGTCCTACGACACCTACCAGACGCGTTCCAACTCCAACCGCATCCGGGTAGTGCCGGTGGCGCCACCCCGGGGTCTCATCTACGACACCAACGGCGTGCTGCTGGCGGAGAACCGCCCTGTCTACAGTCTGGAAATCGTCCCGGAAGAGACTAGGGATCTTGAAAAAACCGCTGACCAGCTGATCGCCCTGCTGGGGCTGCCGGAGGGCACCAAAGAGAAGTTTCTGACCGAGGTGAAACGCCAACGTCGCTTCAAGCCGGTCCCTCTCTACGAAAAGCTGACCGAATATCAGGTGGCACTCTTCTCGGTCAACCAGCACAACTATCCGGGAGCCAGTATCGAGGCTTACCTCAAGCGCTACTACCCGTTTGGCGACACCCTGACCCATGCGCTGGGTTATGTGGCCAAGATCAACACCCGCGACGTGGAGCGTCTCGAAAAAGAGGACAAACTCGCCAACTATGCCGCCACCAAGGATATCGGCAAGCAGGGGGTGGAGAAGTATTACGAGGATGAGCTGCACGGGGTGGCGGGTTATCAGGAGGTCGAGGTCAACAACCGCGGCCGGATTGTCCGCACCCTCAAGTTCCAGCCTCCGGTTCCGGGCAAGGATATCTACCTCAATATCGACGTCCGGATGCAGCTCAAGGCCCAGCAACTGCTGGCTGGCCAGCGCGGTGCCATCGTGATGATGGACCCGAAAACCGGCGCCATCCTGGCCCTGGAGTCGAGCCCCAGCTACGACCCCAACCTGTTCGTGACCGGTATCTCCAGCGCCAACTACTCGGCGCTGCTCAACGATCCGGCGCGGCCACTGGTGAATCGCACCACTCAGGGCATCTATGCCCCTGCCTCCACCGTCAAGCCCATGATGTCCATCATGGGTCTCAACGAGGGGGCCATCACCCCGGGCTACCGCTATTTCGGCGGCCCGAGCTTCTCCATTCCCGGTACCACCAAGAAGTTTCGCGACTGGCGCCGCTGGGGTCATGGCTGGCTCGATGTCTATCGCGCCATCGAGGTCTCGGCAGATACCTACTTCTACGATCTCGCCTATCGGGTCGGCATCGACAAGATCCACAGCTATATGACCAAGTTTGGCTTCGGTCAGTACACCGGGGTCGATCTCTATGAAGAGACCAAGGGTGTCATGCCGTCCCGTGACTGGAAGATGGCCCGCTGGCGCCAGCCCTGGTATCAGGGTGACACCATCTCTGTCGGTATCGGTCAGGGCTACTGGAGCGCGACACCGCTCCAGCTGGCCAAGGCGATCAGTATCCTGACCCAGAATGGTCACGACGTCACCCCGCACCTGCTCAAGAGCACCGCTTCGCAGGCGGGGGTGGTCGATGCCCCTATCAACCCCAATATCGCCCTCAAGCTCAAGAACGACAGCTTCTGGAAAGTGGCGCAGGATGGGATGTGGCGAGTCAACCATGGCAGTGAAGGCAGTGGCCGTCACTCGTTTGCCAAGGCGCCTTACTCCTCAGGCGGTAAATCGGGCACAGCCCAGGTAGTCGGTTTGAAGGAAAATCAGGTTTACAACATCAAGACTGTCAAGGCGGAGCATCGCGATAACGCTTTGTTCGTTGCTTATGCCCCCTTCGAGGCACCCAAAGCGGTGGTAGCTCTGGTACTGGAAAACTCCATTGGTGGTGGCGGTGGCCGGGCTGCATCGCCCATTGCACGCCAGATGCTGGATGCCTATCTGCTGCCCCCTGATCCGCAACTGCCACCGGCACCGGAAAAGCCGTCCCAACCGAGTGAGGTCGCTCCCAATGAGTAATTCTGCCCGCCAGCAGAGCATCTGGTACAAGCTGCATATCGACTTGCCCCTGCTGCTCGGTCTGCTGGCCGTGATGACCCTCTCCATGGTGGTGCTCTACTCCGCCTCCGGTCAGGATATGGACTCCATCGTGCGCCAGCTGGTGCGCGGCGGCCTCGCCTTTGCCCTGATGATCGGCCTGGCCCAGCTGCCCCCCTCCCTCTACGCCCGCTGGTCGGTGCCGCTGTTCGCCGTGGTGGTGCTGATGCTGATTGCTGTGGACGTGTTCGGCCACATCGGCAAGGGGGCCCAGCGCTGGCTCGATCTGGGCTTTATGAAGTTCCAGCCCTCCGAGGTGATGAAGCTCTCCATGCCCATCATGGTGGCGGCCTGGCTCAGCCGCCACTCGCTGCCCCCCAAGTTCAGCCATGTGGTGATCGCTCTCATCATGGTGCTGCTGCCCACCCTGCTGATCGCCGCCCAGCCGGACCTTGGCACCTCCATTCTGGTGGCCGCCTCCGGCTTCTTCGTGATCTTTCTGGCGGGGCTCAGCTGGTGGCTGATCGGTCTGGCGGTACTGCTGCTGCTTGCCTTTATGCCGGTGCTCTGGTTCTTCCTGATGCACGACTACCAGCGCCAGCGGGTGCTGATGCTGCTCGACCCGGAGAAAGACCCGCTCGGCCGAGGCTACCACATCATCCAGTCCAAGATTGCTATCGGCTCCGGCGGCGTCTTTGGCAAGGGGTGGCTGCAAGGGACCCAGTCCCAGCTGGAGTTCCTGCCCGAGCGCCATACCGACTTCATCTTCGCAGTATTCAGCGAGGAGTTCGGTCTGGTAGGGGTTGCCCTGCTGCTGGTGCTCTACCTCTACGTCATCAGCCGCTGCCTGTTTATCTCGATGCAGGCCCAGAACAGCTTCGAGCGACTGCTGGGCGGCGCCATCACCCTCACCTTCTTCGTCTATGTGTTCGTCAACATGGGCATGGTGAGCGGCATCTTGCCGGTGGTAGGGGTGCCCCTGCCGCTGGTGAGCTATGGCGGCACCTCCATGGTGACCCTGATGGCCGGCTTTGGCATACTGATGTCCATCCAGACTCATAGAAGGCTGCTCGCCTGATGAAACGGGCCGGATTGCTGCTCTCGCTAGCCACCATCATGGCGACCGCCGCCGTGGCGCCGGATCGGTTGGCCCTGCTCGCCGAACAGCAGCAGGTGCCGCTGGCGGAGTTGCAGGCTGCCGTCGCCCGCGCCCAGTTACGGCAGGAGGTGCTCGACACCATCAGCAAGCCGTGGGAGGCCAAGCCCTGGCATCGCTACCGGCCGCTGTTCGTTACCCCGGATCGGATCCGTGATGGCCAGCAGTTCTGGCAACAACATGCCGAGACGCTGGCCCGCGCGGAGCTGACCTATCGGGTGCCCGCCTCGCTCATCGTGGCCATCATAGGGGTCGAGACCTTCTACGGTCGCCAGATGGGCCGTCATCCGGTGCTCGATAGCCTCTACACCCTGGGGTTCCACTACCCGGAGCGCAGCGACTTCTTTGCCAAGGAGTTTGCCCAGCTGGTGGTGCTGGCCAAAGAGGAAGGGTGGCAACTCGATGCCCTCAAGGGCTCCTATGCCGGCGCCATGGGGATGGGGCAGTTCATGCCCTCCAGCTACCGCCACTATGCCGTCGATTTTGACGGGGATGGCAAGCGGGATCTGTTTGCCAACCCGGTCGATGCCATCGGCAGCGTGGCCAACTATTTTGCCAGCCACCAGTGGCGCTGGGGCGAATCCGTGGTGGAACCAGCCCAGATCGGGCTAATGGCGGTCGAACCTTTGCTGAGATCTGAGCCCGAGCTCACACAACAGTGGTCAGAACTGGCGGCGGCAGGGATTGAGCTCGCCACGCCGCTGGCCCCGCAGACGCCGGTCAAGTTGCTGGCGCTTGCCCAAGCCGATGGACCGGAATACTGGGTCGCACGGCATAACTTTTACGTGATCACCCGCTACAATCGCAGCCCACTCTACGCGATGGCGGTGTATCAACTTAGCCAAGCTATTCAGGAAGCGTATGCATCTTCGTCACAAACTCCTCCCGCTCAGTCTGAGCTTGTTGCTGGCCGCCTGTAGCAGCCAGCCGGAACAGAGCGCCCCTGTCGAGCCGCCTGCACCGGTCAGCAAGCCACCCGTTATCGAGATCCCGCAAGCCACCGGCGCCATCCCACGCCCGGAGCCCCTGAGCGCGAGCGGCAACCGGGACTACTGGATTGGCAAACAGAAAAACGAGGTGTGGCGCGATATCAAGCACTATAGCGAAGAGGGTTCCGCCAGCTGGCTGTCACCGGATCTGGATGGCCAGAATACCGCCAACGGCGATGTGCTGGACAGCAAGCTGTTCAGCGCCGCCCATCGCAACCTGCCCATCCCGAGCTATGTGCGGGTCACCAATCTGGACAACGGGCTGGAGACCATAGTACGAGTCAACGATCGCGGCCCTTTCAACAGCCCTCACCTGATCGACCTCTCCTATGCGGCGGCCAAGCAGCTGGAGATGGTCGATAGCGGCACAGCTCGCGTTCGACTGGAGCTGATCAACGACACCCCGGACCAGATGGTGATCATGGAACCGATGAAGCCCATCGAGATGACCCCGACCACCCCGCCAGCAACGGCATCCAACACAGTGGCGCAAGATGGCTTCCTGGGTGAACCGACCGCCCTGGCGATGGCGACCCCCGCCGCCGAACCCGCTCCCGTCAAGGCGCCCGCGACCACGCCCGCCAAAGCGGCACCTGTCAAGCCAGCTCCCGCCAAGACCGCAGCTCCTGCCAGCAGCGGTGATGGCAAGATGATCCAGGTACTGGCCAGCGGCTCCCGGGATCGGGCCGAGGCGATGGGCAAGGTGATGACCCAGCGCCATGGTGTGCCCTACCGGATTGAAGCCCATGGCGCCATCTTCCGGGTCTTGATCGGCCCGGTGGAGGCGGATAAACAAGCCGCACTGCTGGAAAAAGTACGGCAAGGGGGACTGGAACAGGCCTTTATCGTACCCTGATCCCTCCTCTGACAGCGGCGGTGACCAATCTCCCGGCCCCGCCATCACGTCGCTTTATGGCGTGATGGCAGGGATTGATGGATAAAAAACCAGTCATGATCGCCATGTCGGACTATAACCTGCGGGCGCATCTGGTATAGTTAGGCCCGCATTTTATCCCCATCTGGCTCGCAGGAATTTCAAGATGTCCAAATTTGCCCGTTCAGTTCTTCTGGCCTCACTGATCAGCGTAACCGCTCAGGCCAATACGCCGGTGCCGACACCCACGCCGAACGCCAACCCAGTGGTGGTTCCCGCCGCGCCGGAGATCTCCGCCAAGGCCCATATCCTGATCGACTACTACTCCGGTCAGGTGCTGGCCGAGCAGAACGCCGACGAGCGTCTGCCCCCTGCCAGCCTGACCAAGATGATGACCTCCTACATCGTTGGCGACGAGCTGCACAAGGGGAACATCAAGGGCACCGACATGGTGACCATCAGCCAGAACGCCTGGTCCAAGAACTACTCAGACTCCTCCAAGATGTTTATCGAGGTGGGCAAGCAGGTCTCTGTCGATGACCTGAACAAGGGCATCATCATCCAGTCCGGCAACGATGCCTGCGTCGCCATGGCCGAACATCTGGCCGGCAGTACCGACTCCTTCGCCAGCCTGATGAATGCCTGGGCCGCCAAGCTCGGCATGAAGGACACCCAGTTCAAGAACCCCCACGGTCTGGATGAAGAGGGTCACTACAGTACAGCCCGTGATATGGCCCGCCTGGGTCAGGCACTGATCCATGATCAGCCGGAGGAGTACAAGATCTACTCCCAGAAATCCTTCGTCTTCAACGGTATCACCCAGCACAACCGCAACCGCCTGCTGTGGGATCAATCCCTGCAAGTGGATGGCATCAAGACCGGCCACGTCAGCCAGGTCGGCTATAACCTGGTCTCCTCTGCCACCAACAACGAAGGCATGCGCCTGATCGCCGTGGTACTGGGCGCCAGCAGCGAAGCCTCCCGCGCCGCCGAGAGCAAGAAACTGCTCACCTACGGCTTCCGCTTCTTCCAGAGCCTGACTCCGTACAAGGCAGGCACCGAGCTGGTCACCCAGAAGATCTGGATGGGCGACAAATCTGAAGTGAAACTGGGCGTCGACAAGGATGTCTCCGTGCTGGTCACCCGCGGTCAGGGCAACAACCTCAAGGCAGACTTCCAGCTCGACAGCGAGCTGAAAGCCCCGTTGGCCAAGGGTCAACGCGTTGGTACCGTGTTCCTGAAGCAGGGTGACAAAGAGATCAAGCAGGTACCGCTGGTCGCTCTGGAAGAGGTGCAGGAAGGTGGCTTGATGAGCCGTCTGTGGGACTACCTGGTACTGCTGGTCACCAGCTGGTTCAAGTAATCCGACGCACAATCCTCACCAAACAGCGGCGCCAACAGGCGCCGCTGCTGTCTGCGCCGGACAATGGCAGTGAATAACCCTGTAAACTGCAGGTTCCGCCTTACCCTGATTTGTGGTAAAAAGCAGCACTTCCATCCTTGTCTGACCGCTCCCGGCCTTGATCCCGGAGTGTGCGGCGCCCATATAGGGTTTAGCCGCCCCCATACAGACTTGAAATGGCGGCCTCCACGGGCCATCGGCCACTAGCCATCCAAGATGAAGTCATCATGCTGATGACGAAAAAGGTGAGTAAATGAATACCAAGTTTGATGAACTGCTGGAGTTTCCCTGCAAATTCCCGTTCAAGGTACTCGGCATCGCGGATCCTGCGTTGCCGGATATGGTGGTTGAAGTGCTGCAGCAGCACGCTCCGGGTACCTACAGCCCGACCGTCCAGCCAAGCTCCAAGGGGAACTACCACTCGGTTCGCGTGACCGTGACAGCCCAGAGCAAAGAGCACATCGAAGCGATGTACACTGCGCTTGGCAAGATCGAGCTGGTGAAATACGTACTGTAATTTCTCTCTCGCCCCGTTCTGCGGGGCGACTGTTTTTGGCCGCAGCACGCCACGAGGACACCATGTCATCCCAGATCCCCGCTCAGCACAGCCTGATAGTCAGGCAGCTGGGTCGCCGCCCCTACCAGCCGGTATGGGACGCCATGAAAGCCTTCACCGACAACCGCACCAGCGACACCCCGGACGAGTTCTGGGTGGTCGAACATGACCCCGTCTACACCCAGGGCCAGGCCGGCAAGGCCGAACACCTGCTCAATCCGGGCAATATCCCGGTGGTGCAGAGCGATCGCGGCGGTCAGGTGACCTATCACGGCCCGGGCCAGCTGGTACTCTACGTCCTGGTGGATGTCCGCCGCTGCAAATTCTCGGTGCGCGAGCTGGTGACCGCGCTGGAAACAGCCATCATCAACACCTTGGCCAAAAGCAATATCCAGGCCTATGCCAAGGCAGATGCCCCCGGGGTCTATGTGAAAAATGACCTTGGCATGGAGGCCAAACTGGCCTCGCTGGGACTGCGCATCCGCAAGGGTTGCTCGTTCCACGGGCTGGCCCTCAACATCAACATGGACATGACCCCCTTCCTGCACATCAATCCGTGCGGCTATGCGGGCATGGCCATGACCCAGACCAGCGCCCTGGGCGGCCCGCAGAGCGTGGCCGAGGCGCAATCCATTCTGGTGGCCGAACTGGCCAGCCTGATTGGCTATCAGACAATAACAAACACCGAGAGTGAATCATGAGCAAACCCGTTCGTATGGAGCCGGGCGTCAAGCTGCGCGATGGCGACAAGATGGCCCTGATCCCGGTGAAATTCATGCCGGATCCCAACGAAGAAATCCTTCGCAAGCCGGACTGGATGCGGATCAAACTCCCCCCTTCCAGCCAGAAGATCGAACACATCAAGAGCACCTTGCGCAAGAACAAGCTGCACTCGGTCTGTGAAGAGGCTTCCTGCCCCAACCTGGCGGAGTGTTTCAACCACGGCACGGCCACCTTCATGATCATGGGCGCGATCTGCACCCGTCGCTGCCCCTTCTGCGACGTGGCCCACGGCCGCCCGCTGGCACTCGATCCGGAAGAACCGAAGAAGCTGGCGCTGACCATCAAGGAGATGAACCTCAAGTATGTGGTGATCACCTCGGTGGACCGCGACGATCTGCGCGACGGCGGTGCCCAGCACTTCGCCGACTGCATCCGCGAGATCCGCGAGCACAGCCCGCAGACCCGCATCGAGATCCTGACCCCGGACTTCCGTGGCCGGATGGAGCAGGCCCTTGAGGTGTTCCGCGAAACGCCGCCGGACGTCTTCAACCACAACCTGGAAACTGCGCCGCGCATGTATCGCGTCGCTCGCCCGGGTGCCGACTACAAGTGGTCGCTGGAGCTGCTGCGCCGTATCAAGGAGATGCACCCCCATGTACCGACCAAGTCCGGTCTGATGATGGGCCTTGGCGAGACCAACGAAGAGATCGTCGAGGTGCTCAAGGATCTACGCGCTCACGGCGTCAACATGCTGACCCTGGGTCAGTATCTGCAGCCAAGCCGCCACCACCTGCCGGTCAAGCGCTACGTGCCGCCAGCAGAGTTTGACGAGCTGAAAGATGTCGCCATGGAGCTGGGCTTTACCCACGCCGCCTGCGGTCCTTTCGTGCGCTCCTCCTATCACGCGGATCTGCAAGCCAAGGGCGAAGAGGTCAAGTAACCTCGCACGATAGAGCGGCCAGTAACCGCCACCCTCGCAATGAAAAAGAGCGCCTATTGGCGCTCTTTCTGTTGGTATCACTGACCGTTGCAGCTTGATCTACTCATCAGCCGTGGTCGAAGACCCCCTGCTGATGCCAGCGTTGCAACTGGGCCAACACCCGGGTCTCTCGCGCCGTCCACTGGGGACAGGGCCCCGCCAGCTGGGTCTTGTTGGTCTGCAGCGCTTCGTCGAGGCCAAACCAGCCGGGCACGAAGCCAAGGCGGATCTCGTAGGGCTGTGGCTGTGGCTCCACCAGTTGATCACCAATCCGGCACAAGTAGTACAGCGAGCGGATGCAGTAGGCATCGAACCCCGGCTCGCGGGCGGCGCGGTATTCCCGGGTCTCGCCAAGCAGGGTCCCTACTTCCAGCAACTCGGCACCGCACTCCTCCTTCAGCTCGCGGGCCAGCGCCACATGGTGGTTTTCCCCCGCTTCAACGCCGCCGCCAGGAAACATCAGATCACCGTTGACCCGGGAGTGGACCAGCAGCAACTCGTCGCCACGGAGTACTATGGCACGTACCGTAAGGCGTTCCAGGGTATGGCCATCGGTGATCACCTCGCCATGGACAAACGAGAGGGAAAAAGGTGCGGGCCAGCAGCTGGCCGGGGATAGTGCAATCATCAGAGCCTCAGTGCCGATAGCTGCCATGTTTCAGTTGATCGACTATTTCAGCCGCTCGCACGTCGTAGGCATCCTGATCTGTTTTGCTCAGGGTGTGATAAATACCAAAACGCCTGGCAGAGACCTCTGGCGCATCCTGAAAAGACTCACTCACCTTGCCCCACAGATAGGCCAGCCCGTACTGCTTCTGGCCCATATAGAGGGTGCTGAGGGAGGTGAGCAGGCGGCTGTTTATCTTGTCACCTTCCCGATAGAGGGAGAGGCCGTGATGCATGATGGAAATAGCTTTCTCGGGGTCGCTCTTGGCGTAGGCTCCGCCAAGGGCCAGCTGAAGTTCCGGTTCGTCGAGCACCTTGTTACCTTCCAGCGCCATAAACTGCTGACGGGCCAGCTCGTTGGTGTTGTTGGTCCAGTGCCAGAGCAGCAAGTAGGGATCCTGCGAGTTGCGGGTGGCCACATCGAGCTGGGCCAACTGTTCGCCAGCCGCCAGCATCCCCTCCACCCGTGGGCTCTTCTGCTCGCGGGCATTCTTATACTCGATGTTGGTAGAGCGCTCGGCACACTTAAGATAGCGCTCAAGGTTGCGCATCAGCTCGTACTTGCGCCGATCCGTTCCCTCCTCCTTGAGATAGAAGCGGCTGCGGATCACATCGGTACGCTCGTAGCGACACCAGCCATCGTCCACCAGATCCTGACAGAGCTCGGCATGGTTGCTGCAGATATTGTGGATCCGATCGTCATTGCAGCCAGCTACGGCAAGGCCGACTGAAAGCATGATGAAGGTCTGTCGCAGGGGGAAATTGGCCATGATTCACATCTTGTTGGTAACGCGGGTTGGTAACAACTGAAGCCTCTGTCGGCCACCACCGGCTAGCAAACCGGTTACATATCCATTACAATGCGCGCGCCATATAAGGCCGCGATTGCAGAATAATATAACGAAATATAGACCCCTACACTGATCTGCATTCGACGAATTTTCTATTTACACCAACAACGTGAAATAAAGGATCTGGTCAATGACCCACGAGCACTACTTGCAAGCGTGGCAGGAGAGCCAGGAGCTCGCCGAAGCCATGCAACCCTTGATTGGTCGCCTCTACCGACAACAAGGGGTCGAGATCACCCTCTACGGCCGCCCACTGCAAAACGCCTCCACCATCGATATCCTCAAGGCCCACCGGGTCGTCCGCCGCCACCAGGGCGCTCCCCTCCCCATCCAGCAAAGCTTCCCCCTTCTTCAGGCCATCGTTGCCCTCAAACCCACCGCTGCCGAGGTAGACCTTGGCAAGCTGGCAGTCGGCTACTGGCAGGATCATCAGGATGAGGCGGGGATCGAGGACTATCTGCAAGCGCGACTGGCACCGGCCCTTGGCCGCAACCAGATGCCGCAGCCGACCGACGTGGTGCTCTACGGCTTTGGCCGTATCGGCCGCCTGCTGGCCCGCCTGCTGATCGAGCGTACCGGCGCCGCCAATCCGCTGCGCCTGCGCGCCATCGTGGTACGCGGTGGTCGCGACGGGGATCTGGAAAAACGCGCCAGCCTGCTGCGCCGCGACTCGGTACACGGTCCCTTCAATGGCTCCATCGAGGTGGATGTGGAGCGCAGCGCCATCATCGCCAACGGCACCTTCATTCAGGTGATCTACGCCAATAGCCCGGCTGACATCGACTACACAGCTTACGGCATTCACGATGCGCTGATCGTCGACAACACCGGGGTCTGGCGCGATGAGGCTGGCCTCTCCGAGCATCTGAAAGCGCGCGGTGCTGGCAAGGTGCTGCTGACCGCCCCCGGCAAGGGGGAGATGAAGAACGTGGTGTTCGGGGTCAACCATGAGGTGATAGGCCCGGATGACAAGATCATCTCCGCCGCCTCCTGCACCACCAACGCCATCACCCCGGTGCTCAAGGTGATGCAGGAGCAGTACGGCATCCGCCACGGCCACGTGGAGACGGTCCACTCCTACACCAACGATCAGAACCTCATCGACAACTATCACAAGGGGGAGCGGCGCGGTCGCAGCGCGGCCCTCAATATGGTGATGACCAGCACCGGCGCCGCCAAGGCGGTGACCAAGGCGCTGCCGGAACTCAAGGGCAAGCTGACCGGCAACGCCATCCGGGTGCCCACACCCAATGTCTCGCTGGCCATCATCAACCTGTCGCTGGAGCAGGCCACCGATCGGGAGAGCCTCAACGCCTATCTGCAGCAGATGGCGTTAAGCTCGGCCCTCCATCGCCAGATCGACTTCAGCGCCAGCACCGAGCTGGTCTCTTCCGACATGGTGGGTTCCCGTTATGCGGGCATCGTCGACTCCCAGGCGACCATCGCCGAGGGGGATCATTGTGTGCTCTACGTATGGTATGACAACGAGTTCGGGTACAGTTGTCAGGTAGTGCGGGTGATGGAGCAGATGGCTGGCGTAGTCCGCCAGGATCTGCCTGCATAGACCGATAGAGTCTACCTGCATGACCCGTCAGATCCCGCAGTTTATGGCTCAATAGTTCAAGGAGAAGGCCGGATGTCGTTTCAACAGGGTGAGTTTTTGCAAGCAATCAGGCAGATGCCCGAAGAGGTGTACGAGCGGCTCAAGACCGCAGTCGAGCTGGGCAAGTGGCCCGATGGCAAGCCCCTCACCGACGAGCAGAAGGCCACCTCCCTGCAAGCCGTGATGGCCTGGCAGGCGATGCACCTCGACAATCCCGAGCACATGAACATCGGCCGTGACGGCGAGATTGTGATGAAGAGCAAGAGCGAGCTCAAGCGTCAGTATCGCGATGAGGAAGAGATAGTGCGGGTCGACCTCAACCACTGAGCCTGACCCGGCAGGCCGCTCGTGGCGGCCACAACAGAGAGGGGAGCCATGATGGCTCCCCTCTTTTTTCCTATCGATGCCGGGTGACTCATCCCCCTCATCCCCAACCCTTCTCCCGCCAGGGGGAGAAGGGAGCAGGCTCGCACCTGCGAACAGTGAACGGGCCACCTGCCAACGCTCTTCATGGCAAGCCTTGCGGCCAACCGCACCTCGAGCTATCCCCTCTCCCGCCGGGAGAGGGTTAGGGTGAGGGCCGCATCGCTTAGGGAGTCAGCTCCCCGCGCAGGGACTGCTGCATCAGCTCGCGAATGCGGTGGGATGGCAAGTCTTGGCTCAGCAGGAAGTGCAGCTTGGTGAGTGCAGCTTCAGCGGTCATGTCAAAGCCCGAGATCACCCCAGCCCGCGACAGGGCGTTGCCGGTGGCATAGCCCCCCATATTGACCTTGCCGTGCAGGCACTGGCTCAGGTTGACGATGATGACGCCGCGGGCCGAAGCCTCGGAGAGCAGCGCCAGCATGGCCGGGTTTTGCGGCGCATTGCCGACCCCGAATGACAGCAGGATCAGCGCCTTCACCGGCTGTTGCAGGATGTTGGCGATCACCTCGCTGGAGATCCCCGGATAGAGGGTCACCACGCCGATGGGCTGGGGGGTGATGTCGTGCAGCACCAGCGGCCGCTCGGAGGGCACGCCCAGCTCGCCCGCCTCCAGCGAGATGGCGATCCCGGCATTGAGCAGCGGCGGATAGTTGGGGGAGTCGAAGGCGTGGAAGCCGTCTGCATGCACCTTCTTGCTGCGGTTGCCGCGATAGAGCTGGTTGTTGAAGAACAGCGTCACCTCGTGGATCGGGTAGTTGGCCGCGATATAGAGGGCGTTGAGCAGATTCTGCTGACCGTCGGAGCGCAACTCGGCCAACGGGATCTGGGAGCCGGTGATGATGACCGGCTTGTGCAGATCTTCCAGCATGAAGGAGAGCGCCGAGGCGGTGAACGACATGGTGTCGGTGCCGTGCAGGATCACGAAACCATCGTATTTCTCGTAGTTGTCGCGAATATCCTCGGCGATGCGCTGCCAATCCGCCGGGGTCATGTCGGAGGAGTCGATGAGGGGCGCATATTCGTGGATATGGTAATCCGGCATCTCGGGGCGGTGGAACTCGGGCATCCGCGCCAGACAGTCTTCCATAAAGCCCGCCATCGGCACGTAGCCGTGATCGGAACGCTGCATCCCAATGGTGCCGCCTGTGTAGGCAATGTAGATAGACTTCTTCACACCCTCTCCTCTTGATGAAGTGAACACCGCCGGAACATGAACCATGTCGGGGTGAACCACAATGTCAACGCCCGCCAGCGCCTCTGCGTGCAGCGGAAACCGGCGAATTATAGAGACTGGCGCCCCAAATGACAGCCGTTCCATGCACCCTTTTCGGCTTTTCTGCCCTCTACCTACATAGTGCTAAATGTCACAATAAACCACTAAAACGAGCATTAATACGACAAAGATGGAATTAAACGATGCTTTTTGCTACAATCCGCCGGATTTTACTAAAATCTCATCTGGATGCCTGAGCATTTCAGGCCCGCACAAGCCCCATCTTTCCTGGGGCGGGGAGATGTTTCCCCTTCTTTGTTGGCGCATGAGCCACACTGTTTTCATCCCGGCTGAATCTGTAAGTCTTTTGCTATGAAAGACACAGCCAATCAACATGGGAGTACTGAATGTTACAACTTGATTCCTACGCAACGCTGGTCGCTGCCACTCTGGTATTGCTGCTTGGCCGGGTGTTGGTTACCCGAGTCGGGCTGCTGCGTACCTTCAACATCCCCAAACCGGTAGCCGGCGGCCTGGTGGTCGCGCTGGTACTGCTGCTGCTGCGCTCCACCCTGCAGATGGAGCTGCAATTTGATACCAGCCTGCAAACCCCGCTGATGCTGGCCTTCTTCGCCTCCATCGGTCTCTCCGCCGATCTCGCCAGCCTGAAACGCGGCGGCAAGGCGGTGGTTACCTTCCTGATGGTGGTCACCGGCCTGCTGCTGGTGCAGAACAGTCTGGGTGTCGGTCTGGCGACCCTGCTCGGTCTGGATCCCCATATGGGGCTGCTGGCCGGCTCCATCACTCTCTCCGGCGGCCACGGCACCGGGGCGGCCTGGAGTGCCACCTTCTCCGAGAAATACGGCGTGCAATCCGCTGCCGAACTCGCCATCGCCTGCGCCACCTTCGGTCTGGTGCTGGGCGGCCTGATCGGCGGCCCGGTGGCTCGCTATCTGGTGAAGAAAGTGCAGGTGCCCGGTGAGGAGCACAATCAGGATGAGGCCCCCCAGGGCTTCGAAATGCCAGATATGGAGCGCCCCCTCACCACTTTCAGCGTTATCGAAACGCTGGCATTGATAGCCATCAGCCTCAAGGGTGGCGAGCTGCTCTCGGCCTCTCTCAAAGGGGGCGCCTTCGAGCTGCCGATCTTTGTCTGCGTGCTGTTTGTCGGCGTGCTGCTGCGCAACGTCCTGACCCTGCTGAACTGGCATGAGGTGAGCGATCGCGAGGTCTCCCTGCTGGGCAACGTCAGCCTGTCGCTGTTCCTCGCCATGGCACTGATGAGCCTGAAATTGTGGGATCTGGCCAGCCTGGCCCTGCCCATCTTCATTCTGCTGGCCGCCCAGACCGTGGCAATGGCGCTCTACGCCATCTTCGTCACCTTCCGGGTCATGGGCAGCAACTATGATGCAGCCGTGCTGGCGGCAGGTCACTGCGGCTTTGGCCTCGGGGCCACCCCGACCGCCATCGCCAACATGCAGGCCATCACCCAGCGCTTCGGTCCCTCCCACCTGGCGTTTCTGGTGGTGCCCATGGTGGGCGCCTTCTTTATCGACATCATCAACGCCATGGTGATCAAGCTGTTTATGGCGATGCCATTCCTGTAATTCCCTTTCCGTCAGACGTATATGATCAGAGCCCACCTTTCGGTGGGCTCTTTGTTTGTTATCGACTCGCCAGGTGACGCAGGCAGAGCCGGAGCTCGTATCCGCCACCAGGGTGACCCGCGAGCAACCCGGAATCCCT
The DNA here is from genome assembly GCF_049170315.1 of Aeromonas sp. 604443. Lineage (NCBI taxonomy): Bacteria > Pseudomonadati > Pseudomonadota > Gammaproteobacteria > Aeromonadales > Aeromonadaceae > Aeromonas > Aeromonas sp. 604443. The sequence continues at coordinate 191,978 of NZ_JAAKMI010000005.1, forward strand.
ATATCCCGCACTTCCCCGAACAACAAAAAGCCCCGCACTCGACAGAGGGCGGGGCTTTTTTATCTCAGCCGGAACAGGCCGAGAGTTGCACCTTACAGGATAAAGGTCGACACCTGCTGGTTAAGGTCAGCTGCCCGTCCCTTGAGACTCTGGGCCTGATCCAGATCGCGCATGGCGGCGGCGGTGATCTCGTCACTCACATCCTTGATGGCGGTGGTGTTCTGGGTGATCTCGCCGGTCACCTGGGTCTGCTCCTCAGCGGCAGTGGCGATCTGGCCCGCCATGTCGGAGATGAGGGAGATGGCACTGGTGATCTCTTCCAGTGCGCGCACCGCCTGATCCGCATCCTGCACGCTGTTGTCCGCCAGCCCCTGACTGGTCTGCATCAGGCTCACCGCGCGGGCGGTGGTCTGTTGCAGGGTCTCGATGGTGGACTGGATCTGCTGGGTGGAGTCCTGAGTACGGCGAGACAGCACCCGCACCTCGTCAGCCACCACCGCAAAACCACGACCCTGCTCACCAGCACGGGCCGCTTCGATGGCCGCGTTCAACGCCAGCAGGTTGGTCTGCTCGGCAATCCCCTGAATGGTGGAGAGAATGCTGGTGATCGCCTGCGCGTGACGGCTCAGCTCGCCGATCACCTCGGTCGCCTGCCCCACCTCTTCAGCCAGACCATTGATGGACTGGCGGGTCTTGTTGACCAGCATCTTGCCCTGCTCACTGCTCTGGGCAGATTGCTGGGCAGCGGCGGCGGTGTTCTCGGCGTTGCCGGCGATCTCCATGGTGGCGCTCGCCATCTCGGTGACCGCAGTGGCGACCATGGTCACCTCCTGCTGCTGACGCTGCAGCTCGTCCACCGCGGCCTGGTTGGTCACCAGACTGCGCTCGGCATCGGCGTTCAACTCGTTGGCCAGCTGACGGATATTGCCGATCAGCTGATGCTGGCTGCCGACGAAACGGTTGAAGCTGTTGGCCAGTTGGCCCACTTCGTCGTTGGCGTCGATCTTGATGCGCTGGGTCAGATCGCCGTTACCATCGGCAATACGAGCCAGTGCCTGGGAGACCTTGGTGAGCGGGCCCAGCAGCATGCTGACCAGCCAGGAGATAGCGAGGATGCTACCCACCAGCACCAGCAGCGCCATGCCCAGCTGGGTCATCAGCAGGGAGGAGAGCGGCGCTTCCAGCGCGGCCTTGTCCAGCACCAGCACCAGTTCCCAATCCGTGTCGGGGATATCGGCCGCCCACAGCAGCTTGTCTCGACCTTCGTTGTCAAAATAAGCTGGCACCAGCTCTTTGCTCGACTTGCTCTGCTCGATCAGCGCGTTGGTCAGATCGTTGTCGATCTCGCTGGCCGGTTTCATCGCCTTGGCAGCATCCTTGTAGGCGATGATGGTGCCATCCTTGTGCATCATGATGGCGAAACCGTCGGCAGGCAGCTGCATCTTGGTCACGTCTTCCACCAGCGAGGCGATGGAGAGGTCACCACCGACGACGCCGCCAGAAACCGGCTGGGCAAGGGTCACCACCATGATGTTGTAAGCCACATCGAGATAGGGTTTGGTGACAATCAGGCCACCTTTGCTCATCGCCTCCTGATACCAGCCGCGGGAGCGCGGGTCGTAGCCATCGCGGTTGATGGAGGGATCGGAGTCATTCATCTTGCCGCTGCTCTCACCGAAATAGGTGAGCTGGAAACGGCCGGAAACTTGTGCCTGTTGCAAGGCATTGAGGGGGTCGGCACCGGCCTTGTTGCCGAGCGCCTGGATCACGTCGCGACGGGCGGCGAGCCAGTCGCTGACACGCTCGGCCTGCTGGGTACCCAGCCGTTGCAACTGCTCCTGGCTGCCTTGCAGCAACAGGGACTTCTGGCTGCTATAGCTCTGCCAGGAGAGCAACAAAATCACCAACGAAAGGGCGATCACCACTGACAACAGTATCTTCTGCTTGAGTGACAGGTTTTTCATCATGTGTTCTTCTTATTGAGGTGAGGAGCGGGTTTTTCCCTGAATTGCACAACACTACACGTAGTCATTAGCGACCCGAATGGCCAAAACTGAACCTGAAAATGGGTCTGCGGGCGATATTTTCTACCGAGGTGGAGAAAAGTGCACCAGAAATTGACGGCATGAGCCGCACAAGCCAAGGCAACCCTGTTTATTCCTTCCACAATTGGCTAGAATATCCCGTTTTTAAATCACATCGACCCTGAGAGTTTTCACGATGTTCGAAGTTAATCCCGTATTAAATAAACTTAAGGAGCTGTCTGAGCGGACCGAGCTTCTTAGGGGGTACCTTTGACTATGACGCCAAGAAAGAGCGTCTAGAAGAGGTCAACGCCGAGCTGGAACAGCCGGACGTATGGAATGAACCCGAGCGCGCACAGGCGCTGGGCAAAGAGCGCGTCGCGCTGGAAAACGTGGTCGGCACCATCGACACCCTGACCCAGGGCGTGGATGACGTCGAGATGCTGGTGAGCCTGGCCGTGGAAGGGGAAGACGAAGAGACCTTCAACGAAGCCATCGCCGAATCCGAACAGCTGGAAGCCAAGCTGGTGGACCTCGAGTTCCGCCGTATGTTCTCCGGCCAGCACGACGGCTCCGACTGCTATATCGATATTCAATCCGGCTCCGGTGGTACCGAAGCGCAGGATTGGGCCAACATGGTGCTGCGCATGTACCTGCGCTGGGGCGATGCCCACGGCTACAAGCCCGAGCTGATTGAATGCTCCGAAGGCGACGTGGCTGGTATCAAATCCGCCACCATCAAGTTCACCGGCGAATATGCATTCGGCTGGCTGCGTACCGAAACCGGCGTACACCGTCTGGTTCGCAAGTCTCCGTTCGATTCCGGTGGCCGCCGTCACACCTCCTTCTGTTCTGTGTTCGTCTACCCCGAGATCGACGACGATATCGATATCGAGATCAACCCGGCGGATCTGCGGATCGACGTCTACCGTGCCTCCGGTGCCGGTGGTCAGCACGTTAACCGAACCGAATCCGCGGTACGTATTACCCACGTTCCGACCGGTGTCGTGGTACAGTGCCAGAACGACCGTTCCCAGCACAAAAACAAAGACCAGTGTATGAAGCAGCTGAAAGCCAAGCTCTACGAGCTGGAAATTCAGAAGCAGAACGCTGAGAAACAAGCCCTGGAAGAGACCAAGTCTGATATCGGTTGGGGCAGCCAGATCCGTTCCTATGTGCTGGATGACTCCCGTATCAAGGATCTGCGCACCGGCGTCGAAACCCGTAATACCCAATCGGTGCTCGACGGTGACTTGGACAAGTTTATCGAAGCCAGCCTGAAATCAGGTCTGTAAACAAGCAGGAATCACCATGTCTGAACAAACCATCACTCCGGAAGTCGACCAAACTCTCGAACTCAACAACGAGATGACCGAGCGTCGTTCCAAGCTGGCCGCCCTGCGCGCCCAGGGTAATCCTTTCCCCAACGACTTCCGTCGCGACAGCCTCTCTGGCGATCTGCACGCAGAGTTCGACGACAAAAGCGCCGAGGAGCTGACGAGCCTGGGTAAACGGGTGAAGATTGCCGGTCGCATCATGACCCGCCGGATCATGGGCAAGGCTTCTTTCGCCACCCTGCAGGACATGGCCGGCAAGATCCAGGTCTACGTCACCCGTGACGACCTGCCGGAAGGTTTCTACAACGAGCAGTTCAAGAAGTGGGATCTGGGCGACATCGTGGGTGTCGAAGGTACCCTGTTCAAGACCCAGACCGGTGAGCTCTCCGTTCACGTTTCCGATATCCGCCTGCTGACCAAGGCACTGCGTCCGCTGCCCGAGAAGCACAAGGGCCTGACCGACCAGGAAGCTCGCTGCCGCCAGCGCTACCTGGATCTGATCGCCAACGAAGAGTCCCGCAAGACCTTCATGATCCGCACCCAGGTGGTTGCCGGTATCCGCAAGTTCTTCAACGAAAAGCGCTTCATGGAAGTGGAAACCCCGATGATGCAAGTCATCCCTGGTGGTGCCTCCGCGCGTCCGTTCGTCACTCACCACAATGCGCTGGACATCGACATGTACCTGCGTATCGCTCCGGAGCTCTATCTGAAGCGTCTGGTGGTCGGTGGTTTCGAGCGTGTCTACGAGATCAACCGCAACTTCCGTAACGAAGGTATCTCGGTTCGTCACAACCCCGAGTTCACCATGATCGAGTTCTACATGGCCTACGCCGACTACATCGATCTGATGGACCTGACCGAAGAGCTGCTGCGCACCCTGGCGCAAGACATTCTGGGCAACACCAAGATCCGTTACGCCAAAGAGGGCGAAGAGGGCCTGACCATCGATTTCGGTCAGCCGTTCCAGCGCCTCACCATGGTCGAGTCCATCCTGAAGTTCAACCCGGACGTAACTCTGGACGATCTGGCTACCCTGGAGAGCGCCAAGGCCGTTGCCAAGCGTCTGCACATCGAGCTGATGAAGGGATGGGAGCTGGGCCACGTGATCACCGCGATCTTCGAAGAGACCGTGGAGCACATGCTGCTGCAACCGACCTTCATCACCGAGTACCCGGCTGCCGTTTCTCCGCTGGCTCGCCGCAACGACGTGAACCCGGACGTAACCGACCGCTTCGAATTCTTCATCGGTGGCCGCGAGCTGGCCAACGGCTTCTCCGAGCTGAACGATGCAGAAGATCAGGCCAAGCGCTTCCAGGATCAGGTTGATCAGAAAGAAGCTGGCGACGACGAAGCCATGTTCTACGACGCAGACTTCGTCACCGCACTGGAACACGGCCTGCCGCCGACGGCCGGTCAGGGTATCGGTATCGACCGTCTGGTCATGCTGTTCACCAACAGCCACACCATCCGTGACGTTATTCTGTTCCCTGCCCTGCGTCCGCAGAAGTAAGGCCCACAGAAGCCAGCTAAATCCCTTGGGTCAATCCCGAGCGTGATAGCCCATAAAAACGCCCCGCGACTGCGGGGCGTTTTTTTATAATGCTCACAACAATTGACGAATGCTTACCGCTTATGAGGCTGGCGGTAGCAGCCACTCTCCCTGCCACAAGGTGACGGCCTGACCGGCCATCAGTACCCGCGCCTCCTGCAGTTCAAGCCGCAACTCACCACCACGGGCCGAAATCTGACGGGCCCGCAGTTGCCGTTTACCAAGCCGTTCGGCCCAGAAGGGCACCAGAGCGCAGTGGTTGGAACCAGTGACCGGATCCTCATCGACGCCCACCCAAGGGGCGAAATAGCGGGAGACAAAGTCATGGTTCGGGTCGTTTGAGGGCGCCGTCACTATCACCCCCCGTCCCGGCAAAGCACCCAGAGCATGAAAATCTGGCAAAAGCGCACGGATTTCCTCTTCACTTGCCAGTTCCAGCAAGAACTTGGCCCCGGCCGCCAGGGTTTGTCTTGGTTGGCAGCCGAGCGCGGCAGCATAGGCGAGGTCCAGAGTCAGTGGAGTCAATGCGACACGCGGAAAATCGAGCCAAATCCACTCATCTTCGCGCTGGGCCAGCAGCTCACCACTACGGGTCTCGAAGCGGATAGTCTCGTGTGCAGCTACCGCCCCTGTCTGCCACAACACATGAGCAGCCGCCAAGGTGCCATGACCGCAGAGATCAACCTCGACTTTCGGCGTGAACCAGCGCAACTGATAATGGGCTCTGCCAAGTTGTACCAGAAAGGCTGTCTCGGAGAGGTTGAACTCGGCCGCCATCGCCAGCTGGCTGGCATCCGGCAGGGCGGGTCCCAATACAACCACTGCGGGGTTGCCACCAAGGGGCTGCCGACTGAACGCATTGACATGAAACAATCTGATATTGGACATGGCACTTCCTGTGTTATCAAGTGGCTCTCATTTAACGCCCTTTATACCACGCCCCTCTTTTGCTGCGGGAACAGGCGTACCTCTGCCCCTTTAATGCATTAATAGAATAAAGAAGACATTTTTATTCTTTGTTGTTATCCAACACGCCCTTTAATCTGGCCAAAAATCAGACCATGGAAGACGCGTGTGATGCAATTGAAGGATTCCCCATTCAACCTCTCCCCCCTCTCTGACGAGCAGCAACGTCAGCTGGGCCAGGTACTCTCGACTCTCAATACCCAGCAACTGGCCTGGGTGAGCGGATATCTCTACGGCCTCTCCCAGACCGGTCAGCAGAGCGTTGCAACCAGCGCCGCCGTGGCTGCACCCAGCGGCAGCCTGACCATTATCTACGGCTCCCAGACCGGCAACGCCAAAGGTGTCGCCACTGCCATCAAGGCGCAGGCAGAGGCCCTCGGCCTACCCGTCACCCTAGCGTCGATGGCCGACTACAAACCCAAGCAGCTCAAGAAAGAGAGCCACCTGCTGGTGGTAGTGAGCACTTACGGGGAGGGTGAACCGCCGGAGAGCGCCGTCGATCTGTTCGAGCAGCTTAAAAAAGGCAAGGTTGGCAAACTGGACGGCCTCAAGTTCGCGGTGCTGGGGCTGGGTGACAGCTCCTACGAATTTTTCTGCCAGACCGGCAAAGATTTTGACAACTTCCTCGCCACCGCTGGAGCCGAGCGCATTTATGAGCTCGCCAGCCTTGATGTGGATTATCAGGATGCAGCCAAGGCGTGGGGCGAACAGGCACTCAACGCCATCACCGCAACCCTCTCTACCGGAGCGGCCAGCAGCAGCGTAGCCAGCGCGGTGCAGCAGGCGGTTGGCCACAGCCAGTACAGCAAGGAGAACCCCTTCCCTGCACGCCTGTCGGTCAATCAGAAGATCACTGGCCGGGATTCCACCAAGGATATCCGCCATATCGAGATCAATCTGGCCGACTCCGGCATTACCTATCAGCCGGGTGATGCCCTCGGTGTCTGGTTCGACAATGACGCCGAACTGGTGGGCGAAGTGCTGGCCCTGACCGGCCTCTCTGGCGATGAAGCCACGGCCCACGGCACCTTGCGCGCGGCCCTGACCAGTCACTTCGAACTGACCCGGCTGCACGGCGGCTTTATCACAGGGCTCGCTGACATATCGGATAATGCGGCGCTGAAAGATCTGGCTGGCGACAAGGCCCAGGTCAATGCACTGGTCGCCTCTGCCCAAGTGGTGGATGTACTGAAACGCTTCCCGACCGCGCTCACGGCCGAGCAGCTGGTTGGCCTGCTGCGCCCCCTCACCCCGCGCCTCTACTCCATCGCCTCCGCCCAGAGCGAAGTGGAAGAGGAGGTGCACCTGACCGTCGGCGCGGTGCGTTACCCGCAGGAAGATGGCACTGTGCGCTCTGGCGCCGCCTCCTCCTATCTGGCGGATCGGCTGATTGAGGATGGCGAGGTGCGGGTGTTTGTCGAGCACAACGACAACTTCCGCCTGCCTGCCAACCCAGATACCCCCGTCATCATGGTGGGCCCGGGCACCGGCATCGCCCCGTTCCGCGCCTTTATGCAGGAGCGGGAAGCTCAGGGCGCGGAAGGCAAGAACTGGCTCTTCTTCGGCAACCCCCACTTTACCCAGGATTTCCTCTATCAGGTGGAGTGGCAGCGTTATGTGAAATCGGGGCTGCTGTCGAAGATCTCGCTAGCCTTCAGCCGGGATCAGGCCAACAAGATTTATGTGCAGGACCGCCTGCGCGAGGCAGGGCTTGAGCTCTACCAGTGGCTGGAAGCAGGCGCTCACTTCTATGTGTGTGGCGACGCCAACAAAATGGCCAAGGATGTGCAGGAGGCCCTGCTGGATGTAATTGCCGAACACGGCCACAAGAGCCGTGAGGAAGCAGAAGAGTATTTGAGCGAATTGCGTCGTGCCAAACGTTATCAAAGGGATGTCTATTGATGAGCAAACAACCTCTTTCTCACCCAAAAGCGGGACCGGTCGAAGGGCCGCTGGCCGACAACGAACGCCTCAAGCGCGAGAGCAACTTCTTGCGTGGCACCATAGAGCAGGATCTGCAGGACCCGCTCACCGGCGGCTTTAACGGCGACAACTTCCAGCTGATCCGCTTTCACGGCATGTATCAGCAGGATGACCGTGACATCCGCCCGGAGCGCGCCGCCCAGAAGCTGGAACCGCTGCACAACGTCATGCTGCGTGCCCGCCTGCCGGGTGGGATCATCACCCCGGCCCAGTGGCAAATCATCGACAAGTTCGCCGAAGAGCACAGCCTGTACGGCAGCATCCGCCTTACCACCCGACAGACCTTCCAGTTCCACGGGGTATTGAAGCGCGACATCAAGCTGATGCACCAGACCCTCAACAGCACCGGCATCGACTCCATCGCCACCGCAGGCGATGTAAACCGCAACGTGCTCTGCACCAGCAACCCGGTGGAGTCCGAGCTGCATCAGGAGGCCTACGAGTGGGCCAAGAAGATCTCCGAGCACCTGCTGCCCAAGACCCACGCCTACGTGGAGATCTGGCTGGACGGCGAGAAGCTGGGGGGTGACGAAGAGCCGATCCTGGGTTCCAACTACCTGCCGCGCAAGTTCAAGACCACTGTGGTGATCCCGCCTCACAACGACGTGGATATCCACGCCAACGATCTCAACTTCGTGGCCATTGCCGAGCATGGCAAGCTGGTTGGCTTCAACGTGCTGGTGGGCGGGGGCCTCGCCATGACCCACGGCGACACCAGCACCTACCCGCGCAAGGCGAGCGACTTTGGCTTTATTCCGCTCTCCCACGTGCTGGAGGTGGCGGCCGCCGTGGTCAGCACCCAGCGCGACTGGGGCAACCGGGTCAACCGCAAGAACGCCAAGACCAAGTACACCCTCGAGCGCGTCGGTGTCGAGGCCTTCAAGGCCGAGGTGGAGAGCCGCGCCGGCATCCAGTTCGGGCCGGTTCGCCCCTATGAGTTCACCAGCCGGGGCGATCGCTTCGGTTGGGTCGAGGGGATCGACGGCAAGCACCACCTCACCCTGTTTATCGAGAATGGCCGCCTGCTGGACTTCCCGGGCAAGCCGCTCAAAACCGGCATGCTGGAGATCGCCAAGGTGCATCAGGGGGATTTTCGCCTGACCGCCAACCAGAACCTGATCATCGCCGGGGTACCTGCCAGCGAGAAGGCCCGCATCGAGGGGCTGGCGCGCCAGTACGGCCTGCTGGATGACGGCGTGAGCGAGCAGCGCAAGCAGTCCATGGCTTGTGTGGCCCTGCCCACCTGCCCGCTGGCGATGGCCGAGGCGGAGCGCATGCTGCCAGCGTTTGTCACCGACATCGAGGGCTTGCTCACCAAGCATGGGCTGGCGGATGACGCCATCATCTTCCGGGTCACCGGCTGCCCCAACGGCTGCGGCCGCGCCATGCTGGCGGAAGTGGGTCTGGTGGGCAAGGCGCCCGGCCGCTACAACCTCCATCTGGGGGGCAATCTGGAGGGGACCCGCATTCCGCGCCTCTATCAGGAGAACATCACCGAGCCGCAGATTTTGGCCGAACTCGACGCGTTGATCGGCCGCTGGGCCACCGAGCGAAATCAGGGTGAGTGCTTCGGCGACTTCGTGATCCGGGTTGGGGTAATTGCCCCCGTTATCGACTCTGCGAGAGACTTCTATGCCGCTTAATCAGCCGCTTAATGTCACTGAAGATGGCCGCCTTGACCTGCAGGCGCTGCTGGCCCTCGGCCGTGAGGAGCAAGTCGAGGCACTCGCGCCCCTCAACCGGGAGCTGGATACCATGAGTGCCCCCGAGCGGGTGCGCTGGGCCCTGGCCAATCTGCCGGGGGAGCATGTGCTCTCATCCAGTTTCGGCATTCAGGCGGCGCTGATGCTCCATCTGGTAAGCCGCGAGCGGGCCGACGTGCCCGTGGTGCTGACCGATACCGGTTATCTGTTCCCCGAAACCTACCGTTTCATCGACGAGCTGACCGAGCGCCTCGCGCTCAACCTGAAGATCTACCGGGCCGAGCTCAGCCCAGCCTGGCAGGAGGCGCGATTTGGCCTCTTGTGGGAGCAGGGCGTGGAGGGGATCACCCGCTACAACCAGCTCAACAAGGTGGAGCCGATGGACCGCGCCCTGCGTGAGCTGGGGGCCCAGACCTGGTTCTCCGGCCTGCGCCGGGAGCAATCCGGTAGCCGTGGCAAGCTGCCGGTGCTGGGCATCCAGCGCGGCCGCTTCAAGTTCCTGCCGGTGATCGACTGGAGCAACAAGGATGTCTTCTACTACTTCAAGGAGTTCGACCTCCCCTATCACCCGCTGTGGGAGCAGGGCTACCTCTCGGTGGGCGATGTCCACACCACCGCCAAGTGGGAGCCGGGCATGAGCGAGGAGCAGACCCGCTTCTTCGGCCTCAAGCGCGAGTGCGGCCTGCACGAGGAGAACGGCGAGAACGACGGCTCCGGCATCTGAGCCAGGCTGTCCACCCGCACGGCCTCCATAAAAAACGCCCGGCAAGCAACTGCCGGGCGTTTTTATTTGCGCAAAGAGCGAGCTACCGCCCCTCATTACTTGGCGATGGCGCGTGCCTGGGTCAGCCAGTCGTTCACCAGCGCCTCGTGGCCCTTGAGCCAGGCGTCGGTGTGACGCTCCACGTCCGCCGGCTTGTTCTGCCCCTTGTTCATCAGGCCGTTCTGCACGTTGATGTCATTAAGCGGCAGCTTGACGATGGAGAACAGCCTGGCGGCTGCCGGGTTGGCCTCGGCGAACTGCTTGTTGGCCACTATATGCATGGTGTTGACCGGGAAGCCATAGTTCTTGCCGTTCGGCAGCCGGGTCTTGGCCGCATCAGGGCCATCGGCGGGCACCTCCAGCCACACCACGTCCTTGCCTGGCACCAGCTCGCTGCTGAGCCAGTAGGGGGTCCAGGTGTAGTAGAGCACCGGCTTGCCGGCCTGGTAACGGGCACGAGTATCGGCGATCAGCGCCGCGTAATTGCCCTGCTTGTGGGTGACGGTCGGGGTCAGGCCAAAGCCGGCCAGATGACGGTTGATCGCCTCTTCGCAGCCCCAGCCCGGGTTGCAGCCCACCAGATCGGCCTTGCCGTCGCCATCGCCGTCAAACAGCGCCGCCAGCTTGGGATCCTTGAGCTGACCCAGGTTGGTGATGCCGTACTGGGTCGCGGTCTGCTTGTCGATGAGATAGCCCTGGGCGGCCCCGGCCACATAGGTGCCCTCACGGAAGAACACCTTGTCGCCGCCAGCCTGTTCGTACTTGTTGTTTTGCAGCGGTATCCAGTTGAAGGCGAGGAAGGTGCCATCCCCCTGCGCCACCGAGGCGTAGGCCACGTTGTAATCCACCTCCTGAGCCGGCTGGACGTCATAGCCGAGGCGCGCCATCAGCTTGCTCACCAGCAGGGTCTGAAAGCTCTCCTCCGGCAACGAGCTCTGCAGGGGCTGGACGCGCACGCCCTCCCCCGGCAGCTCGGTGCTGGCCATGGCGAGCGGACCGAGCAGTTGGGAGCTCAACAGCAGGGAACCCAGGGTCAGCGTCTTGGTGATAAGCCTCATGCATTTACTCCTTTGTAATCGATTGACTTGTCGCGGCCGAGCAGGCGCAGCAGCAGGGCGGCGGGGCCGCGTTGATACCAGCGGCCGCTACGGCTGCGATCCGGCTGTCCCATCGCCTGGGTCAGGCGGTCGAGCACGATGGCCAGCAATACGATGCCGAGGCCGCCGATGGAGGCGAGCCCCATGTCGAGCCGGCCGATGCCGCGCAGCACCATCTGGCCGAGGCCCCCCACCGCGATCATGGAGGCGATCACCACCATGGAGAGTGCCAGCATCAGGGTCTGGTTGACCCCGGCCATGATGGTGGGCATGGCGAGCGGCAGTTGTACCTTGAACAGCAGCTGGGAGGGGCTGGCACCGAACGAGTGAGCCGCCTCCACCAGATCCGCGGGTACCTGGCGAATGCCCAGCATGGTGAGCCGGATCATCGGCGGCAGCGCAAAGATGACGGTCACCACCACCCCGGGCACGTTGCCGATGCCGAACAGCATGACGATGGGGATGAGGTAGACGAAGGCCGGCGTGGTCTGCATCGCATCCAGCAGCGGCCGGGTCCAGCGCGACAGTCGCTCGCTCCTCGCCAGCAGGATGCCGACCGGCAGCCCGATCAGCACGCAGAAGAACAGCGAGGTCAGCACCAGCGACAGGGTCACCATGGCATCGGACCAGGCGCCGATCAGCCCCACCACTACCAGTGAGAACAGGGTACCCAGCGCCATGCGACCGTTCACCAGTTGCCAGGCGATCAGGGTCAGCAGGCCGATCATCAGGGTGGAGGGCACCGTCTGCAACAGATGGGTCATGCCGCCCAGCGCCAGCTCCACCGGTGCACGGATCAGCTGAAACACGGGACGCAGGTTGTCGACCAGCCAGCCGATGCCGCCCTCGACCCAGCTATCCAGCGGCACCAGCGCCTGCTGGAAGGGATCCAGCCAGTCGACGGCGGCGGTAGTGTCGACCGCCTCGATCTGGTTCTGCCAGTCGGTCGCCTCAGTGTCGGTACTGCCCCAGGGATCGGCAACCTCGGTGGCGGCCGCACTGGCCCCCCAGGGGTCGACCGCAGCCTCATCGGCACGCAGGGAGGGGCTCGCCAGCAGCACCAGGGCCAGCAGCCCGCTCAGTAAAAAATGGGGATTCATCCGCTTCATGCCGGGGTACTCCTGTCCAGGGTGTTCAGCAGGTTGGCCTTGGAGATGAGGCCCAGGTAAGTGCCATCCTCCTCGACCACGGGCACCTGACAGGGGGCGGCCGCCACCTGGCTGATCAGTTCGTTGAGAGCGGTGTCCGCCAGAATGGGCTGGATGTCCGCCAGCAGCGCCTGCTCCAGGCGGCCTTTGGCCCTGACCGCCTGACCGAGCGACTCCACCGAGACGACCCCGATGAAGCGGCGCCGGCGATCCACCACGTAACCGAACTCCCGCTCCTGCTCCTTGAGCTGGCGCAAGGCGTTGCCCGGCCCGTCGGTGGTGTGTTTCTTGATGAGCGGCATCTGCTTGCGGCTGGCCACGTCGCGGGCGCTGAACACGTTGGCCAGATCCACCCCGCGAAAGAAGGCGCGCACATAGTCGTTGGCGGGCTGGTTGAGGATCTCGTCCGGGGTGCCGACCTGCACCAGCTGGCCGTCCTGCATGATGGCGATGCGATCGCCGATGCGCATCGCCTCGTCCAGATCGTGAGAGATGAAGACGATGGTGCGCTGCTGGCTGGCCTGCAGCTTGAGCAGCTCGTCCTGCATCTCGGTGCGGATCAGCGGATCCAGCGCCGAAAAAGCCTCGTCCATCAGCAAGATGTCGGGGTCGTTGGCCAGCGCCCGGGCCAGGCCGACCCGCTGCTTCATGCCGCCGGAGAGGGAATCGGGGAAAGCATCGATCCACTGACCCAGCCCCACCTTATGGAGCGCCTGGCGGGCGCTCTGCTGGCGCTCCGCCAGCGGCACACCGGCCAGCTCCAGCCCGAAGGCGGTGTTTTCAAGCACGCTCAGGTGCGGCATCAGGGCGAAGGACTGGAATACCATGCTGATCTTCTTGCGCCGTACCTGACGCAGCTCGCTGTCGGAAATGGCGGCGATGTCCTCGCCATCGATCAGTACCTGGCCGCGGGTCGGCTCGATCAGCCGGTTGAAGAGACGCACCAGGGTGGATTTGCCCGAGCCGGAGAGGCCCATCACCACGAAGATCTCCCCTTCGTCGATGGCCAGATTGACATCCTGGACCCCCAGGGTCTGCCCGGTTTTTTGCAGGATGCTGGCGCGGTCATGCCCTTTCGCCAGCAATTTGAACGCTTTTTCCGGCTGATCGCCGAAGATTTTGTAGAGTGATTTAACCTCGAGTTTGACTGTCATACTGTCCTTTTTTCATGGTCGACATCTTGGTGATTAACCTGCCGAACGCGAGCCAACTGCTTTTTACACTAAGCAATAAACACCCAAAACAAAAGGACCAATAGAGTCCCCAAAGGCAAACCACAAAATAAACAATTGATTTTAAAAAGTTATTTTTATCAATAAAAACCGAACAAAGCCTGGTCTTATCCATAAAATCTTCCATATAAAACGAAGATGCACTGGGAAAAATCATTCAAAAACAATCAAAAAAGCGCAAGAAAATGCAGGTTAATGACGGTAACTGTGTGACGCGCCATCCAGATAATCAACAGCGACCAAATGATTACACATCTAACTATTTATTGGTCACAATGAGGACAGATTGGGGGACAAGAAAAGGAGCAGAGGAGGGGCAGAGCAGAGGATGAAGGTGCGTTCACACGCCGCGATGAGATCGCCCTGCCACCTCTGGACAATCGGCCTGCTGGCACGGAGCTTCTGGCAAATAGCCCGTGCGAAAAAAGCCCCTTGTGCAACACAAGGGGCTATCAGCCAGAGCGGTAACGCCCGTCAACGCCGCTGCCAGGTTTCGAAACAGTAGAAGTGGGGATTCTTCTCGTCAGGCTGATGTGACTCGCGCTCGATGCACGACCAGTCGCCCTCGTCGAAGGCCGGAAAGCGGGTATCACCCTCCACCGCCAGATCGATGCGGGTCAGATAGAGCCTGTCGGCCCGTGGCAGCAGCTGGCCGTAGAGATGACCGCCTCCGATCACCATCAGCTCGGCCACGTCACTGCCTGCCAACAGCGCCAGCGCCGCCTCGACGGAGCTCACCACCTCAATGCCCTCGGCCTGATAGTCGGGATTGCGGCTGATCACCAGATTGCGCCGTCCGGGCAGCGGTCGACCGATGGATTCGAAGGTCTTGCGCCCCATCAATACCGGTTTACCGAGGGTGACACGCTTGAAGTGAGCCAGATCGGCAGGCAGATGCCAGGGCATCTGGTTGTCCTTGCCTATCACCCTGTCGTGGGCCATGGCGGCAATCATGGAAATCTTCATGGGGCCTCTCACCGTCTGTCAGATTATGGGGCGGTTACGGTACACGACCAGAGAGGGGATCGCCAAACCGAAACTGAGGGCACCGACGATAAAGAGCGCCTTGAGGCCATTCTCCACCGCACTCTGGATCAACTCCATGGTCACGCCGTTGATGTTGAGCTCTACCACCGCAATCATGGTCTTGAAGGCATAACTGCCCGGGATCATCGGAATGATGGAGGCAACGCTGAACACCGGACGCGGCGCCAGCAGACGGCGCGACCAGTAGACGCAGACAAAGCCGACCGTGGTGGCCGCCGCCAGCGTCGCCCACTCGATGGGCATACCATAGTGGATCAGCAAGGTACGCAGGCTGTGGGCCAGCGCGCCGCCCATGGCGCAATACTTCAGCATCCGTGGTGGCACGTTGAACAGCATGGCAAACCCCACCGCCGGGATGGAGGACCAGAAGGCATCCTTGGCCAGTAGCCAGAGCAAATCCATCATACTTTCCACCCCCAGATCCCGGTGACCGACATGGCCAAAATGATACCTATGGCGGCACTGATGGTCAGCAGGGTTGCAGTCCCCCAGCGGGCCAAGCCCATGTTGAAGTAGCCCTTCACCATATCTGAGACCGCATTGATCAGCGGAAAGCCCGGCACCAGCAACAGCACGCTGGCCGCCATGGCGAGATAGGGCTGGTCACCCCAGTTGAAGAAGGTGGCGCTGGAGGAGAGCAAGGTGGCGATAAAGCCGGTTACAGCAAAGTTGATGAGCGGACTGTGATGATGGCGGGCCATCAGCTGGCGCACCCGCATCGCGACGGCAGACGAGAAGCAGGTCACCAGGAAGATGGGCCAATCACCACCAAACAGCAGACTAAAGGCTCCACAGGAGAGCCCTACCATGGGCACCACCAGCCAGGGGTGATAATGGAAGGGGACAATGGCCTCGAGGCGCTGGCGCACTTCCCGTGCGCCGATCAGCTCTTTCTCCGCCATGATGCAGATCCGCTGGATTTCGCACACCACCTGCATGTTGATGCCATGTTCGCGCACCCGCCGGGTAGTGGTAACACAGCCCCCCTGATAGAGGCTGGTGAGCACGATGGCACTGGAAGAGATGGCCATCTCGACACTCTCCAGCCCCAGCGCCATCCCCAGTCGCACCGTGGTCTGTTCGATGATCCGGCTCTCCGCCCCGAACTGGGCCAACAACTGACCCACCTTGACGATAATGCGGGTGATCTCTGTCTGTTGCTCCCGCGACAACACCCGTCTTGGTGTGATACTTCTCATAATCCCTTCGAGTCGTAGCAATAAAAATTTCGGCCATATTAGCCTAACTTTTACCGTTATTCATCCACCTCAATCACAACCTGACTAATAATTTATTACAAGAAGGAGAAAAGAGATTACATCACAAATACATTACGACTAACATTAAAAACCATAACAATCAGGTCGTCAGCAATTCCCTTTATTATGACCTCACCGATTTGGCTGAAATATCAACCAAGGAGTTTCTTGCAGATTATTTACGACGTCGATAGTCCGCCAGACGGATTATTTTACCACTGCCATCGTTTTCAGGCGGAGGCTCTCCCTCTTCTCTGAACTGGATCATTTCGCTGCGCATCAGATAAAAGGATTCCCGCATCATGTTGGCAATCCGGATACAGCTGTCTAGATTGTTTTTAGCCAGCCGACGCTGACCATCAATCTTGAACTGCAATCCGCGCAGACGGCGCTGCTGATCGGGGCTAGCCCGGGCCATCAACTGGTCGATCTGCTGCTCCAGGATCGCATCCAGCCGGGAAGGCTCTCTCGCGGCCAACTCCTTCAGGGTGTCAAAATCAGGCAACTCCATATGCCCTCCTCGGCGACTCTTGCTGGCTCCACAACTTGAGGAATCAGCCATATAAAACTTTATATACGACCGAGCGGCAAAGAGCTCACCACACCACTCAGGTAATCGTTATTAAAATGGCAACCATGATGAAAATCATCCATTGAAATAACATGCAGAAACAAACATTTGCTTAAAAAAGAAAGAGCATGCAAAACACTTAGACATTTTAGGCTGCTTTTTTATGTTTTTTATTTCCAATAAAAGCCGGGATAAATTAATTTTGCTTCATTCGACTCTTTATCATCCATAAAATGACCAGTAGCTCCTTCCGACGGTTTAACATATCTCACTGATTATGTTATTTTAATTGCCACTTTTATCGGACATTCAAGAGCAGACCATGAGCAAGGCAAAAATCGGTATCGTCACCGTCAGCGATCGCGCCAGCGCGGGTATCTATGAAGACCTCTCCGGCAAGGCCATCATCGACACCCTGAACGCCTATCTGACATCGGAGTGGGAACCTGTCTATCAGGTGATCCCCGATGAACAGGATCAGATTGAAGCGACCCTGATCCGGCTGGCGGATGAAGAGCAGTGTTGTCTCATCGTCACCACAGGCGGCACCGGCCCGGCCAAGCGGGATGTCACGCCGGAAGCGACCGAAGCGGTGTGTGATCGCATGATGCCGGGCTTTGGCGAGCTGATGCGGGCCGAATCCCTCAAGTTTGTGCCGACCGCCATTCTGTCGCGCCAGACTGCCGGGCTGCGCGACGATACCCTGATCGTCAATCTGCCGGGCAAGCCCAAATCGATCCGCGAGTGTCTGGATGCAGTATTCCCCGCCATCCCCTACTGCATCGATTTGATGGAAGGGCCGTATCTTGAGTGCGATGAAACTGTCATCAAGCCATTTCGGCCGAAAAAATAGCAAAGCCGACCATAAAAAATAATGGCGAGCCACGGCTCGCCATTATTTTTAGCTCATCTGTTTGCGCAGACAAAATGCATCGATTATTTACGGCCGAATACTTTTACGCCCGCTTTGCTGCGCTCTGAATTACCGTACACTTCGATCTTTTTCACACAACGACGCGAACCCAGTGATTTCCACTCGGTCTCTTTATCACTGCTCATCTCCCGATCGAAGCGAATGGTTTTGGTACGATCACCACCATAGGTCACCACCACCCGATCCAGGGTCAAATCACGTTCCGCCTTCACCTTGATATATTTGGTCTGACGGCAAATCACCAAAGGAATTGTCGCACCATGATCACCGGCCCCCAGCAAAATAGTCCGCCCCAGCGTGAACTGATCATCGCCAGCATGGCTGGCTGACGCCACCACCAGCAAGACACCACCCAGCAGGGTGCGCGCGGAAAAACGGGAATTCCAGATAGACATCAGGGACATAACACCTCCAATAAAAAACGGAGTGCAATAATACGGGCCGAACCATAACGGAAGCTGTACCCGAACGCGCATTTGCGGCGAAAGAGGGGCGATTGCCTGAGAAAATGGAGGAATTTGCCGGTAAAAATGTGAAGGGCCGCATATTGCGGCCCTGACTGCATATGAGCGCTCAACGCTCCATGATCTGGGTCACATCTTCTTTATTGATCATCACCTCACGCCCTTCATGATCGTAATAGCGATACATACCGGTACTCTCGTCCAGCTTGGGCTTGCTCTCTGTGGTGATCATCTTGCCATCCTTGGTGCTCATGATGTATTGGGAGCTGCATGCTACCAGCCCCAGGGCGCACACCAGGATCATCATCAGTTTTTTCATAGGCGCACTCTTCTCCTTTCACCCTCACCACGAGGGTGTCATATCCAGCCTACTCCAATCCGGCAGGCAGTCGGAAACTTGCACAATAAAGTGAGATCACCATCAAAAATCAGTTACTTGCGACCACCCGGTTTGCCACTGCTACCGGTACCGGAACCACAGCCAAGTGCCAGCCGATCTGCCGCGGCTCTGGCCTGCACCAGACCATAGCCATAGCTGTTGTCCCGTCCGACAGCCCCCAGATCCTGGGTGCTGCTGCGCAGGGTCTGGCGCAGTTGATCATTGCTGCACTCCAGCCGCTGTGACCAGGCCAGGGTGGCGACCCCGACCACATGAGGGGTCGCCATCGAGGTACCGCTGTAGCTGGCGTAACCACTCGGCACGGTCGACAGCACAGCAACACCGGGGGCCGCCAGCTCCACCTGATCGTTGCGTTGCGAGAAATAAGCCAACTGCTTGCTGCCATCGATAGCAGCCACGCTCACCACACTGCTGTAAGAGGCGGGATAGGACTTGCTGGTGTTGCCCGCATTGCCCGCCGCCGCCACACTCAACACATTCTGGCTGTAAGCCTGATTGAACGCCTGCTCTTCCGTCTTGCTGGGCACATTGCCCCCTAGGCTCATATTGATGACCATGCGAGTAAAGCCACGACTGCTCATCCCCTGCTTGCAGGCATTGAGAGCCCCCACCAGGTTGGAGGTATAGGCCCAGCCGTTGGCGCCAAACACCTTGATGATGTGCAGCGGGACACTCTGATTCGGCAAGACACCGACCACGCCTATGTCGTTCCCCCCAATGGCAGCTATGGTGCCTGCCACGTGGGTGCCGTGACCGTTTTCGTCACTGCTCCAGCTGCCTGTACCTGCGTTGTCACTACCCTGCACCTGCGCCCCATGGGGCAGATCCGGGTGATTGCCGCTATAGCCAGAGTCAATGATGCACACCAGCACCTCTCCGGCCATACCATCGCTCAGTTGTGGCGCCTGTACCATGGGAATGCCATAAGGCAGGGTCTCGGCACTGGCATAACGCTTGGCATCCGGCTCCACCCACAGAACGTTGGGGTTGCGCGCCAGCGCTGTCGCTGCAGCAGCTGGCAACCAGAGCGCCAGCGCATGCTGCTCGGGCAGTTGCAGGGCCAGCTCGCCCCCCATCCCTTTGCTTTGGGCCAGCACAGCGGCCTCCGCCCCCGGCTTGAGTTGCACCAGATAACGAGCCCGTTCGGCAGCCATTACCCCCTGTGCCAGTACGCCTGCCACCAGCAGGCCTGTCCATATCCGTCTCATCAGCCACTCCTTCCATCGACCTGATAGCCACCAGCAAAGTGTAGTGGCAGGCTGGCGCAGGTCCGAGCGGATACAAAAAGGCCGGACATCTGTCCGGCCTCTTCTTTCAAGCGCAAGAGCGCAATCATGACTTGGCGGGCTGGCGCTCACCGGTCACGGTCGGGTTCTTGGGATCGGAACTCCACTCATACCAACCGCCGTCGTAGACGCTGATCCGTTTCCAGTCCATCAGCCAGGCGTAGAAGAAGGCCTCGGAGGCGCGCCAGCCGGTACCGCAGTAGAACGCAGCCTGCTGGGTTGGCTCGATGTTCCACTGGTCCCACATGGCGAGGATCTCGCGGGCCGGCTTCATGGTGCCGTCCGGGTTGTGGAAGTCGCTCATGCTGTTGGCATCCACCCCACCGTGACCCCATTTGGCCCCCGGGATATCGCCCTTCGGCTTGATGTAGCTGTAACCTGAGGTGTTGCCGACAAACTCGTCCCAGGTACGCACGCTGACCAGTGCGCTATCGGGCTGCTTGAGCAGCTCTTTCGCCTGACTTAACGTGGTGTAGTACTCGGGGTGAGCGGGAATGGCCACGCCAAACTCCTTCACCGGCTCATATTTGTTGGGCAGACCCGTTTCGGTACGCAGGTGCTGGATAAACCAGGCATCCAGACCACCGTCCAGCAGGCGTACATCTTTCACCCCCGCATACATCATCAGGTGCGCGGCACGGGCAGCCGCCATGGTGTTTCGACCATAGAGGATGACGGTGGTGTCGTGACGGATGCCGTTATCCAGCAGCAGCTTCTTGAGCGCTTCGTCAGAGACCTTGTTCCACAGCGGCTCCTCTTCGAGGCTGTTGGTATCGATATAACCGGCCCCCGGGATGTGGCTGATGAGGTAGGCCTTGGGTGAACCCCAATCCACTTCAAACAGCTTCCAGTCACCCTTGGGCGCAGCGGCAACCGGCTTGCCCTCTTGCAGGTCCGCCAACCAGCGCGGATAGACCAGCTGCTGCCAGCGTGCCAGCGACTCGCGCGGTGCGGCTTGCCACCCTTGCAGCTCGAACAGCTGCTTGATCCCCTGCTTGCGCAGCAGACGGGCCACCTCGGCCACTTCGCGGGACGCACCGTAGAGGGCAACCGGACGATCGGCCTTCAGCCCCTTGATCTCGAGCGCCTTTGGCCACTCTTCATCGCTGTATTTCCACTCGGCTGAGAGGTTCTCGGCGCCCGCCACATGGCCGCCCTGCTTCTCCCCTTCCATCGGCCACCCCTGATAGAAGTAGCTGGCGCGGGTATCCAGGATGACAGCCTGTTTGGCCTTGGCATCGGCCAGCGAGAGCGGTGGCAACTCCCCTGCCACGGCGGGCAGGGCACACCAGAGCAGTAAGGTCGCCAGCGCGGCCTGCAGGAAGCGAAGATGTCGTTTCATGGTGATTTCTCGATTCATAGTGAACAAGGTTAAAAAATGGAGCGACCCAGCCGCTCGGCCAGCAGCTCCAGCGCCGCCGTGCCCGCCAGCGAGTTGCCGGCTTTGTTGAGCTCCGGCGACCAGACACAGACGCAGAGCTCGCCCGGGATCAGGGCGATGATACCGCCGCCGACACCCGATTTGCCCGGCATGCCGACCCGATAGGCAAAATCGCCCGCCTCGTCATAGAGGCCACAGGTGGCGAGCAGGGCGTTGACCTGCTTGGTGGTGCGGGCGGGCAGCAGCGGCACGCTCTCGCCCAATGGCACACCACGGTTGGCCAGATAGATGAATGCCCGCGCCAGATCGACGCAGCTCATGCGAATGGCACAGGCATTGAAGTAGCTTTGCAGCACCTTGTCCACTTCGTTTTCGAAGTTGCCATAGGCCTTCATCAGATAGGCGATGGCGGCGTTGCGGGCAGAGTGCTGATATTCGGAGCGAGCGACCACTTGATCCGCCATGATGGCCGGATTGCCGGAAAGACGGCGCACCAGCTCTAGGGTACGCTGACGCGGCGCAGTGAGGCGGGTCTCCAGCAGATCGCTCACCACCAGCGCCCCGGCATTGATAAAGGGGTTGCGGGGGATCCCCTGCTCGAACTCGAGCTGCACCAGCGAGTTGAAGGGCTGGCCGGAGGGCTCCTTGCCAACCCGGGCCCAAATCTCCTCCTCCTGATAGAGGGTGAGTGCCAGGGTCAGGCTCAGGGCCTTGGAGATACTCTGGATGGAGAAGGGTTCAAAAGCGTCACCGGCGGTGAACAGCTCCCCCTCGACGGTACAGACTGCGATACCAAGCCGATCGGCCGGTACCTGAGCCAGTGCCGGAATGTAGTCGGCCACCTTGCCTTGTCCCAGCAACGGGCGCACCTCTTCAAGGATGCTGGCCAGTAATTCGGATGACAACACCATAAGCAATAAGCGATTCCATGACTAAAACAGCGGTGGAGATCCCATCCCCACTGACAAAAATCCCGCCAGCGGCGGGATTTTTCAGTTACCCACAACAAGGCGCCAGATGCGGCAGCCTTGTATCAGGCCGGTTCACCGTACCAGAGGTCGAACAGCTCGGTAACGACCACGGCTTCCATCCCCTTGCCTTCCAGCCAGGATTTGACGGCAGCGCGGTCTTCTTCGGTACACTTGCCCAGTTGCTGGGTGCAGATCATCCCTTCCCAGGCCAGGTGACCGGAGCCGGCAAAAGCCAGTTTACGGGGTTCAACAACCTCATCGATCATCGCATCGACTACCGCATCGATGGTCTCTTCGGCAGTGCCGACCGGGAAGTTGAAACTGATGTCGAAACCCATTTCCTGGAATTCATCGACGCGCAGTTTCTTGCGCAGGCGGCGGCTACGATTGGCCATGATAGCTCCTCAAGTTAGTTGATACGCTAGGTGTGTTGACGTGCCAGCTTAGCTGACACGCTTGAAAATCAGATCCCAAACCCCGTGGCCGAGACGGTGGCCACGTTGTTCAAATTTGGTCAGCGGACGCCAGTCCGGACGAGGCACCCAGTTGCCGGTGGCAGAGGTATTCTCGTAACCCTCGGCGGCGCTCATCACTTCCAGCATGTGCTCGGCATAGTTTTCCCAGTCGGTCGCCATGTGGAACACGCCACCGATGGCCAGCTTCTGGCGAATATCCTGGGCAAACGCAGGCTGTACAATGCGACGCTTGTGGTGACGGCTCTTGTGCCAGGGATCCGGGAAGAAGAGCTGCAGGCAGGAGAGTGAACCGTTCGGGATCATGTGCTCCAGCACTTCCACCGCATCGTGGCAGATCACCTTCAGATTGGTGACTCCCGCTTCCTGAGCGGTACCCAGACAGGCACCCACGCCCGGGGAGTGCACTTCAATGCCGATGAAGTTCTTCTCGGGGGCATTCTTGGCCATCTCCACCAGAGAGGCGCCCATGCCAAAGCCGATCTCCAGCACCACAGGTGCTTCACGGCCAAACAGTGCGACCAGATCGAGCTGCTTTGGCTCGAAATCGATGCCCATGACCGGCCAGAGCTCTTCCAGGGCCTTCTCCTGCCCTTTGGTCAGGCGGCCTTCGCGACGGACAAAGCTGCGGATCTTGCGCATGAACTTGCCGTCTTCGTTAAATACATCTTGGGTCACAGGCATAATGGTCTCGTTATTTCATCAATCCGGGTAATACATCTTGTGTCCGATCCCTAGCGGGACCGCTCGCGGCTCGGCATTTCATCGACCCGCGAAAACAGGGGAGCGAATTATCCCAAGATAGGCCCAAGGCGCAAGTGTTTCGCGAAACAAATCCCTCATCTCTCTCCATTTCATTGACAACAGTTGACAAATGCCGACCCGTTCACAGAATCGGTCACGCGTCGAGTACATGCTGCCTGCGCAAATAAAACCATACACAACAAAGGATTGCAGTATGAAATACAGAGCATTGGCGTTTGCCATCACCACTTTGCTTGCGGGATGCGACACATCAACAAATGACTCACAAACCCCTGCTGCCGCCGAGCAGGCCTATGAGTATCTGGTGCAGTTGAGCTCAACCGCAGAAGGGATTGGCGCGCGCCCCACGGGGACAGAGGCAGAAACTCGTGCCGCGGCATGGATCCAGGACCATCTGACCGGTTGGGGCTACGATGTGCAACGCCAACCCTTCACCTACACCAAAAGCGGCGCCAGTAAAAACTCCCAAAACCTGATCGCTGAGCTCAAGGGCACAAGTGACAAGGTGATCCTGATCGGCGCCCACTACGACAGTACGGGCGACAAGAAAGGTTCTGAAGGAGCCACCGACAACGGCGCTGGCGTAGCAGCCCTGCTGGCAGTGGCTGAGGCGCTTAAAGGACAAACCTTGCCCTACACGGTTCGCTTTGCATTCTTCGGGGCGGAGGAGAACGGTCTCAACGGCTCCAAAGCCTATGCCGCCAGCCTCGACAGCACCGCCGTCGCCAAGCTGCTGGCGATGGTGAACTACGACACCATCGCCGGGGGCGACATCGTCTACGTCCACTCAGCCCACTCGGACGTCGCCGAATACAACTGCACAGATCCGAGCCGCTACAGCTTCGATCCCAAGGTGCGGGATCGCCTGCTTACCCTCTCCAAACAGACTGCGACCCCGTTTGCCATTCATCCCAGCTACAGCGGTTATCCGGAAGGGGAGACTGGCAGCTGGTCAGATCACGCTCCCTTTGCCTGCCTGGGGGTGCCGATCGCCTACGTTGAAGCGACCAACTTCACCATCAACGGCGCTGATGGCTATGACGGCTACTCCCAAAGCACCAATCCAGCGCTGTGGGACTGCTATGACGCCACCACCAAGAGCGCCTGCGATCGTGACAGCGAAACCCAGTGGGGAAAAATCTGGCACACCCAGTACGACCGCCTCGACAAGATGGCGGAACTATTCCCTGGCAGAGTAGAAAGCCAACTTGGCGCCAACACCGACCTGATGATCCGCTTCCTCAAGGAACCGGGTTTGTAAGGTCAGTTGCTTGTCCACAAAACAAGATCGCCCTAACTCATTTCAATTCATGGGAGCCACACGGGCAGGTAAAATTCGGGCAGGTGCCAAACCTGCCCTTTTTTGGCGATTTTTGTGACAATCATTGCCTCATTTCTGAAATCTGATACAAACGGATAACCTGGCGGTCGAATGGAGCGACCGCCCACATGCCGAGAGAATTGTCTATGCAGCCGTTTTTTGCCCAGCGCTTCGAGAAGGTTGAACCTTCCTTTATCCGTGAAATCCTCAAAGTTGCCGCCAATCCGGAGATCATCTCCTTCGCCGGTGGCCTGCCCAATCCCCACCTGTTTCCGGTCAAGGCGATCGATCAGGCCTGTCAGGATGTGCTGCGCGAACAGGGGGCTGCTGCCCTGCAATATGCGGCGACCGAAGGCTTCGCCCCGCTGCGCCAATATATTGCCGACCGCTATCTGGCCCGCCACGGCATGCAGATCAATCCGGACAACATCCTCATCACCAGCGGCTCCCAGCAGGCGCTGGATCTGCTGGGCAAGGTGCTGATCGACGAGGGTCAGGATCTCATCATCGAAGAGCCGGGTTACCTTGGCGCCATTCAGGCCTTTTCTGTCTACCAGCCCACCTTCAAGCCGATCACCCTTGAAGAAGAGGGTCTGGATCTGGCGGCGCTGGATGCGCTGCTGGCAAGCGGCTCCAATGCCAAACTGCTCTACGGCGTGCCCAACTTCCAGAACCCGAGCGGAGTCTCCTACAGCCGCGCTAACCGCGAGGCACTGGCCGAGCGACTGGTGCGCCACGAGCTGTTGATGGTGGAAGATGATCCCTATGGCGAGCTGCGCTTCGAGGGCGAGCATCTGCCCCCCATTGCCAAGTTGGCACCAAACAATACCGTGCTGCTCGGCTCCTTCTCCAAGACCGTAGTGCCCGCCTTCCGTCTGGGCTGGATGGTGATGCCGGAGTGGCTGCGCAAGAAGGTGACCATCGCCAAGCAAGCGACCGATCTGCACAGCAACGCCTTCAGCCAGCAGGTGCTGCACCGCTTCCTGACCGACAACTCCCTCGACGCTCACCTGGAGAAGATCAAGGAGGTCTATGGCCGCCAGCGCGCTGCCATGGAGGCCGCGTTGGCCCGTCACTGCCCGCCCGGCGTCAGCTACACCCGACCGGAAGGGGGCATGTTCCTCTGGCTGACTCTGCCAGCCCACATCAGTGCCATGGCGCTGTTTGACGAGGCGATCAAGGAGAAGGTAGCCTTCGTGCCCGGCGCCCCCTTCTATGTACGCCCCGAAATCAAGAACACCCTGCGCCTGAGCTTCTCCTGCGTCGATGAGGCGACCATCGAGGAGGGGGTCAAGCGGCTGGCCCGCGCCCTCCAGCGGATGCTCTGAACGCCCAAGCCAAACCGTATTAACAAAAAACCAGCGAGCGCTCGCTGGTTTTTTTTATGCTCCCCATTCACCCGTTCAGCCAAACAGGGTCTTGCAAAACTGCTTCATCGGAATGGGGCGGCCGTAGCGATATCCTTGCAGATAGTCAACGTGGCGCGCCCGCAGGTAGTCCGCCTGCGACTGCTTCTCGACCCCCTCCGCGATCAGGATCAATTCAAGTCGCTTCGCCAGATCAATCACGTTTTCAACGATATGGCTGGAGAGTGCATCCGTGCCGATCATCTCTACAAAGCTCCGATCAATCTTGAGTGCATCGACCTGAAACTGTTGCAGATAGGTGAGACTGGAGTGACCGGTGCCAAAATCATCGATAGAGATCAACACGCCCAGTTTGCGCAATTCGGCAAACATCCGGGCGGTTGTCTCATCGGCCACCAGCAGCTCCCGCTCGGTCAGCTCCAGCCCCAAATCAACGGGATTGTCCTTAAACGCGTCGAGAAACGCCTTGCAGTCAGTCAACAGGTCGAGATCTTGAAAGTGTTTGGCGCTGATATTGAAGCAAAAATGAAACTTTGCCGGCAACTGGCGGGCATAAGGGGAGAAGTGATCGCGCACCTGAGCCATCAACAAGCTGGTCATGGGCACGATCAGCCCGCTATCTTCCGCCAGCGGGATAAAGCGATCCGGCGAGATCATCCCCTGCTTGGGATGCTGCCAGCGCATCAGCACCTCACAGCCACGCCACTGCTCATCCTCACCGGAGACCACCGGCTGCAGGTAGGGGATAAACTCCTCCTCGATCAACGCCCGCTTGAGCTCCTCCGCTGGTGAGCTGCTACGCCCCATCAGCCTGAAGGTGCCGAATCCAATCAGCAGCGCCAGCAGTGGAGAGAGGATCAAGGTATCTCTGGAGTAGCGCCATGCGTGGCTCAAGTAATCATGCACCGTGATCCGGGTGACGACCTGATAGGGGAAATCGGCCGAAGCGAGGGCAATATAACCCTCTTCTGCCGGAGAGGGCGCCGCCCCGAACTGACCTGAGCCAAACAGTGCCCTCTGCCCCACCACCAGAGCCATCGGGGAGTTCTTGCTGGAGATCTCCAGGGTATTGCGCAGGTAGTAGCCATCCACACCGATCAGCACACTCCCCTTGTCCGTTTCGTGGCGCAGCACGATCAGGGGGCGATCCGGTGTGACCTCATTGCCTGGCAGCAGTTGCAGCCTGCCATCCACATAACTGTCAGGGTTGAAGGGGCCATCGTAGTCACCATAGAGCGAGGTGCAATAGATACGATTTCCTATAGCCAGATTGGCAGAGCGGACATCAGGCACAGTGGCCACCTGTTCGCGCAGCAGTTGTGCCGCCTCCTTGCAGGAGTGACCAAGCATCCCCTCCACATTGATGGCCGCTTGCCGGGCATGGCCGATGGAGCGATCAAACATCATCCGGGCATGCTGCAAGCGTGAATCGGAATCATGCTCTATCTCGGTCACTGTCTGCCAGATAACGGCAACAACCCCCAGCAGCAGGATCCCGCCCCCCATCAGTAGTGCCACCAGAATCCTCGAGTAAAGCTGGCGAAGTTTCAAACGACGAAATGGCATGGCGGCCTCTTTGATGCTCGGATGGTGGGTGACAGCCCCGGTGGACAGGCGAAAGGGTCGCCATAATAGCGATTGAACAACAAATGTCCACCCGACAAAAATCAATCAATTCAAACTATTGTTCAACAATATGTCGCAAGAAGAGGATAGAGTTAACATCAGTCGAATGAACAAAACGTGTCAAACTCGTCCACTTGTTGAAGGAGGACGACGCCATTAGAGTAGAGCAAACGGCAGCAGGAGCGTGCAACGATGAAGATTCTGATTACCGGAGGAACCGGCTTTATCGGCCGCAAGCTGGTTGCCCATCTCAAGGTCAATCACGAGGTCGTGGTATTGAGCAGGCAGGGGAGCCGCGCCTACTCCCTGCTCGGTCACGATATCAAGGTATTGGATAACCTTGACCGGCTCGATGACCTCAATGACGTGGACGCAGTGATCAATCTGGCGGGTGAACCCATCGCCGCCGGACGCTGGAGCGAATCGCGTAAACAGCTGCTCTGCGACAGCCGCTGGCTGCTGACCGAGCAGCTGGTTGATCTCATCAAGCTCTCCACAACGCCGCCCAAGGTGCTGATCAACGCCTCCGCCATCGGCTGGTATGGCAGACAGGGCACCGAAACCCTCGACGAGCAGTGCCGCTCTCCCAACGACGAGTTCACCCACCAACTCTGCCAACAGTGGGAGACCCTGGCACTGGAAGCACAAAGCAAGCAGACCCGGGTCTGTATCGTGCGGATCGGGCTGGTGCTCGGCATGGATGGGGGAGCGCTACCCAAAATGCTCCCCCCATACCGACTCGGACTCGGCGGCCCCATGGGGTCGGGCAGCCAGATGATGAGCTGGATCCATGTGCAGGATCTGGTGCGCGCCATCCTGTTCATACTGGAGCACGAAGAGTGCAGCGGCATCTTCAACGGCACTGCGCCCCATCCGGTCAGCAACCGGGAGTTCAGCCAGACCCTTGCCACCACGCTGCACCGTCCACACCTCTTCTTCGTCCCGGCGCCGCTGTTGCAACTGGTGATGGGGGAGGCGGCAGATCTGCTGCTGACCGGACAAAAGGTGATACCAGTTCGGCTACAACAGGCCGGTTTCCACTTCAGCTATCCCGAGCTGCCGAGTGCCCTCGCCAATCTGCTGCGCGAGCCCCGCTAACTCACACCTGTTCGCTGCGTCCACTCGTCAGCACCTCGCATAGCAAGCAGCCCGACCAAGGCCGGGCTGCTTGCTTATTGCGGCTGCGCTATTGCACCTTGTGTGTATCGGCTCGCGCTGGCCGGATTACAACAGTCCCTGACCCAGCCCCCGCAGCCGATCGCTCAGGGTGCCAGCCAGCAGCTGGCGCTGCATCCCCTGCCCCGCCAGCGTCACCAACAGCGCCCCCAGAGTCGGCAGGCCAAGCCAGATGGCCCAGTGGAACTGCCACACCCCCTCGAACCACCACCACTGCAGGCCAAAGGAGCAGAGCTCCACCACCATGGCGGCGCAGAGCCCCGCAAGCGCACCACTGGCCACCAGCTCCCAACGCAGCATCTTTTTCAGCAGTTCGCTGCTGGCACCCAGGGTGCGCATCAGCAGCAGTTCGCGCCGACGCTGAGCCATGCTGGCCTGGGTCTGGGTCAGCAGCACCAGCAGCGCGGCCACTGTCACCAGCCCCAGCATCAGCGCCAGTGCCCGGCTCACCTGCTCCGATACCTGAGTGAGCCGCGCAATCAGGTCATCCACATCGATAAGACTCACCGTGGGGTGGCGGCGGATCAACTCCACCTCGGCAGTGCGCCCCGCCTCGGGCAGCCGGTAGCTGCCAAGCCAGGTACGGGAGAAGGGTGCCAGCAGATCCTCGGAGAAGATCATGTAGAAGTTGGGCCGCATATTGTCCCACTTGATGCTGCGCAGACTGGTGACCCTGGCGCCGAAGCTGCGCCCCTCGATAGTAAAGGCGAGCATGTCCCCCAGCTTGATATCGAGTCGCTTGGCCAACTCGCTATCCACCGACACCTCGCCGGACCCGGCAAGCCACTTCCCGGCCACCAGCTTGTTGTCGGTTGGCAGGGTAGCCGTGGTGGTGAAGTTGAGCTCCCGATCTACCCCCTCGCGGCCACTGCTGGCCCCCTCGCCCACCGCCTCACCGGCAATATGGGTCAGCCTGCCGCGCACCATGGGATAGAAATCGGAGGTGGTGGCCCCGGCCGCCGCCAGTTCGCTCAGGATCCCCTCCCTTTCGTTCTCGGCCACATTGACCAGAAAACGGTTGGGTGCATCAACGGGGAGACGGGCCGAAAACTCATCCAGCAGATCGACCCTGGCCGCCCAGAGCAAGCCAAACAGCATCAATGCCAGCGCAAAGCCCGCCAACTGAAACAGGCCGCTGCTGCGCTCGCGCGACAGGTGGGCCAGCGCCAGCCGCAAGGCATGAGGCCCGTTCACTCTTGCTCCCAGCCGCAACATCAGCGCCGCCAGCAGGGCCAGCAGCCCCATCAGCAAGCCCATACCACCCACCAGACCCAGCGCCAGCCGCACATCGGCGGTAAAGCCCCAGACCAGCGCAAACAGCCCGAGCAGACCGACCGGCAGGGCCAGCCAGGGGGGAATCCCCGCCTCCAGCTCGCGACGCAACACCCGTAGCGGCGGCACCTTCAGCAGCCGCAAGAAGGGCACAAAAGCGAGCAGCAGGGTGATAAAGAGCGCCACTGCCACGCCCAGCACAAAGGGGCGCCAAGAGGGGGGCGGCAGATCCGGAGGCAGCAGGTCCCCCAGCAGTTGCAAGGTGATCCACTGCATGGCAGTGCCCGCCACCAGACCCAGCAACGCGCCGATCAGCGTCAACGACAGCAGCAGGGTTCCCATCAGTTGCCAGAGCGAGCGACGGGATGCCCCCAGGGTTTTGAGCAGCGCCACCATATTGGTCTGGCGCTCGGCAAAGTGGCGCACAGCAATCCCCATCGCCAACGCCCCCAGCAATACCCCGCTTAGGGAAGCAAGCCGGAAGAAACGCTCGGCATTGGCCAGCGAGCGGCCGACACGGGATTCGCTGTCATCCGGTTTGATCCACTTCTGTCCGGCCTGCAACTGCGGCAATAGCCACTGTTCGTAACGAGCAAGCGACTCTCGCGGCCCCTTGAACAGATAGCGCCACTGCTGGCGGCTGCCGGGGAGCAGAGCGCCGGTCGCCTCGATATCAGCGCTATGGATCAGCGCACGCGGCGCCAGCAAGAAGGGGCTGAAACCCTGATCCGGTTCCTCGCCAAGCAGACCGGCCACCTTGAGCACCGTATTGCCCACCTCCAGCTCATCCCCCGTTTTGGCCTTAAGCAGCTGCATCACCCGGGCGGAGAGCCAGATCTCGCCGGGGGCCGGGGCGCGGGCAGGTTCCAGAGTGAGCTTGCCATAGAAGGGAAAACCATCGGGCACCGCCCGAATGGAGGCGAGCTGCAACGCATCGCCATGAAACAGCATGCTGTTGAAGCTGACGGTGATCTGCACCGCCAAGCCATCCTGTTTCGCTCGGGCCAGCCAGCCATCCGGCAGAGCAGCGGCAGTGCGCAGCACCCGATCCGCCCCGATAAAGTCGCGGCCTGAGGCCTTGAGTCCGGCATCGAGCCGATCAGCTACCAGCGCCACACTCAAGACGCATGCCACGCTCAGAGCCAGCGCCAGCACAAACCAGCGTAGCTCGCCACTAAAACCTTCCCGGCGAAGCAGCCGCCATCCCAATCGCCACTGCATCATCCCTGGCATCTCCCGCCTGATCCGCTGCTCACCCCGTTACACCACATCATGGGCCACCTCGAGATCCAGTCTGCCCGCCGTCATGACCAGTTGCCGCTGGCAACGCTCGGCCAGCTGATGATCATGGGTCACTACCACTAGCGTGGTGCCGTGCTTGCGATTGAGTTCAAACAGCAGCTCGATCACCTTCTCGCCGGTCTTGCTGTCGAGGTTGCCGGTCGGCTCGTCTGCCAGCAGCAGGCTGGGACGGGTCATAAAGGCGCGAGCGATGGCCACTCGCTGCTGCTCGCCGCCAGAGAGCCGTGGCGGCAGATGGTGCAACCGCTCGCCAAGCCCGACAGCCGCCAACAGCTCGCGGGCCCTCGGCTCGCAGTGGCGCTCGCCACGCAGCTCGGCAGGCAGCATCACATTCTCCAGCGCAGTCATGGTCGGGAGCAGCAGAAACGACTGGAACACAAAACCGATCTGTTCGGCGCGCAATCGGGCCCGCCCCTCTTCATCCAGCTCGCCAAGGGATTTGCCGAGGATTTCTATATCCCCCTGACTCGGCAGATCGAGTCCTGCCAGCAATCCCAGCAGGGTGGACTTGCCGGAGCCTGAGGCGCCGACCAGGGCCACCGTCTCGCCGCTATTGACTTGCAGATCGATCCCTTCAAGGATGGTGAGGCTTTCCTGGCCGAGGCGAACCGATTTGCCGAGGCCCTTGACGACAATAATGGGGGTTGAACTCATGCTCTGTATCCTTTGTTCCAATCCCTTGATGACAATCCATAGCGGGAGTTGAATTGATGGTGCGTATTCTGTTTGCCTTGTTGGTTGGCCTCGGCAGCCTGCTCTCGTCGGCTCAGGCCCAGACCCTGCTGGTGCTGGGAGACAGCCTGAGCGCCGGCTATCAGATGCAGGTTGAGCAGAGCTGGCCTGCCCTGCTCAACCAGAAATGGCAGGAAGAGGGGGGCAAACACACCCTGCTCAATGCCAGCATCAGCGGTGAAACGACACAAGGGGCGCTGGCCCGTCTGCCCGCTCTGCTGAAGGAGCACAAACCGGACTGGCTGCTGATCGAACTGGGGGGCAACGATGGCCTGCGTGGCTTCGCACCGACCATTACCCGCCAAAATCTGGCCAGCATGATCGCGCTCGCCAAGGAGCTGCAGACCCGTGTGGTGTTGACCCAAATCCAGCTGCCCCGCAACTACGGTGCCCGCTATCTGCGCCAGTTCGAACAGATCTTTCCCGAGCTGGCTCAAGCTAACGATCTGCCGCTGCTGCCCTTCTTTATGGATGATATTGCGCTGCGCCCTGAACTTATGATGAACGATGGTATTCATCCCACCCCGGCGGCCCAGCCCAAGATCCGCGACAAGGTAGCCGGTTTTATTGAGCCCCTTATGGAGCCATAAGAAACATCTCCCCCTGTTTAACTCAGCAGCAGGCTGTTCATCAGGGCCCGCAGTTTGAGCGGTTTGACCGGTTTGCTGATATAGCCATACCCCCGATCGCGGATCTGCGCCTGCAACTCGCTCTTGCGATCGGCACTGATGATGATGCCTCCCAGCTCGTCGCCACACACCTGTTGCAGGGCAGCGAGCGCCTCCAACCCGGTCTTGCCATCGTCGAGGTGGTAGTCAGAGAGCACCAGTCTCGGCACAAACCCGTCTGCCACCAGCGCCTCGGCTTCGGCCAGATCGACGGCGCAGCGCACCTCGCAGCCCCAGCGGCCGAGCAGGGTGCTCATGGCGGTCAGAATATCCCGCTCGTTGTCGATACAGAGCACGGCTACACCTTCCAGCTGGCTGTCACGCACCACCGGCGCCGCCAGCTGATGGGCCGTGACCGGCCGGGTCGCCAGATTGAGGGTCACCGCAAAGACCGATCCCTTGCCCGGCCAGCTCTGCAATGTGAGCTGATGACCGAGCACCTGCGAGATGCCGCGGGCGATGGCAAGCCCCAGACCCAGCCCCTGCTCCTTGGCGGTGCGGGAGTGATCGAGGCGGGAGAACTCGTCAAAAATAGCCTCCTGCTTGTCCTGCGGGATGCCGGGGCCGTTATCCCACACCTCGATGCGGATCTTCTCCCCCATCCGGCGGCAACCGAGCAGCACCCGGCCCCCCGGGTTGTAGCGAAACGCATTGGTCAGGAAGTTCTGCAGCACCCGACGCAGCAGCCGCACATCGCTGTGTACCGCGTGCTTGCTCTCCACCACCGAAAAGTGGATCCCCCCCGCCTGCGCCAGCACGCCAAACTCCGCCTTGAGGTTGTCGAGCAGATCGCGCAGGGCAAAGTCGAGCTTCTTGGCCTTGAACTTGCCCGCTTCGAGCCGCGAGATATCGAGCAAATCGGTGATGAGATCCTCGGTCGCCCCCAGCGCATCATCGATATGGCGGGCAATGCGGGCCTGCTCGCCAGCATCGGGCAACATCTCCAGCAGGGAGGAGGTAAACAGCTTGGCCGCATTGAGGGGCTGGGTCAGATCGTGGCTGACCGCCGCCAGAAAACGGCTCTTGGATTGATTGGCCCGCTCCACCTGCTGGTTCACCAGCAATAGTTGGCGGTTGAGTTCGGAGAGCTCACGGGTACGTTCGGCCACCCGCGCCTCCAGATGTTCGTTCGCTTCGCGCAGCACCCGCTCCGCATCGCGAAACGGGGTGATGTCAGTAAAGGTCATGACAAAACCACCGGCGGGCATGGGGTTGCCCTGCATCTCGATTACTCGCCCATCCGGGCGCTCCCGCGCCGAGATATGGGCGCTGCCCCGCTTCATAAAGGCGACCCGCCGCGCCACATGATCCTCGATATCGCCGGGGCCACAGAGCCCCTGCTGCGCGTTGTAGCGGATGATCTCTTCAATGGGGCGCCCTGCCTGAATAAGCCCGGGCGGATAGTGGAACAGCTCGATGTAACGGCGGTTCCAGGCCACCAGCCGAAGCTCCCTGTCCACCACCGAGATCCCCTGCCCGATATGCTCGATCGCACCCTGCAGCAGGCCGCGGTTGAAGCGAAAAACGTCGGAGGCTTCATCGACGATGGTGGCGATCTCCTCG
The DNA here is from genome assembly GCF_049170315.1 of Aeromonas sp. 604443. Taxonomy (NCBI): domain Bacteria; kingdom Pseudomonadati; phylum Pseudomonadota; class Gammaproteobacteria; order Aeromonadales; family Aeromonadaceae; genus Aeromonas; species Aeromonas sp. 604443. The sequence continues at coordinate 226,358 of NZ_JAAKMI010000005.1, forward strand.
AGCTGCATGTTGCGCCCCTGCAGGGCAGAGGCGAGCACCAGCCGTGCCGATGAGGTACCAAACACCCCCGCCAGCAGCCGCTCGGTGTGAGCGATAAGCTCGGCCGAAGCCTGCATCTGGGGCGCCAGGGTGCCGCCCCGCTCACCGGCGAAACGACCAAAGGCGCGTTTGACCCGGCTTGAGCCGACAAAGCGGGCCGCCAGCATCTCCAGCTCCTTGACCGAGACCCGCGCCTGATAGAGGGCGGCGGTATCGCGACTCGGCTTGCCGACAAAGTTGGCCGCCTGCAGCCGCTCGCTCACCGCAGGGCGCGACAGCAGCGAGCCCGCCACATAACCGAGCAGGTTGAATAGCAGGCTCAGGAAGATGCACCAGGCTCCGAGACTCAGCTCGCGAAATGCGGGCCAGTCCGGCGGTGCCAGCAGTTCGGTCAGCGGTGAACCGGCCAGCAGCCCGCTCTCCACCAGCAGGGTGACGAACCAGAGGCTCACCCCGAGGCTCAACCCAAGATAGACCCCCTTGCGATTGCCGTGACGCCAGTAAAGACCGAGCAGCAGGGCTGGCGCAAACTGGGCCACCGCGCCAAAAGAGAGATAGCCGATGCGCGACAAGCTGGTGAGATCGCCGAGCCAAAGGTAGAGCCCCCAGGCCGCCAGCAAGATCAGCAGGATGGCGCCACGGCGCACCTGCAACAGCAGCCGTACCAGCCGCTCGTCACGCCCCTGCCGCCAGAAGCGGCGCAGCAGCACCGGCAGCACCAGATCGTTGCTCACCATGATCGCCAACGCGATGGTGCAGACGATCACCATGCCAGTGGCCGCCGAGGTGCCGCCGAGAAACGCCAGCATCGCCATGCCATCGAACCCGAGTGCCATCGGCAAACTGATCACATAGGTGTCGGAGGCCATGTCGGCACCCACCCACTGCTTGCCCGCCAGCGCCAGCGGCCAGATAAAGAGCCCCATCACGAACAGGTAGAGCGGGAAGATCCAGCGCGCCCAGTGCAGATCCTGCCCCTGATTGTTCTCCACCACAGTCACATGAAACTGGCGCGGCAGGCAGATGACGGCGCACATCGCCAGCACCGTATAGATGGCAAGCTCCAGCAGGTTGCCGGGGCTCACCGCCACCACCTGTGCAAAAAAGTCGCGGGTCACCTGCTCGTGAGCCTCGCCCGGTTTGCTCAGGATCAGCCAGAGGGCGAAGCCCCCCACCGCGATAAAGGCCAGCAATTTGACCACCGATTCGAAGGCGATGGCCACCACCATCCCCCTGTGGTGCTCGGTGGCATCGAGATGGCGGGTGCCGAACAGGATGCTGAACAGCGCCAGCAGCAGGGTAACCCCGAGCGCCAACTCGCTGGTATTGCTGGTCGGGCTGATGCCGCCACTGTTGACCATCAGCAGATCCAGCCCGGTGACGATGGCTTTGAGCTGCAATACCAGATAGGGGAGGATCCCCATGATGGCGATGAGGGCGATCACCATGGCAAGCCGCTGGGATTTGCCGTAACGGGCGGCGATAAAGTCGGCTATGGAGGTGATGTGCTCACGCTTGGCCACCAGAATAAGGCGGGCCAGCAGCCGCCAGCCAAACAGAAAGACCAGCATGGGGCCAAGGTAAATGGGCACCGGTGACCAGGGGGATTCACTCGCCTGCCCCACTGTGCCGAAGAAGGTCCAGGAAGTGCAGTAGACCGCCAGCGACAGGCTGTAGAGCAGCGGTTGCCCCTTGAGACGGTGCCGTTTGTGCTTGTCTGCCACGAAGGCGATCAGAAACAGCAGCCCAAGATAGGTGAGCGACAATCCGATCAGCAGCCATCCCTGGTGCATCGATAACCCCTTGTAGATGTTGAGTTTTTGTATACAACCTCGCCAGTCTAGAGAGGCGACAGCCAAAAGTCATCCCCCTGCAGTCAGATTGAATTTATCGTTTTTCAATAAATTCAGCCTTGACACTATATCGTAAAACGATAAACACTAGCGCCTGTTTATTGATAAACAATAATTTCATGCGCGCACGCTCCATCTTTCTCTTTCAAGCAAGAGGTGAAACGATGAAACACCACACGCTCGGACACATCAGCGACCTCATCGAATGGTTCCTGCTGCTGACCCTGCTGGCAGCACCGTTCATGGCCCTAATCTTTCTGTCACATTCCATCTGGAGATAAACGATGAAACACAACAAGCTCGAACGAATGAGCGGCCTGATCGAGTGGGTTCTGCTATTTGCACTGGTGGCCACACCACTTATGACCGTCATGGGAGCCTGGTCACACCTGTTGGGTGGCAACGACTATCTGCATCAGGAGCTGGTCGATGCCCTGGCAGTGAATGACGGTTCCACACTCAGCAATGTCCCACTGAACATGCCCTCGCCAGTAGTGACCACTCCGGCCCCCTCGATTGCCGACTACTCCCTCAGTATGGGAACCCGCCTGCTGGCGACCCTGGTCATGCTGCTGCCTGATGTAGTTTTCATGCTCATCCTGTGGCAACTGCTCCAGCTGTTTCGTGGCTATCGACGCGCTATGCTGTTCACCTTCGGCCAGATCCGTCGTTACAAAATGATCGGACTGCTGCTGTGTGCCAGTTTCATCGCCGAGATCATCACCACGCCACTGCTGGATATAGTGCTCACTCTGCATGGCCCTGAACTGTACTGCACCATCAATATCAGCTCCTCAAACTTTCAGCTGCTGCTGGGTGGATTGATCGTCTCGGCGCTGGCACTGGTGATGCGGGAAGCAAAGCAGCTGGCCGATGAACAACAACTGACGGTGTGAGGATCCCATGCCCATTATCATCCGGCTCGATGCCCTGCTGGCCGAGCGCAAAATGACCGCCCGCGAACTGGCCCAGCGCATCGACATCACCGAGGCCAACCTCTCGATCCTCAAGAATGGCCACGCCAAGGCGGTGCGCTTCTCCACTCTGGAGGCCATCTGCCGTGAACTCAATTGCCAGCCCGGCGATCTGCTGGGCTACGAGCAGGAGCACTAACCCCTTATGAGTCGTCATATCACCCTGTTTGCCCTGTGGCTGCTGCCGCTGTGGGCCTGCGCTGGCAATGACGCGAGCGGCCCCCGCTATCTTATCGAGCGGGGCGCCAGCGCCAATGTGCTGCAAGTGCGCCTCACCATGCAGGGCAAGCCCCCTTTTACCCTGCTCCCCGCTCGTCAGTTGCCGGGCAGTGCCACGCCGGTTTCCCCCGCGCTGGTCTGCCTTGCAGACAACCAGCCGGTTGCCCTCAACCAGCCCTTCTCCTGCAAAGAGGTTGGCTGGCAGATCACGCTCACACCGGCTCCGACAGTGGGTGCGGATGCCTCGGCCCAACAGTCGCTTCTGTTCGCTCCCAACCAGTGGCTATTGACCGAATGGGGTAACTTTGTGCGCCAGCAGGGGAGCCGCCAAGGGAAGGTATGTCTGCCGGATGGCAGCTGCCAACCGTTACCGGATGTCAACCAGCCACCGCTGATCTTGCCATTTGGTCTGCAAACTGTGCCCGTCACCAAGCCGGATCCGCGGCTGGTGCTGAGCCATGACGAGACCGCCAATCAGCTCGATCTGCCGGCCTTGCAGCAGCAACTGAATGAGATCATCGACTATCTGGCCTTCCAGCTCGATGTGGATCCACCCACTCACCCGTGGCAACTGGTGTGGCTGGGGCGGGATGTGGCGACCCGCTCTCTCGGCGGCACCGCCGGAGATCAGGTGTTTGTCGCCAACTACCCCACCGAGGCTGGCAAACCGACGCCACAGGCCCCCTTGCGCCTGCTGCGCACCTCGGCCCACGAGGCGGTGCATATCCTGAGCGCTCGCCACTCTGCTCCACAACCCACCTGGGTCAACGAGAGCCTCGCCGAGTACCTCGCCATCAAGGCGCTACGCCGCTTTCGGCTGCATCAAGTCACGGCGGTCAACGAGCTGGCCGAGTGGGGCAAACAGCTGCCCCATAGCGATAGCGGTCTCTATCGGGCGGCCCGCGAGGTGATGGCTGGCGATCGCTCCTACTACCCGCTCTTTTACGTCAAGGGGAGCGCCTTCTGGGAAGCGCTGGAGCGGGAGCTGCAACACAATGACGTGACGCTGGCCCAACTGCTGCCCCAACTGGGCTGGCTGCCGGATAGTCGCTTTGATGCCGCCTCCAATGAACTACTTGCCGGCACCATCGGCTCGAACACCTGGCGCCGCCTCAGCCGCCTCTATCTGGGCGAGCAGCAGTAACAGCGCAACCGCGACAACGAAAAAGGGAGAGCCGTGGCTCTCCCTTTTGTTAGGTGATGATTCAAATAGACAAATATCAGGCTAGAGCCCTCTCCTGCGCAGAGGGCGCAAAGGGGCGCAGCCGCAGGAAGAACACCGGCAACACCACCAGCACCATCAGGAAGAAGATGCCGCCGCCAAGTGGCTCGAACAGCACGCCGCAGACAGCCATCAGGGCCGCCACCGTCATGCCGAGGCCAAGGGCCGCATAGAGCGCCTGGGTCGGGATCAACTGCTCGGCGGGCAGCTGGCGAGTCATAAAACGCACCGCCCCGAGATGACTCATGCCGAACGTCACCGCGTGGAGCAGTTGCCCCAGCACCAACACCCATAGCTCGGTCGAGGCACCCAGCAATACCCAGCGCACCACACAACCGATGGCACCGGCGATAAAGAGACTCTGGGCGCCAAAGCGCTGCAAGAAACGCTTGTCGGCGGCAAACATACAGATCTCCGCCACCACTCCGAGCGCCCAGAGATAGCCGATGATGGTGCCGCTATATCCTTGCGCCTTCCAGTAGATTGCGCTGAAACCGTAATAAGCGGCGTGGCTCCCCTGCAGCAAAGCTGTCAGCAGCAGGAAACGGCGCACCGGTGCGCTGCGCAGGGTTGCCAGCAAGGACGCCTTGGCGCGCTCGCCCTGACTATCCTGTGGCGCCGGATAGAGCGGCAGCCAGCTGAGCAGCAGCATCAGCACCAGCCCCGCCACCATGGTGTGCAAAATCCAGTCACTACCGAAGTTGCCCACCAGCGCCCCCACCAGAGTAGAGGCGACGATAAAGGCAAAGGAACCGCATAGCCGCACCTTGCCGTAATCGAGGTGAGCCTGCACCACCATGCGGGTCGCCAGCGCCTCACCCACCGGCATCAGGGTCGGATAGATAAAGTTCGCCAGTAGAGTCAAGCCCACCAGCCACCAGAGGTTATGACTGAGGTAGAAGCCGAGAAACGCCAGTAGACTGAGCAGGGAGAGCAAGCGGGTAACTGGCAGCAGATGCCCTGCCCCCTTGATCTGCCCCATCACCATCAGGTTGCCGGCAAAACGGATCGCCATCCCCGCCCCCAGCAGGAGACCGATCATCTCGGCGCTGACGCCCACCCCCTCCAGCCAGAGCGACCAGAACGGCAAGTAAGCACCGTAGACAAAATAGAAGGCGCCGAAAAAGAGCGCTAACCAGGAAAACGCGGGCATAGATCCTCTGCAACCGGATGACGGGAGCAGAATGATAACCCATCCTCCCCCGCAGATCCCGATGGAAACCCTGCGCAGAAAACGAAAAAAATTCAATAAAATTGAACTATTACCGAAGAGGTGGGGTCTACCTGGTAACACCTCCTCCTGGTTAGTGTTGCAATCCTTCCACCCGCCCATGGCGGGTTTCTTTTTTGTCCCCTAATCACTTTTCTTCATAACCAGGATCTACATCTCGGATTCAAATTTAAATCCATCCTCACCACGAAAAATCATCTGGACACAACAAATCTTCGAACTATCCTGCACCAAAACTATTTGTAGCGATAAAAAACACCGGCGTTAAGCCGGTGTTAGGTGATAACTAGATCTATACACTCACTATTTCACAACCACGGCAATCAAAAACAATCCTCGTAATTTTCCAATGCCTGAGAGAAATCAAACTTCTTTCCTTTAGCATTTATATAAAAAACATTGTCAAAGTTAGCACCCTGGTAACTAAAGTGATACCGCCCATTAACTTTGCCATCAATTATTTCAACCCAGTCACTATTAACAGCATATGGTCGACCTTCGTCATTCGCCTCTTCTTCAGAATTCACTTGAACTATAGTTATTTTATCTTTATTTTTCCCATATTGAACATATCCTCCAACCCAACCCGCAGTGGAGGCCCACATCATTCGCATTTTAATTTTACCATCTGTACTAACAAAGCAGCGATAGTCTACGCCGACATCTTCAGCACAACAAATAGAAGAAAACAGAATAAAAACCAAGACCAAATATTTATTCATTTAAGTTATTCTATAGTTATAATACTCTGCCCAACAAAACCTCGCCAATCTCGACAAAGCCGTCCATACCACTTTTCACCCATCTCCTGCGGAGTACATGGTTGAGTATCTAGCAGAGTCAAAAATATTGGGTTCCCAGATTTCCCCACCGTACGGACTTACTGGTTCAACGCCTCCTCATGATGGATGCCTGGACTGAATTTGTTACTGGATAACTACCGTTCAAATTAAATAAGCGACTTGGACAGGCCACTTCCATCTATATTTTTTGCCTAATATGTTGTTTTGTAAATATATGCTACACAACCATCTGATGGGCATAAAACTGATGCAGAGCCGTCCTTGGCCATCAGTCTTGCCTATCAAGGTAAATCATGAATTAATTGAATCTCATTATTCAAAAAAAACACTCTTTCCTTTGTTACATTCATAAGGCATTTTTTAATTTCTATCAGTTGAGCAATAGAACTGTCTTCAAAAAAAGCTCCCCTCGCGTAACACTGAGCATCTCTGATGCTTAATCCAATATCTTTGGGATTGAACCAGTTGACTCCAGTATTTTTCTTTAGATTGCTTATCATAACCGCTAGATAACAATGTAGATTTTAAATTATTATATGTTTTGTTTAACTCAGCATCAGCTTGTTTTGATTTACTTTCATAACAAGCAGCAAGATTGGTAGATGGCGCAGAGATATCACAATTACGATCTGTGTTTGAAAATACACTCAATGATATAAAAAAAAGAGCAAAAGATAGTCTTTTCACAGTTATTCTCCAGTTAGATATTTAGCTCTGTTACGCCCAGGCTCATATTGGCTCAAGGTGGGATTATTCTTGATGTAATCGGCGTATTTTTGTCTCTAATGAAGAAATAAGAGGAGCCTTTCTCAAAGGCCCCTCTTTAATTTACACAAAGAAGTTAACTATTATTCACATCATCAACATATTGGTTGATGTACTCATTTAAATTTTTGACACTATCTAATTCACACTGAACCATTAACAACTCACCACGCTGACCACCAATGTTTGAATAAAGCATACATTTTTCATGGATAGCAAGCCGTTGTTTATCGTAAAAATTTTTCGAAAAGCCATAATCACTAGACTTTGAAGAAATGATGTTTTTTAAATTGCTTTCATATTTTGCCGTTTGCTTTTGAACACAGGAAACCATTTCCTGATGCATTCCCGACGAATTGTTACAATCACTACTAGCAACAGCGTATTGGTTAGCTAAAAAAACGCTCAAAAATAAAATAGAATGTTTTTCCATTTTTACACCACAAAAACTGTAAGTAACTCATAATCAGCAAGGCTGGAACTCAATTCACCCCTGCATTTAGTCAAGTTAAATTACATCACAGATAGATGCATTTACTCTGGTAAAAAACCATTTAAATAATCTATTCTGTCTACAGTCTTTTTGAGTTGACAGGTTAAGTATTCCACACCAAAACCCTCTCCTCCAGAGCCCATGCCTTGTGGATTTTCAAAATTACAACTAGAATCACGAAACTTAATCCAATCACGTTGAGCCAACTTCAAGTATTTTGTTCTAGGCTCACCGATTCCTTCATAATCATTCTGTAAATATGAAAAAAGATTTTGGTAAACCTTATTTAGCTCTGCATCTGATTTATTATACAAAGTTTCAACACACTTAAATCTAGCTGTTAAGTCAAGGTTTTCGCATTGTCTTGCATCAAACATTGCTATCGATGATGCAAAAAAATATCCTAGTATAATCATAAATAGTTACACCTTCTTTGATGTCTATCGAGTGGAACATTATAAGTTTCTTTCCACCTGTTACTTTTTATATTTTCTTTAAAAGCTGAAAACTCATCGTTATTTTTTATGCTCTCGACGAGATCGGGTATGAAAAATTCTCTAGTACTAGGACGATTATCCCCTCTAAAAGTGAGGTCAATGAGCAAATCCTTTATGTTTTGAGGAAGTGCAAGCCATGAAATCATTCTTTCCGGATCTAAATCAATACCATTTGGAGCAGCTCTTGTGCGAGTCCCCTTCGGATTTTCGATCGTTCTTTTAGCAATAGCTTCTAACTTTAGATAGATTTCATTGAACAAATAGTGCTGCTGCTTTCTCGTAAGGGTCTGTTCATTTCTGGGAACAACGTTATTTATTGCTATAGTATAATCATATGCAGCCTTCCGCTGAAGACCAACTGCACCAGTGAGCCAATGCAACATGGAACTTGATAGCGGTTTGCAATTATTAGAAATAGCCGTTGTTAACTTGTTCAGCTCGCCAATTGATATTTGGCCCAGATCAAGCCCCCTTCCATAAGTAACACCAGACGCACCAATCACAACCCCTCTATTATTTGGAACATGTGGATGTCTTGAAAAATACATACTCGTATCAACATCGTTCCCTTCAGCATCAAATGTGAGCTGTCCTTTGGGTACAGTGAGCCATTTTTCATCCATTTCATCATCAGAGATAGGCTCAGCCACCAACCCCATCATCCCTGCCGGATGAATAAACCAAGGTTTGGTATCACCCAATATCGCGCTGGCATCTTCCACCCACGCCATATTGCGGTGTACCTGCATCGCATACTCATAGAGCTTCGGCTGGTCAGCCAACTCCTGCTTGAGACGCGGCCAATCCCCCGGTTTTACCCATTCGCTTTTGTGCTTGATAAACAACATGCGCAACTTGCCCGCCAGCTCCTCATCGGCCAGCGCGGCCTTGATGTCATTGCCGCTCAGGGTGCCATTATTGTCCCTGTCTGTCACCAGCTTGTCATAGAGGGTACTAAAAAATTTGCTCGCCTCTTTCTGCTGCGGATCTTCACTCTCGGTATCTGCCTTATCTAAAAAGCCATCTTCATCGCTGCTACCATCGACCAGCTTGACGCCCAGCTGGTGCCAGTCGTGCTGACTGATGACTTCGACATCACCGCCCTTCAATACGAACTCGCCAGGCAACTCCCCGTCCGCAGTAGTCCGCTCACGCACTTTCACAAAATTGTTGGCACCATGAGTAACAATATCAGACTCTTTCACCGCCAACGGTAAGACCAGCGGCCCAAAATTGGCAACCTCGTGAAAACCATGTTGGCTATCGCTGGTTAGACGATAGGTAGTGACCTCTTTCTTTACTAGCAGGTAGCCTTGGCCACCGGTGACCCGCGCCTTGTTATTGATGCAATCTTTAAGCGCCTGTTTGTCGCTCTCTGACACAAACACCTCAAAGTGCACGGCTTTGCTGTCGGCGTCTTTCTCGAAACCGCTGGCACTGGCAGTGGCTAGCTCATGCTCCCCCCAATGACCGATGATCTCTCCGGCCTGCACCGGTATCGGATTTGCGCTGCGGTTAACAACCGGCGCATCGTCTTTGAATTCGACCGGGGTACTCGGTTCAGCGGGCAGTCCGGCCCCCATCTTGCTTTTTGCCAGCCAGCCAACGGCACCTTTGCCAGCATTGGTCATCACCTGATTCGCACTGTCTTTGACTGTGCCGCTGCCCGTCTTGAACACCTGTACTTTACGAAACTCTGTCGTGCCGCCATTGAGGTTCACCATCTGTGGTGGCTCAGTGGATACCACCACCTCACTGCCAGCAGGCAGCCCCATGCTACCCACTGTGGTGTCAGCAGTTTTACGTAACCATGTATTACTCGGGACCTTGTGGCGGGCCGGTTTGCCTTCTGGTGGGGTCATCCACGTCGGCTTTTGCGGATATTCATGCTGTAACTGGCTCTGTGCGATATAGAACGGGCTGTTCGGTTCATCGACGTAGTGCACCAGAAAATAATTGTGGGCTTCATCCCTGTGGTTGAGCAGGTTGCTCGGGGTTTGCTGGAGCAACTTCACCTCAGCACCTGTTTTGGCATACACAGGACTACTGCCCGACAGTCGGCGTGTCAGCTTTAGGGGGTCTCCCTGCGCCACCGGTTCATAGGTGGAGACACCTGAGCCCTTGACGGTAACTCGCGCCGCCTCGGGACTGTTGTAGCTGTTCTCGCAGGCGATGTGCATGTAGAGGCTGTAGAACGTCAGGCGATTCTTGTTCTGCTCTCCGCCTTCGTAGCGATGACGAACCAGACAAAACGAAGGGGAGGTATGTAGCTCAATATCGTCTCCTGGCTTTCCTGCTTCGGGGCTGCGGGTTGCCTTGGCCGGTTTGGTCGCCAGTCGGTAGGCCACAATCTCCCCGTCAGCAATCGCGCGCACTGCTCCGCTCGGGTGCCAGCCTCCGCTTTTACTGAAATGGATACCACCGTGCCAAATGCGGTTACGGCCTATCGGGAAGGTACCGCTCTTGAGACCATTGATCTTCTTGATAAATTCATCGAGGGATGCAATCTCGCTGGAGCCATTTTCACCCGCCAGTTGCATGGGATAGACGATTTTCATCTTTATCATTCAATCCTAAGTTATTCGTCGAACATCAAGCAGAGGGCTGATAATCGCTATCGGGCTCCAGCGCCTTGAGCAACGCCTCCATCGCCTTCTCGGTGGCAATCGCCTTGACCAGTTCAACCAGTTCCGGAGCTTTGACCACCTCAACCCCTTTGGGAATAACGGGAGCCTGACCAGCCCAGCCAGAGCCAGCTCCCGGGCAGCCTCCGGCATTGAGTTTGATGGCGGGGCCGACCAGCTTGATGCCGCTCGGGTCAACTTTGACAAAGCTGCCACCCCCCTTGAGGGTGATCTCTGAGCCCGCCTCCAGCACCAACTTGTCACCCACCTTGATATGCACCTCTTCACCCGCTTCCACCAACAGGGATTGACCCAGTTTCTGGTGCAGGGAGGTATCCACCGTCAGCGAATAGTCCGCCTTGATCTGGTCACGCTTCTCACCTTCCACCGTCAGGTGGTCATTGGCCTTGATGCGGGTCACCCGATCAAAGTCGATGTCGGTGTGTTGGTCATGCTTGATGTGCCAGGCGGCATCGTTCTCTATCAGCACATTCAGGTCTTTCTGACCGTGGATATAAATCTCTTCCTGCCCCGCCTGGTCTTCAAAACGCAGCTCGTTGAAACCCTCGCCTTGATGGGTCTCGGTACGCAGCACGGTGCGGGTCTTGTTGGCGGGCAACTCATACGGCGGCCGGTTGGTGGCGTGGTAGGTACGGCCCGTCACGATAGGCTGGTCGGGGTCTCCTTCCAGAAACGAGACGATAACTTCGTGGCCGATGCGCGGAATCGCCATCATGCCGTACTGACCACCGGCCCAGCCTTGCGAGACTCGCACCCAGCAGGAGCTCTGGTCGTTGGAGCTGCCATATCTGTCCCACGGGAATTGCAGTTTCACCCGCCCGTGCTCGTCGCAGTAAATCTCCTCCCCGTCGGGGCCCACCACGATAGCGATTTGCGGGCCGTCCACCATCGGCTTGTAGGGTGCCTCGGGGCTGCCGATGCGGGCGCGCCAGGTGGTGCTCGCCTTCACTACGCCAAATTCGTTGTGGTAGACGGTGGGACCGCTGCCGCCCTCTTCTTCCAGCGCTTGGGGCTGCTCACCGGTGTGGCGAATATGGACGATTTGCCAGTCGGTGTTGAGGCTGCCGTTCGGATGTTCGGTCAATGAAAAGTGCTGCCCCGGCAACAGCGCTGCACTGTTGGATTTGCCACTGCACGCTACCGCGTCATTGCGCAGCGCATCAAGCCGGTGCTGGGCAAAGGCCTTGCCGCTGCCGTCCTGTTTGTAGCGGCCCGGGTAGTCAAAATGCTGGTAGGTATCGCGCTGATGGTCGAGCTCCGCGCCCTGCTTTTTGTGGGAGAGGCCATAGGCCGGGGTGTTGAAGCTGTAGTCTTTGAGCTCCACATCCGAGGGGCGCACCGCCTCGCGGTAGTGGAACTGGCGCACATAGGGCCCTTGTTCCAGCGAGCGGTTGCCGAGGTTGAAGAAAAGCTCGGGGCCAGCGGTCAGGGCGGCAGCATCGTCAGCAAAGACGATGCGGTGTTTGCCTTGCTCAAATTCGTGGAAGTAGAACAAGCCCTCTTCGGCAGCGAGGCGGTTCACGAAATCGAGGTCGGTCTCGCGATACTGCACGCAGTATTCCCGCTGGGCGTGCTCGTTCTTGAGCGCAAAGGCGTAGTCAGTAATGCCGTGTTCTTGCAGCAGGATACTGAGGATTTCATCGGGCTTTTGCGCCTGAAAGATGCGTGAGTTCTGGCGCAGCCCCAATCGCCACAGGGCAGGTTTGACTTGCAGCTGATAGCGGGTACGGCGAAAGCCGCTGTCCCCTTGGGCAAACTCGCTCACTACCCCGCAGACCCGACGCTGCAACTCGCCGTTGTACCACACCATCAGCTCGCTCGGCTGGTCCAGCACGGCGCCAAAGTCGACATCAGGCTGGCTACTTGCCACCTCCAGCTGCAGATTGAACGGCCGATTCAGCCCCTCATCCAGCTGGAAACTGGCCACCACGAAGGTGCTCTCGGGCAACTCCCCCACCTTGACGGTAAATTGCAATCCGGTTTGATTAGCCATGGCTTTCCCCTCTTGTCACGGCCAAGCTGTGCCTGAGCCCTTGCCAACTCTCGCGCCCATACACGCCCTCGCCGCGCAGCCACGCTACCGCCCTCTCAGGTGCCGCAAGGGCACCAAAGACAAGGGGGTTAACAGGTTACGAGCGGTTCGGGTCTGCATCACAGGACCCCCTTTAGTGCTTTGCCATCCCTCCGCGCTCACTCGCAGGGCATAAAACCCCAGCAGGGGGATGGCAAAACAGAAAAGCTCCAGCCAACCCGTTGGCCAGGCTGGAGAAAATGCACAGTACAAGAAGCCGGTTGAACAACCGGCTCAAAGACACATTACTACTTACAAGGAATACCAAAGTACCGAAGCAAGGCTTACGCCTCGATGGGGGCGCGCCAGTCGTCCGCACCGGAAGTACCGGCAACGGTGTGCTCCCAGTCAATCTTGCGGTAAGCCATGGAGACCTGGATAAGCTGGGTGAAGTCAGACTTCGCCGGGTCCTGGCAGTGGGGCATCTGGCAGTCGATGTCAACGATAGTGGCATCGGTCAGCACGGTAGAGAAGAAGTGCTCCTGCTTGCCCTCAACGGAGGTGCGATACCACTTCAGGGTCACTTTCGGCAGCATTTCGCCGGAAGCCAGCGCGTTGTACATCAGCGGCACGGCTTTGTTCAGGGCGACGGTGAACTTGAACGGCTTGTGGACACGCTGACCGGCAGGCTGACCGGATTGCGGGTCGGTCGGGACGGTGACAACGTGCTGGAACTCTTGTACCAGCATCTCGTCTTCGTGGCCTTGCACGAAGATGTTGCCGACTGAGTCAGAGGTGAAGGCTCCGGCGGTGATATTGCCCTGGGTTTTACCTTCGATGCTGATATAACATGGAGTTGGCATGTGTATGCTCCTAAATAAGTTGGTTAAACGAGATAGCACTCAACCAACCCTTTAGCAGCGACCATGCCACTTATTTTTATTCTTATTTTTCAATTAGTTAAATAAAAGACAATTCTCGCACGATTCCTTCATATGCAATAAATTGCGCAATATCATCAAACTCACTGGCAAAACTGTCATTTTAAGTGATTTTATCTGTGTGATGAGCAATTTTTTGCGTTATACAGCATCATGCACTGTCATCATCCACATTTTCAATCTGTGCCGTGTCAATGTTCAGTCTGACAATACCCTGCATCAGCGCCCATGATATCGCCTGATTTTTGCTGCTTGCCCCCAGCTTCTCCGCTATCCGTTCAAGATGGAAAGTGACGGTTCTGGGCTTGATCCCCAGGATCTGGGCAATATCACTCACTTGCTTGCCTTCGGCAGCCCACTGGCACACCTCCAGCTCCCGTAGGGTCAGTTCTTCCTGAGGAAGCTTCACGGCAAGACAAACACGGGCCACAGCCTCGAAGACATGCACCGCCAGCCAGCTTAAAAAGGGAGCAGCCGTCAGCCACTGATGCTCAGTTCGTGTAGTGCGTGTGATCAATGACAACAAGCCAACATGGCCATTCGGCCCGTGCCAGGGAATCGTGATCCCGTCGCGCAATCCCATCTCATGGGCCTGCAACATCACCTCAAGCCCCGCCATATCTTGTTGATCGCAACACTCGGTGATCAGGTTGGCCCAGAGGATAGGGGTACTCTGGCTCATCCCTTTGCGTACAACGGGATCTAACGTAAAGAAACGCTTTTTGTCATAGGTCTGTACCCATTCGGCAGGACAGCCGTTGAAAATCCTCACGTCAGGTCGCTGAATCGAACTGGGAAAGATGAATCCCAGCCGGAAGTGGTCAAAACCCATCTGCTGGCTAAGGGTACGCAGCAGGGCCACTATGGTCTGCTCGTCAGAGGCCTCATTGAAGCGGGTAATCAGCTCAAGAGCGTCGGCGGTGTCGAGGAAAAAGTTCGATGTCGAAGTCAAAAGCTAGGCACACCCGTTGTAAATAATTACTAAATGTCATTAACAATAAATCAAATAGCATAATATCTCGCCAACACAAAGAAAAAGGCGAAGCCAATGAATAACATGGTGTGAGCGGGTCACCTCACACCTGGCTACATGTATAAAAAATCCCCGCCTGTCAGGGCGGGGATCCGGTGCGGGCAACAGCCCGAGATCACTGCGTGTGTTGTCTTTTTAGAATACGTATTTGACCCGTGCACTCAGGTTGCGGCCCGGTTCGGTCATCATGCTGTTATCGGAGCCCTCGGCACGACCGGCGATGCGCTCGTAGCTGGTGTACTCCTTGTCAAACAGGTTGAAGACCCCGACGTTGAGCTGCAGGTCGGTCATCGGGTTGAACTGGGCGTACATATCCACCACACCCCAACCGGCGCTCTTCACGTAATCGTTGCCTTTGCTGTCTTTACGGACTTTGTCCATGTCGTCAGCAAAGCGCAGCGCGGTATTGAAGTTCCACTGGGACTGTTCCAGACGCACACCGACGGAGCCGTTGAGCGGGCTCAAGCTGTTGATGTAGTTGCCATCCCCATCCTTGCCTTCGATGTAGGCGAGGTTGCCCCAGACATTGACGATGTCGTTGAGCCAGTAATCCGCCTTGGCTTCGACCCCTTTGGTGGTCGCCTTGCTCAGGTTCTGGTACTGGTAGACGGCGGTGCGCCCCTCTTTGCCCACTTCCACCATCTCGATGAAGTCTTCGAACTTGTTGTAGAAGCTGGCTACTTCATAGCTGAAGCCGTTGCTGCTGCCACGCACGCCAAGATCGATGCCGTCGCTGCTCTCCGGATTGAGGTTCGGGTTGGGCTCGATGCGATAGCCGTAAGCCTGATGGTTCAGGGTGGAGAAGGCGCTGTCATACATGGGGGCCTTGAAGCCGTGGCTGTACTGGGCGAACAGGTTGGCCGCCTCGTGGGCCTTGAACACCAGACCCAGCTTGGGTGACAACTCCCCTTCCGAGAACTTGTGCAGCTTGTCGCCTGTGTAGGCCGGATCGTTGTCCGGAGTCATCCGGTAGTAGTCATAACGGGCACCTGGGGTCAGCACCCAGCGCTCGCCAAACTTGATCTCGTCAAAGGCCCACAGGGCGCTGCGCTCGCTGGTGGTAGCCGGGAAACTCAGCTCGTTGTAGCCGACAAAATCACCGGGGGTCGTCGGCCCCTTGTAACGGGTACGTTCGTTGTCGGTGTGCTCGTATTCAGCCCCCCAGGCCAGGCGGTGGTTGGCGACCGCCTTGTGGAACTGCAGCTGGGCGCCGATGTTCTTCTGATCGAACACGTTGTGATCCAGCGAGTTTTTGGTCACATAGGGGTTGCCGGGGCTGACCGGATACTTGGATGAGGCGTACTGATCCAGCGTCTGCTTGGTGCGGGCGAAGTAGACCTTGCTATCCATCCGATCAGCCCAGCCTTGATTCAGCGCGATGCCGTGATCCAGCACCACAGAGAGGTTGTCGGTCTGCTTGTCGGTGATGGGCTGATCAAAGACACGGGCAGTACCGGTACCGACCTTGTTGAGCTTGACCGCATCCGGCTCCTCGCCATCGGTCAGGTAGTCAACGGTCAGCTTGAGGAACTGCTCATCGGAGAGGTTCCACTTGCTCTTGAGCAGCAGGGCGTGGGTACCGATATCGAAGTCGTTTTTGGTGGAGTCGAAATTCTGGGTCACACCGCCATCGCGCCAGGTGTAGCGCAGCAGGTTCTCCACTTCACCAGTGCGCAAGGCGCCGGTAAAGCCCGCCATCTTCTGGTGGCTGCTGGAGGCGTAACCGCTGGTCACATCCAGATAACTATCCTTGCCCTTGAGGAAGTCGCTGGCATCCTTGGTGGTGATGGCAATCACGCCACCCAGCGCATCGGAGCCGTAGGCGGCAGACGCCGGCCCCTTTGCCACTTCTACCTGCTTGATCATGTCGGTATCGAAGTAGCTCTGGCCAACACCGCCCTTGCTGTAAGCATCGTTCTGGCGCACACCGTCGCGCACCACCTTGACCCGGTTTTCACCCATGCCGCGGATGATGAAGGTCTGCGCATCCCCCTGACCGCCGAGCACGGTCACACCGGGTTCGTAGCGGAACAGGTCGGCGACGTTGGTGACGACCTGCTCTTCAATCTGCTTGGCGGTGATCACCGAGATGGGGCCGGAGACATCTTCCAGTTTTTGCTCCATCCGTGAGCCGCTGACGACCACGACTTCATCCGCCTTCTGGGTGGCAGCAAAGACCTGGGAGGAGAGACCGGCCGCCACGGCGAGGGCAACCAGAGAGAGTGCGTTATGATGGGTCACAGCGAATCCTTATTGAGAACTGTTATCAAACAGGCCGCATATTACCCGGCTCTCGACAAAGATCAACAAGAAACGAAATCATTCTCATTTGTTTTGAACCAAATTGGTTTTACACTGTCGCCCTGTGTTGCCCTTATTCTCTATTAGCCCCCGAGATGCACCGGCATCCGGGCATATCAGCCGTGAGATCCCATGATTAGACGACTTCCCCTGCTCGCCCTGCCGCTGCTACTGGCAGCCTGTGCCACCCCAACCCAGCCAAACGTGTCATCACAGTTGCAGACGCTCTATGACTACCGGCTAAGTAGCGAGGGAGATGCAGACCTGACGCTGGAGCAAGCAATCGCGCGCATTGCCGACGCCGACATCATTCTGGTGGGCGAGCTGCACAGCCATCCTGCCGTGCATCTGTTGCAATCGCGCCTGCTGAGCGGGCTCTACACCGCAGGTCAGCAGCACGGTCGGCCATTGGCCCTCTCCATGGAGCAGTTCAGCCGCGCCGATCAGAAGACGCTGGATGCCTATCTGGCGAATCAGATTGGTGAAGCGGCCTTGATCCGCGAAGGCAACGCCTGGCCCAACTATCCGAGCGACTACCGCCCGCTGGTAGAGTTTGCCAAGGCTCACCGGATGCCGGTGATCGCCGCCAACGCCCCCAAGCCGCTGGTGAGCTGTGTCGGTCAGGAGGGGGCTGAGTGGCTCGACAAACTGCCAGCCACACGTCGCAGCCAGATGGCCCGCCAGCTGACGCTGGGGGATGACCCCTATCGCCAGAAATTTATGGCCTCCATGCACCACGGCGATGCCGACAGCAACGCCCGCCGCTTCGCCGCCCAGACCAGTTGGGACGACACCATGGCCGAGAGCATGGTGGATTATCTCGCCAAGCACCCGGGCCAGCAGATCATGCATATCGCCGGCAATTTCCACGTCGAGGGGGGGCTTGGGCTCGCCAGTCGCATCGCCAGCCGCAATCCTGCCCTCAAGGTGGCGCTGGTCGTGCCCCGTACAGATGAGACCTCTGTTGCAGATCCCGCAGCCGATGTGCAGGTAACCATCATGCCGCTGCCTAAGCGCTGGCAAAACAGTGACGAGATGAAGCAAGATATGGGCGCGCTGCATCAATCCCGCAGTCGTGACTGCAGCCAGTGGCTGCAACCCTAATCTTCCAGGAAACGGCGGGTAAAATATGGATGTGTTACTGATCATCGATGTGCAGCAAGGCTTGTTCAACGAGCCCCGTTACCGCCAGGAGCAGATGCTGGCCAATATCAATCGGGCTGCGGCCCATGTCAGACAGCAACAGGGACGGGTCATCTATATCCAGCATGACTCGCCCCCCGGTACCGAACTGGAACCGGGCACCCCGGGTTGGCAGTTGCACAGTGCGCTGCAACCGGCCAAGGGAGAGAGCCGGGTGCGCAAGACAGCCTGTGACAGCTTTCTCGATACCGAGCTTGCCTTCCTGCTGGCCGAGCAGCCAGTCGATCGACTGATCCTCTGTGGCTGCGCCACCGATTTTTGCGTCGATACCACGGTGCGCAGTGCCGCCTCCCATGGGTACGAGGTGCTGGTGTTGAGCGATGGTCACACCACCGCCGATCGCCCCCACCTGAGCGCGGCCCAGATCACCGAGCACCATCACTGGATGTGGCGCCACCTCAGCCTGCCGGAGGGGCGCAATGTCACCCTACTCACCACCGACGAGCTGCTGGCAGTAACACCCGCCCTGCAGCCATGCTAATCTGCGAGCCTCGCCTCGTTTCTCACTGGAGTCTGTCGTGCGCCTGTTGTCTGCCACCCTGTTGTTGATTGTTCCCCTGCTGTCGGCCTGCTCCAGCTTGCCCGGACAGAAGTATGACGGGCCGGAACCTCTGTTTCTGACCCACATAAACGAGGAGGGGAGCAAGCGCTTCACCTTTGAAGCCGCGCCCAACGACACCTTGCCGCGCGGCCTCTCGGCGGCCCAGAGTCAACGGTTGCTGGAACAGAGGGAGGCGTTGCAGGAGAATCTGCTGACCGATACCCTGGCGACCAAGCAGTATTGCCGCCAGGGCTACATAGTGCTGAGCCAGACCTCCTGGAAGGTGCGGGGGGAGTGCAACGAAACGGCCACCGACGCCGATCGTCGCGCTTTTCCCAACAAGGCCAGCTGGCAGGATTGAACTGGCGGATAAGATAACGCAATAAAAACGGGCAGCCCAGTGGCTGCCCGTTTTGTTATAACGGCTGTCGTGGTCGACAGGGATTATCAGACCGGCGCATCGGCCGGGCTGGTGAGCTCGGCACCGTTGTCGATGCGCTTGTGCCCTTCCACCAGATGGACGAAATCCACCAGCTCGTCACCGGAGACCGCGAACGCCTGGCCGAAGCCCTTGACGAACAGCCCCTGCTCCGGCTTGAGGCGGAACAGTTTGAAATCCTTGAGGTTGGAGAGACCCTTGATGATCTCGCCAAAACGCCCCTCCAGTGCTGCGACCGCCTTGCTCCAGCGAGCGTCGTCACGGGCCACCACTTCGGCTACCGCATCGAAGGTCAAGCGCTTGCGGGCAAACAGCTCGCGGGCACCGCTCTCATCCTCGATCAGCATCAGGGATACTCGCGGCACCTGTTGCAGGTTGCGGGCGTGGCGAGCGATCTCGGAGATCAGCACATAGTAG
This sequence comes from Aeromonas sp. 604443, assembly GCF_049170315.1. Lineage (NCBI taxonomy): Bacteria > Pseudomonadati > Pseudomonadota > Gammaproteobacteria > Aeromonadales > Aeromonadaceae > Aeromonas > Aeromonas sp. 604443. The sequence continues at coordinate 245,985 of NZ_JAAKMI010000005.1, forward strand.
CCATCTTCCTGCAGCACAAACGGGGCATAGCTGGCGTTGGGATTGCCTTCGCCATCGACGGTGGCGAGCTGCAGGGTACGGCAGCTGTCGCGAAACTCGCGGATCTCCGGTTGCAGGCGGTTCTGCAGACGCTCCTGACGTTCACTCATGCTTTGACTTCCTCTTGAGAGTTGTGGCGCAGCGCCATGAAACGGGTAACCTGATCGGCCAGCAGCTGGCGTTTCTCGTCGCGACCCAGATAGACCTTGAAAATGCAGCGGCCGGAGTGACCGAAGAACTGGAAGGAGTGCCCCTCCTTGCCCATGAACAGCTTGCTGACCAGCGCAATCCCCGCCACGTTGTCGAGCTTGAGGTGACCATGCAGCTCACCGTCGCGGCCCATCAGGTTGTAGTAGCCGCGTGCGTCCTTGCCTTTCGGGAAGGGGGCTTTTACCTCGAAGATGGAGCCTTCAGATTCGACGATGGTGGTCACCGGGCCCCAGTCGGCCAGATCTTCCAGCAGACCTTGTGCGCGATCGGCGGACAGCAGGGTCACCAGCTCGGCGGGCAGATGGCGAACCACCTCCCATTCGCTGATGGCAAGCTGGGCCGCCAGGGTGGACGGATGAGCGCCGGGATCCTGCTCCAGCAGCGCGTGAATGCGTTGTGCAATGCTCATGTTTTCTCCCTCTGCGGGACCAGGTCGTCCCGCTGTTTATCATGGCGGCTACTCTAATAAAGCACCGGAATCAATGCAATTGATAATTGCTATCATTATCAGTGCATTTTTTCCAAAGCCTTGATATTCTCGGCGGCACACCCGTTTCATTCACCCCTTCGGAGGTTAGCATGGGCCGTCGTCTTGCCCTCGCCATCACCCTGCTCTGCAGTTCACTATCCCCCTTCTCTGCCGTTGCCGCCGACGGACAGAAAGAGCGTATCGTCAGTATCGGCCCGGCCACCACAGAACTCATTCTGGCCCTTGGCGGTGAATCGAGCCTGATCGCCACCGATGTCAGCAGCCCCTTGCCAAAAGGGTTGCCCAAGGTGGGTTATCACCGGGCGCTGGCCGCCGAAGGGATCCTGAGCCTCTCCCCCACCCGACTGGTGGGCAGTGACGAGATGGGGCCGGCCCCGACCCTGGATCAGCTGCGCCGTGCCGGGGTCAAGGTGGAGGTGCTGGATACCGCGCCGACCCTCGCCAACCTCAACCAGCGTATCGACACCCTCGCCAGCCTGCTGGGCGACAAAGCCGCTGGCGATCGCCTGAAGGCAGAGATCCAGGCTCAGACCGATCAGCTGGCGGCGCAAGCCAAACAGAACAAACCGCTCAAGGTCGCCTTCCTGCTGCTGCACAAGGGGCAACCCACCAGCATCGCCGGGGGGGACACCACCGCCAGCGCGCTGATTTCGCTGGCAGGTGGCATCAATCCGGTCGCCGATTTGCGCAACTACAAGCCGGTATCCGCCGAATCCCTCATCGAGATGCAGCCCGATCTGGTGCTGGTCAGCGGTCGTGACTGGCAGCAGTATGCCGATCCGGCCAAGGTGCTGGCAGAAGTACCCGCCCTGGCCGCTACCCCGGCTGGCAAGCGTAACGCCATTCACGCCATCGACGGCCACGCCCTTCAAGGGGGCCTGAGCCTCAACTCCCTGCAACAGGCGAACCAGATCGCCCAGTGGATCAAGCAGGGGTCATGATGCGGTTACCCCTCTCCTGGCTGCTGGCCTTTACCACGGCCGCACTGGCACTGTTGCTGCTCGGTTCGCTGGCAACCGGCCCCATGACCCTCACCCTGGGCGAGAGTCTGCGGGCGCTGTTTGCCGGGCAGGAGAGCGGGATTGAGTCACACAAGCTGCTGATCGTGCAGGAAATTCGCCTGCCGAGAACCCTGCTCTGCATCGCAGTGGGGGGGATCCTCGGGCTCTGTGGCGCCGTGATGCAGGGGCTGTTTCGCAACCCCCTGGCTGACCCCGGCATCATAGGTGTCTCCGGCGGTGCGGCGCTTGGGGCTGCACTCGCCATCGTGCTGCTGGCCCCCCTCGGCCAGCAGCTGCAAGCCACCATCGGGGTTGGTCTGCTGCCGCTGCTCGCCTTTCTCGGCGGCGCGCTCACCACCACCCTGGTCTATCTGCTCGGCACCCGTGAGGGGGGCACCTCGGTCACCGTCATGCTACTGGCCGGGGTCGCCATCACGGCGCTCTCCGGCGCGGTGATCGGCCTGCTCACCTATCTGGCGGACGATCAGATGCTGCGCAACCTGAGCCTGTGGCAGATGGGAACGCTGGCGGCAGGCAAACCGGCCGATGTGGCGCTAGCCCTGCTCACTCTGGTGGCCCTGCTGTGGCTCTTTATGCGCGATGCCAATCCCCTCAACGCCCTGCTGCTGGGTGAAGGGGAGGCCCGTCATCTGGGGGTCAATGTGCAATCCCTCAAACGTCGCCTGATCCTGCTCACCGCAGCGGGCGTCGGCGTGGCGGTGGCGGTAGCGGGGATGATCGGCTTCGTCGGGCTGGTTGTGCCCCATCTGGTGCGCCTGCTGGCGGGTCCCAACCATGTCAGGTTGCTGCCACTCTCGGCCCTGCTGGGCGCAGCCCTGCTGCTGGCAGCCGATATGCTGGCACGCACCCTGCTGGCCCCGGCCGAGCTGCCGGTGGGCATCATCACCGCCCTGCTCGGCGCCCCCTTCTTCATCTGGCTGTTGGTAAAAGGCCGCCGCGCCCTGTGATACGGACTGTTATGCAACCACTCTCATCCTCACTCTCCGCCCCCCTGTTGAGCTGCAGCCGACTCAGCCTGCGCCGTGGCCAGCACCAGATCCTGGATGGGCTCGATCTTAGTCTCGAGAGCGGCACCCTCACCGCGCTGCTGGGCCCCAACGGGGCGGGCAAGAGCTCGCTGCTCAAGTGCCTGACCGGCGAGCTGGAATATGAGGGTTCCATCACTCTGTTTGGCGCGGATCGCCGGCAGTGGGACAGCAGCCAGCTGGCCCACCGGCTCGGGGTATTGCCGCAAAGCTCCTCCCTCAACTTCCCCTTTCTCTGCGAGGAAGTGGTTGCCATGGGGCGCCTGCCCCACAGTGAACCGGCGGCGCGGCGTGACGAAATTGTGGCAGCGGCCATGACCCATGCCGGGGTCGAGCATCTGGCCAAACGGCTCTATCCCGGGCTCTCCGGCGGCGAGCGGCAGCGGGTGCAGTTTGCCCGGGTGCTGGCGCAGATCTGGCAAGCTCCCTCCCCGGCCGAGCAAGCCGAGCAACCCCGCCTGCTGCTGCTCGACGAACCCACCTCGGCGCTGGACCTGAAATACCAGCATCAGCTGCTCACCATGGCGCGCGCCCTGGCCAGCCGCAATACTGCGGTGCTGGTGGTGCTGCACGACCTCAATCTGGCGGCGCGCTATGCCGATCGGCTGGTGATGCTGGAACGGGGCAAGCTGATGGCCGATGGCACACCTGCCGAGGTGCTCACCCCTGAGCTGATCGCCCGTCTCTATGACTATCCGGCACAGGTGATCCACCACCCCGAGAGCGGCCTGCCGATGGTGGTGTGACAAATTCAGAGTGCGGTAACGGCAGGAAATGCGCCATTCATCCCGGAAACTGCAGCGTATAAACCGGTTTTTCACACCCCATATCGCCCTGCTAACATTCATCATCGCCAGATATGTGGTGTGAATATCCTCACACTTTGCTCAGGCAAAATCCCCGCAGCATCGCCGTCTACTTATAATGGCGCCGCCTCACAGAAGGCATAACTCATTGATGCTACGGAATAATTAAAATGAAGAATATCAACAAGACCCTACTGGCTGCCGCCATTTCCCTCGGGATGCTGGCTGGCTGCAACAGCGACAACGACTCAAAGGCAGCTGATCCCATGGTTCGTTTTGCCACCTTCAACCTCTCTTTTGACCGCACTGCCGCCGGTATGCTGACTGGCGAGCTGGCGCTGACCCGCACCGAGCAGGATGCCCTGCTGGCCCGCCTCGCCGAAGGGAGCCTGAGCGGCGCCACTGAAACCAAAGCCAAGAACGTGCAGCAGATCCGCAACGTGGCGGAAATCATCCAGCGTACCCGCCCGGATGTGTTCCTGCTCAACGAGTTCGACAACGACGGCAAAGGCGAGAGCACCGCCGATCTGAAAGCCTTCAACGACAACTATCTGGCTCACGCCCAACACGCAGAGGTGACGGCCATCAGCTATCCGGTGATGCAGAACTTCGCCACCAACACCGGCCTGATGAGCGGTTATGACCTCAATCTGGATGGCAAGGTCAACAGCGGCCCCGACGATGCCTGGGGCTTTGGCAACTACCACGGCCAGTACGCCTTTGCGGTGATGTCCAAATACCCCATCGACACCAAGCAGATCCGTACCTTCCAGAACTTCAAGTGGAAGGATATGCCGGGCGAGCAGAACCCCATCATCGATGACTGCAACAATCCCAAGGTCAAGATCCCGGCCAGCCGCCAGTGTGGTGATGCCTGGTATTCAGACGCGGCCTGGCAGCAGTACCCGCTCTCCTCCAAGAACCACGCCGATGTGCCAGTACGGATCAAGACCGAGAAGGGTGAAGAGGTGATCCACTTCCTGATCTCCCACCCGACCCCACCGATCTTTGCCAACGCAGCGCGTCACACCGTCAAGCACAACCGCGCCGAGATCGCCTTCTGGAACGACTACGTCAAGGGTCTCAACTACATGACCGATGACAAGGGCACCAAGGGTGGGCTGGCCAAAAACGCCAAGTTTGTCATCGCCGGCGATCTCAACGCCGATCCGCTCACCGGTGACGGTGACCTGACCGCCATTCAGGATCTGCTAAACAACCCGCTGATGAATCAGGCCATCACCAATGGCACCCTGATCCCGGTCAGCGAAGGGGGCCCGGAGTGTGTCAGCAAGGGGACCGACTGCAAACGCAACCTCAATCGCCCCAACCCGGAGCGGATCACCAATAGCAGCGTGCTGCAGCTGGATCACGTCATCCCCTCCGCCAACCTCAACGCGGTGAAGAGCGGTGTCTACTGGCCTGCCAGCTTCGAGGCCGGTTATCACCTGGTCTATGATGCGAAACTCGGCATCGCCAAGGGAGTCAGTTCGGATCACCGCATGGTGTGGGTCGATCTCAAACTCGACTAACCCTGCCATGACCCCGCTGCGGCGGGGTCTTTTATTGGCGAGGGGTGGCGCGTTGACCACGGCTCATTAATCCACCGCTTGGCATGGCATCCCCCATCCATAACAGTTGAATGGGCCTCGCGATCACAGAACCGCCGCGCCAATGGTGGTAGCATGCCTCCTCTTGCCATCCGGCCGCACGGCGGATCCGGTGGCCCTCCCTCCTCCGCTTTCACTTTTTGAGGAACGATTTGATGGAACTGCTTCTGCTTAGCAACGGTAAAGCCAACGAATTTCCGGGTCTGCTCGGCTGGGCCCGCGATCGGGTTCAGAGCCTGCTGGCTCGCAAACAGGTCAAGCGCATTCTGCTCATCCCCTACGCGGTGATCCGCAGCGACTGGGATGCCCGCGCCAACGAGCTGCAGGAGAGTCTGGGAGTCGATGCCATCAGCATCCACCACTTCGATGACCCGGTCGATGCCATCAATCAGGCGGACGCCATCTTTATCAGCGGCGGCAACACCTGGCGCCTCAACCAGATGCTGCATGAAAACAGCCTGATCGTGCCGATCCAGCGTGCCGTGCGCGAGCGGGGTGTCCCCTATGTGGGCTGGAGCGCCGGTTGCAACGTGGCGACCCCAAGCATCCGCACCACCAACGATATGCCGGTTTGCAGCGCCGCCGTGCTGCCCGCGCTGGGCCTGTTCCCGCTGCAGATCAACCCGCACTATCTGGACGCCAGCATCAGCGGCCACATGGGCGAGACCCGCGACGAGCGTCTGGCCGAATTCTGCGCCATCAACCCGAGCGAATATGTGGTGGCTCTGCGCGAAGCGAGCCTGCTGCAAATCACCGGAGCAAACGGCAGCGAGCGTCTGGAGTACTGGAGCGCCCGTGAGCAGGACTTCAAGATCTTCAAACAGGGTCAGGAGCCGCAAGCCTTTATGGACGCCGCCCCGCTGGCCGAACTGACCCCCTTCAAGGTCGGCTGAGCCACGCAGAGCACCGCGCCACTGGCAGGCGGATAGCTCGCGAAACCGTTAAAACAAAAGAGGGATGGCTCAATGCCATCCCTCTTTTTATCGTCATCTTTCGGCTGGTTGCAGCCTGATTACTCACCCTGCAGGGTCACCAACACCTTGCGGGCACCGCCATCGATGCGATGCTCGCCAAGCCAGATCCCCTGCCAGGTGCCGAGCGCCAACTGACCATCGCGGATCGGCAGTTGCAGGCTCACCCCGAGCAGGGAGGATTTGATGTGGGCGGGCATGTCATCCGGCCCCTCATAGGTGTGGCGATAGTAAGGGGCATCTTCCGGCGCCAGCCGATGCAGATGGGCCTCCATATCGCTGCGCACACTCGGATCGCAATTCTCGTTGAGGGTGAGCGAGGCGGAGGTGTGTTGCAGCAGCAGGTGCGCCATGCCAATCCGGTAATCCGCCAGCATCGGCAGCTTGGCCACCAGCTCGTCCGTCACCAGATGAAAGCCCCGCGAACGGGGCTTAAGAGTCAGCAGGCACTGCTGCCACATCAGACGTACTCCATAAAGACGCGGGAGGTGAGTTTGGTGATGAGCTCGTAGGGGATGGTGCCAATCTCGTCGGCCACCCGCTCTACCGGCAGCCCCTCGCCCCATAGCACCGCCTCGTCACCGGCCTTGTCGGTTGCGCCCGGCCCCAGATCGACCGTGCTCATATCCATGGAGACACGCCCCACCAGCGGCACGATGCGGCCGTTGACCAGCACGGAAGTGCCGTTGGGGGCCATGCGTGGATAGCCGTCACCGTAGCCGATGGCGATCACGCCAAGGCGAGTATCGCGATCTGACACCCAGTTGGCGCCATAGCCCACCGGCTCGCCCGCCTTGTGATCCCGCACCGCAATCAGCTGGGTCTTCAAGGTCATCACCGGCTGCAGGTCGTAATCGGCCGCCACCGTGTTGGGGAAGGGCGACACGCCATAGAGGATGACGCCGGGGCGCACCCAGTCGCAGTGGGAGTCCGGCCAGGCCAGAATGCCCGCCGAGTTGGCCATGGCACGCTCGCCCGCCAGCGGTGCCGTGAGACGGCTGAAGAGGTCAATCTGCTCGCGGGTAGTGGGCTGCTCCAGCTCATCGGAGCGGCTGAAGTGGGTCATGATGTTGAACGGCTGCACCACGTTCTTGCACTTGCCGAGTCGTTCGATAAAGGTGGGCATCTCGTCGGCACGCACCCCGAGGCGGTGCATGCCGGTGTCGAGCTTGAGCCAGGCCACCACGGGCGCTGGCAGCTCAACCTGCTCCAGCGCTTCGAGCTGCTCCCAGGTGTGAACCGCCGTCTGCAGATTGTTGGCCGCCAGCACCGGCAGATCGTCGGCAGAGAAGAATCCCTCCAGCAGCACGATGGGTTTGACCACGGCGCAGGAGCGCAGCATCAGCGCCTCTTCGATACGGGCCACCGCATAGGCATCCGCATCCACCAGGGTGCGGGCGACCGGCAGCAGTCCATGGCCATAGGCGTTGGCCTTGACCACAGCAATGATCTTGCAAGCGGGAGCGTGGCGCTTGACCACGGCGAGGTTGTGGCGCAAGGCCGCAGTGTTGATTTGGGCAGTAGCCGCTTTCATGGTTTTCCCTTACGAGGGCACAAATGGTCTCCCCCTCATCGGGCAGAAGACCGCCACTCACTTATCGTCGTCGAAGGCCGGACCGGCATAATTGTCGAACCGGGAAAACAGGCTCTGACGGGCTGCCTTGCAGTGAATGGCAAGCGGGTCAGAGCGGTGGTGGCAATCCTGACCACAGGATTGCCATGATTGTTACTTATCAATAATCGTCGTCAAACGCCGGACCGGCGTAGTTGTCGAACCGGGAGAACTGACCCTGGAAGGTGAGGCGCACCCGGCCGATGGGGCCGTTACGCTGCTTGCCGATAATGATCTCGGCAATCCCCTTGTCCGGGCTGTCATCGTGATAAACCTCATCACGATAGATAAACATGATCAAATCCGCATCCTGCTCGATGGAACCCGATTCACGAAGGTCCGAGTTGACCGGGCGCTTGTCGGCCCGCTGTTCCAGGCTTCGGTTCAACTGGGAGAGCGCCACCACCGGGCACTGCAGCTCTTTCGCCAAGGCCTTGAGGGAGCGGGAGATCTCGCCGATCTCCAGGGTACGGTTGTCAGAGAGCGCCGGCACCCGCATCAGCTGCAGGTAGTCCACCATGATCATGGATAGGCCACCGTGCTCGCGTGCCACCCGACGGGCACGGGAACGTACATCGGTCGGAGTGAGGCCGGAGGCGTCATCGATATACATCTTGCCCTTCTCCAGCAGCAATCCCATGGTGGAGGAGAGGCGTGCCCAATCCTCGTCGTCGAGCTGACCGGTACGCACCTTGGTCTGGTCGATGCGACCGACCGAGGCGAGCATACGCATGATGATCTGCTCGGAGGGCATCTCCAGCGAGAAGATAAGCACCGGCTTGTCGGCCGTGAGGGCCGCATGCTCACAGAGGTTCATGGCAAAGGTGGTCTTGCCCATGGAAGGACGGGCCGCAACGATGATCAAATCCGAACGCTGCAAACCGGCGGTCATCTTGTCGAGATCGTTGTAACCGCTCGATACCCCGGTCACCCCGTTGTGCGGCGTCTTGAACAGCTCTTCAATCTTGTCGACGGTCTGCTCGAGGATGAGCTTCAGGGGCTGGGGCCCCTCGTTGGCGCTGGTGCGCTGCTCGGCAATCTTGAATACCTTGCTCTCGGCAAGATCCAGCAGATCGCCTGATGTACGGCCCTGTGGCTCGTAACCTGCTTCGACTATCTCGTTGGCGACCGAGATCATCTCCCGCACCACCGCTCGCTCGCGCACGATTTCGGCGTAGGCGTTGATGTTGGCGGCACTCGGGGTGTTCTTGGCGATCTCCACCAGATAGGCGAAGCCGCCCGCCTCTTCCAGCTGTTCGGAGCGTTCCAGCTCCTCCTGCAGGGTGATGAGGTCAATGGGGTTGCCCGCGTTGGAGAGGCGGGTCATGGCCTGGAAGATCAACCGGTGCGGACGGCTGTAGAAATCCTGATCGATCACCCGTTCGGCAACCCGATCCCAGGCATCGTTATCCAGCATCAGGCCGCCCAGTACGGACTGTTCGGCCTCAAAAGAGTGGGGAGGAACTTTCAGCTGTTGTGTCTTGGCGTCTTTTTTCGCCGTCACTTGCTCTGCCATACACATAAAAACCGCAGCGGGAAGGGAACGGGAATTTTACAAAAGAAAGCCAACTACGGCGAGCCCTATCTGGCGGCTCATACCATCATAAAGGGCCAAACCAGAGTCTGCTCTACCTTGACCATTTTGATTTTGCTTCGCATTTTGCGCTCCTTGCGACTCAATCTTCTGCTTTTCATCCGGTTTACTCCTCTTGTTTGACGCCGCATCGCGACAACCTCGTTCATGAATAATTCATGCCAGAGGTGATATTGATGAATACAAGCTGCGACACAATTAGGGACAGGCAGCCTGCCATGCGCCTTGCTGAGCTTGCCAAAGCGGAGCATGCCCCACCCACAGACGAGAGTGAAAAGAGTCAAAATGAAAAAGATGCTGACCCTGTTTGCCGTGATCCTGGCCATTGGCCTGGGGGCACCTCACGCCGAAGCCAAGAAGTTTGGCGGCGGCAAATCCTTTGGTAAAAGTTACAAAACTGCGCCGGCCCAGCCTGCGGCCAAACCGGTCGACAACAAGAATCCGACACTGAATGCCCAGACTCCGCCGAAAAAGAGCGGCATGATGGGCGGCCTGCTGGGCGGCCTGCTGGCCGGTGGCCTGTTTGCCTACCTGCTGGGCAGCGGTGCCTTTGAAGGTCTGCAAGGAATGGACTTCCTGCTGATCGCCCTGCTGGCGCTGGGTGCCGTCTTCCTGATCCGTACCCTGCGCAAGGGCAAGGTCGCGACGCCACAGCCACAACAGGCGGCCTATGCGGGCTATCAGCCACCGCAATCTGCTGCCCCGCAGCAGTTTGAGCAGAGCAACAGCGCACTGCAAGCCACCGGCTTTGCCGACAGCGACGTGCCGTTCCGCCTGCCGCCGGGCTTTGACATGAACAGCTTCCTGGCCGGTGCCCGCGATCACTATCGCACCCTGCAAGAGGCGTGGAACAAGAACGATCTGGAAAAGGTGCGCGAGTACGTCAGCCCCGAGCTCTTTGAGCAGCTCAAAGCCGAGCGCGCCGAACTGACTGGCGACCAGCATACCGAAGTGATGTACGTCGATACCCAGCTGGTACGTGCTGACTATGGCAGCGACTGGGCTCAGGTGAGCGTGCGCTTCAGCGGCCGCTACATGGACCGTCAGGAGCAGGTCGAAGAAGACATCAAAGAGGTGTGGCACCTCGAGCGCGATCTGGCCAAAAACAATGCCCCCTGGCATATAGTTGGTATCGAACAGCTGTAAGGTTTAGATTGTCACTACGCAAGAGGCGGCCAACGGGCCGCCTCTTTTCATTTCATCCCCTCACCTGACCTCATACAGGCGATTGCTATCGTCATTGATGATTGAAGAGTTGTAACCGCCACCCAAACAACGACAAAGGGCAGCCACCGGCTGCCCTTGGGGATCACATCTGGAGCTAAACGCACCGCTGACGAATCAGTTGCACCCTTCGGCAGATGTTGAGTTCAGATAGCTCACCTCATTGCCTGGCTGATAATCCGCAACGTTGATGGTCTTCTTGATCTCGATGAACTCTTTCAGCACGGCTGCATCCACCAAGCCGGCATTGATGGTATCGATCTTCGGATAACCGTCACCACCGGAGGCGCTGAAGCTCGGGATCGCGAAGCTGTAAGTTGCTGCCGGATCAAACGCCTTGCCACCGATACTGGTGATATTGACGCTCTTGGCCTGGCAATCCACCGCCATGTTGATACCGCCAAACTGGGCATAACCACCGGTATTGCGGGTCTTGCTTGCCACCTGGCCCAGATAGGTCGCCAGCTCGCTTCCCTTCATGACAGCCTTGTTGACCGTGTTGCCAAACGGGTGCACCAGCAGCACGCTGCGGTAAGTGATATCACCGGCCGGGATGCTGTCACGCACGCCGCCTGAGTTGACGATACCAAAGTCGACCCCCAGCTTGCTGCTGGTCGCCGTGGTGATGAGGCGACCCAGGTTGGTCTGCTTGTTGCGAACCGAGTTGCGATCACCAACCAGCAAGCCATCTGCCGAGCCAATGACGACATTCAGCTCTTGCTGACCTTTCTCCTGATAACCCAGCAGGGTGTTATACAGCTCGGGATCCTTGGTGATCTCGTCCTGTACGAACTGCATCTTGGTCGGGTCCTTGGTTACGACGCCGTTGGCATCGATCGCCTCGCCCTTGGCGTTGCGCTTGATCAGGTTGACCGGGATCAGCTCATAGCTGGTCAGGGTCAACTTGCCATTCTGATACTCAAACTGGGCACGGCCCACATACTTGCCCCACTCGTGAGCCTGCATGATCCAGGTGCCGTTTTGCTGGTCCGGTTGGCAGTTATCACCCGGTTTGAAATTGGCGTACTTGTTGGTGGTGCCCGGTTCCATACAGACCGGATTCTGGGAGTGGCCACCAATGATGGCATCCAGAGTCCCTGCCGGCAGTGCACGAGCCATCTCTACATCGCCCGGCGCATTGCTGCCGTGCTGACCATTCTCGTAATGGCCCATGTGGGTGATGGCGAAGACCAGATTGGCCTCCTTGTTGCTGCGGATCTGCTGGCCCAGTTTGGCCGCTTCCGTAGTCGGATCGCGGAACTCCAGAGTCTGCACGTTGTTGGGGTCAACCAGCTGGGCGGTATCTTCGGTGGTCAGACCCAGTACGGCGACCTTGAGACCGCTCTCCAGCTTGAACACCTTGTAGGGGTCAAAGTAGTGTTTGCCACTGGCCTTGTCGTAGATGTTGGCCGAGAGCATGGGGAACTGGGCCCACTTGCGCTGCTTCTCCAGCACGCTGAGGGGGTTGTCGAATTCATGGTTGCCCACTGCCATGGCATCGTAGCGAATGTTGTTCATCGCCATGAAGTCAGGCTCTGCATCCTGCAGATCGGACTCCGGCACCCCGGTATTCACATCACCACCGGAAAGAACCAGTACGTCACTGCCAGCAGCCTTGGCATCGGCACGCAGCTGTTCGACCAGAGTCTTCTGGGCAGCCATACCATACTCATTTTCAGCGTTGTGCCAGAAACGGCCGTGGGTATCGTTGGTGTGCAGGATGGTCAGTTTGCAGACATTTTCGGTGCAGGGTGCAACGGTGTCATTGGTCGAGGTATTACAGCCAGTCAGTGCAGCAAGCACGGCCAGTGCCACGCCGCCTTTGATAAAGTTATTATTCATTTCCATATCACCTTGATTGTTTTGTTATTTATCAACCCTGTCCAGCGGGTCGGGCGCCAATATAACAAACAACAGATGACCGTTTTTCATCGATGACTCACAAATTCTGCTAATTGTGATCTTCGGCCCAACATCCGGCTTCCTGCTGATTTGTCAGGTTTTTTGTTGAGCTGTCACTCACTTGATCCCCTCCCGCACCAAGGAGACGCCACCCGGACGCGCCTTTATGGCATACTCCCCAGCCAGCCATGCCCGAGGAGATGATTTGATGGCCAAGTACGACAAGATTTCCCCCGAGACCCAGCAGGAGGCGATGAAAATTGCCCGTGCCAACCAGAAGCCGGGGCAGACCAAGGAACAGACCCAGCTTATCGCGCAAGGGATCCAGAAAGGCATCGACGAATACAAGAAACAGATGAAGGCGCGGGCCCGCGAAGCGAGCCGCCAGAAAAAAATGCAGGCCAAAGCCAGGCAGCCACAGGGCGCGCCACAAACCGAAGAACAAGACGATCAGCTGGAGCTGGTTGAAGTAAGCCATCAGCATCCCCTGCCCTGGATTTTGCTAGTGTTGAGCTGGCTGGGATTTGCAGCAGCTTGGTTCTGGTCGCACTAAGACGCGCTAGCAAACCTTTGTCCGGGATCCTCTTCACAGCCCGGGCCCGGGCTGCTGGTGATTACCTGCGAAGAGTGGTTAAATCCCGCGCCTCTTGCACCGGACTCCCTGTTTTTTGACGATCAGTTTTCAGGAAAGATGTTATGAACCCCGCTCCGCTCTATCTGCTGGCCCCTTTTGTTCTGTTCCTTGTGACCATGCTGCTCTATCGCATTTCGCCGCTGCGGGCGGTCGCCGCCGGCGGGGTACGCTGGTTTATCCTCCCCGCCTTCACCCTGTTTATTTTGCTGATCATCATCAATGGAGCCGCCAATCCCGCCCTGCGCGATCCGGCATTCCACTGGTTGATGCCGGGGCTTGGCTTTGCCCTGAGCCTGTTTCCGGCCCTGCCCAAGGCGCTGGTGCCACGGCTCGCCATCAAGGAGGGGGCCTTTGCCGCCCTCGGCCTGATGCTGATGAGCCTGGCCATGGTCTACTGATCGGCTGGCACAACCGTTAGCATGGCTCAAGGGGCGCTCTGTGACGGGCGCCCTTGTACAAACAATGGCCTGCAGGCATCTTGGTGACAGGATAACCAGCAAGGAGGCCAAATGGACAATCCGCCCGATTTCATGGCGCTGTGGGATTATCAGGATCCCGCCGCCAGTGCCCTTCGTTTTCACACCCTTCTTCCCGAAGCGCGCGCCGCCGCCGACCTGCAACTCGAACTGGAGTTGCTGACCCAAATTGCCCGCACCCACTCGCTGCAGCGCCAGTTTGCCGAAGCCCATCAGCTGCTCGACGAGATAGCGCCTCGCCTCACAGATACAACCCCCAGAGCGCGGATCAGAGCCCTGCTGGAGCGAGGCCGCACCTTTAACTCGGCGGGCGACAAAGCCAGTGCCAAACCGCTGTTTGAACAAGCCTGGCAGTGGGGGCTCAAGGAGAAGGAAACCTATCTCGCCATCGACGCTGCTCACATGATCGCCATCGCCGCACCACTGGAAGAGCAGAGCCGCTGGCATCAACTGGCAATGGAGCTGGCGGAACGCAGCTGTGACGAGAAGGTGCGTGGCTGGCTGGCCCCCCTTTACAACAATCAGGGCTGGACCCTGTTCGAATTGGGCCGCTTTGAGGAGGCGAAAATCCAGCAACAGAAGTGCCTGGCCTGGCATCTGCAGCATAACCAGCCGGCCAAGGCGTTTATCGCTCGCTGGAGTCTGGCTCGCCTGACCCGGGCCCAGGGTCAGCACCAGCAGGCACTGACAGAGCTGCACCAGCTCAAGGCCGATATGGCCGAGGCAGGCGAACCTGAGGATGGTTATCTGTTCGAGGAGCTGGGGGAGAATTCCTTGGTGCTGGACGATCCGCTGGCCGCGGAATACTTCTCCCGCGCCTGGTTTCTGTTGTCGCAGGACCGCTGGTTCAGCGCCAACGAGGGGGAGCGACTGGCCCGCCTCAAGCGCCTCGCCAAACTCTGATCCCCAAAATAGCAAGGGCGGCACACTAGCCGCCCTTTCTGCTGGCAAGATGGTTCAGGCCCGATTGGACTCCTCCCACCCCTGCTTTTTACGGTAAATGGTAGAGGGGCTGATCTCGAGCAGGGCCGCCGCTTTGGGAATATTGCCATCACAGCTGGCGATGGCCTGTTCGATCACCTCTTTCTCCACCAGCCAGAGCGGACGAATTGGCCCGTTGGCCACCCCGGTGGTGGCCGGAGCCGATGTCACCGCTGCCGCAATAGCCGCCGGCAGCTGGGGACGAACTCCATTGAGTGGTGGCGGCAGAATATCCGGGCTCACCAACTCCTTGTCGTTGAGTACCACGATATTGCGCACCACGTTCTGCAGCTCGCGTACGTTGCCAGGCCAGGGGTAGTCGAGCAGCACTCGCGCCGCCTCGACATCGAAATCCTTGAAGCGTTTGTTCTCCTCCTTGGCGTAGCTCTGCAACAGGGTACGCGCCAGCAGCAGGATATCCTCACCCCGCTCCCGCAGCGGCGGCAGGGTGAGGGGAATGACGTGGAGCCGATAGTAGAGATCCTCGCGAAAACGGCCCGCTTTCACCTCCACCAGCGGATCCCGGTTGGTGGCGCAGATAAAGCGCACATCCACCGTCTCGAGCTTGCCGCTGCCGACTCGCTGCACTGTGCCGGTCTGGATAAAGCGCAGCAGCTTGCTCTGCAGATCCAGGTCCATCTCGCAGATCTCGTCGAGAAACAGGGTACCGCCATCAGCCAGACTGGCAGCCCCCTTGCGATCCCCCTGGGCACCGGTAAAAGAGCCCTTCACATGACCAAAGATCTCGCTCTCCATCAAATCGTGGGGAATGGCGGCGCAGTTGAGGGCAATAAAGGGCTGTTCGCTGCGGGGACTGCACTGGTGAATCGCCTCGGCACACACCTCTTTGCCGGTGCCGCTCTCGCCAGTGATAAAGACGGTCGCCTTGCTGGGCGCAGCGCTCTCGATGATGCGATAGACCGCCTGCATCGACATGGAGGCGCCGATAAAGCCGAAGAAGGAGCTACGCTCGAAGTTCTCCCGATAGTGGGCAACCAGCGAGCTCAACTGCTGGTGTTTCAAGGCATTGCGAACGGTGGCGCAGAGCCGCTTGCTGTCAAACGGCTTGGTCAGAAAATCGAAGGCACCGAGGCGCATCGCCTCCACCGCCACATCCACCGAACCGTGGGCGGTGATCACCACCACAGAGCAGGGCAACTGCTGTTCGGTGATCATCTGCAGAATATCCATACCGGACATATCCGGCAGCTCCAGATCCAGCAGCACCACGGGGGGAGGACTTGCCAGCAACTGTGCCAACGCTTGCTGACCACAATCGGCCAGCACAACCTCGTACCCCTCCTGGCGCAGGTACTGTTCATAGACCACCGCCAGACTACGGGTATCTTCCACCAGCAGGACACGCGATTTATTTTCAGCCACTGGACTCATCCTTGTATTTGATTCTGCGATCTATTTTGCCTTATTTTCGCGCGCAAACCCAACGCCAAGACAGCTCTGTTATCCCGCGATTGCAGGGAATACACAAGTAAAAACGGCTCCTTAAGGAGCCGTTTTTAACTACAAGAGGGGATTACTTCTTGGCGTCGTCTGCAGTCGGCTTCTCGATAGCCAGCAGCTCAACGTCAAACACCAGCACGGCGTTCGCCGGGATGGAGCCTGCACCGTGCTCGCCATAGGCCAGCTTGGACGGCAGGAAGAACTTGAACTTGGAGCCAACCGGCATCAGCTGCACGCCTTCGGTCCAACCCGGGATAACCTGGTTGAGCGGGAAGGTAGCCGGCTCGCCGCGATCGACGGAGCTGTCGAACTTGGTGCCATCAGTCAGGGTACCGGTGTAGTGAACCTTGACGATATCGGTAGATTTCGGCTTGGCGCCAGTGCCCATCTTCTCGACCACGTATTGCAGGCCGGATTCAGTGCTCTTCACACCCTCTTTCTTGGCGTTGGCAGCCAGGAACTCTTCGCCCTTCTTCAGATTCTCAACGGCATCTTTCTCGGCCTTGGCCTTGGTCAGCTCGTTGATCTTGGCGTCGTAATCCTGCAGTACCTTCTGGATCTCTTCATCAGTCATCTTGGCTTCTTTGCCCAGACCGTCAGTCACCCCTTTCAGGATCACGGCGTTGTCCAGTTTGATGCCCAGTTCCTGCTGACGCTCCAGGGTATTGGCGATGTAACGACCCATGGAGAGGCCAATTGCGTAGCCAGATTGCTCTTCAAAGCTCTTGGCTTCGGCCTTGGTCGCCTCTGCCGGCTTGCTGGCTTCTGCCTTCACTTCGGCGGTATTGGCCGCAGCAGGCTTCTCGTCTTTTTGGCAAGCAGTCAGACCGACGGCAACCGCCGCCGCCAACAGGGACACCTTCAGAAATTTGTTCATCAGTTTCTCCAAACTCCAAATACCGCTCTCGGTTCCATCGTGAAATGAGAGGTTTATCGTGATAAGCGCCTTATACTAACGCCGTGATCGCAGGTAACAAAAGCGTGAGACCGCAAAAATGATAAAAAGTGCCATTTATCTGGTGAGCCTCTGTTTAATGCTCACCGGTTGCGAGCAAAGCTCCCAACCCAACCAGCAAATGACCCTCGCCAGCACGGGTCTGCTGACCGCAGATCTCTCCAGTGATGGCAAGCAAGCCATCGTCTCCAGCATCAGCCAGGGCATCATCGTCTGGGATCTGGAACAGAACCGTCAACGCTGGCGCTGGAAGCAATCCGACTCTACGGATGATCTGGTATTCATTACCCGTTTTTCCGAAGGCAACAGCCATGCCGTCACCGCCACCCCCGATACCTTTGCTACCTGGCGGCTGAACGACGGGCAATCACAAGGCTACTACTCACTTCCTGAATCCAGGCTGAGGGACATCGCGCTCTCTGCCGACGGTCGTTATGTGCTGATCGGGCGGGAAGATGGCAAGGCCGAGTGGCTCGATACCCGAAGCGGTCGTCGCCTGCAGTTTCTGGGACACACCGAACAGGTCAATACGGTGGATCTCTCCGCTAACGGTCGTTACGCCCTGACCGGCGGCAACGACTACAGCGCCTATCTGTGGGACACCCATAGCGGGCAGGTAATTTGGCGCTTCAACCATGGTGGCCGGGTGATCATGGCCAGACTGGAGCCGAGCGGCCGCTACGCCTTCACCGCCGACAGTAGCCGGGCCAGCATCTGGGATCTGAAAACCGGCAAGGAGGTGAGTCAACTGCAATATGATCACCGCTTCGAGGTCTACACCAGCGCCCGCTTTGCCAACGATGGCAAGTGGATCATCACTGGCGCCCCTTCCCGTCAGCTCTCCCTGTGGCAAGTGAGCGATGGTGCCCTGCTGCAGAGCTGGCGCGTCTCGCCGCAACCCAAGGTGAAACCGCCCAGCGCAGTGGTCTACGGCGTCGCTTTGCGCGACAATAGCCATCTTGTCAGTGCCAGCTCCAGTGGTCTGGCCGAAATCTGGACAATCAAGTAAGGACCCGAAGGCCCATGAGTCAGCAACTTAACGATCGCATCGAAACCCTGGAAACCCGTCTCGCCTATGCGGAGTACGCCATAGAGCAGCTCAACGACGAGGTGACCACTCAGGGCCGCGAACTCGATCGACTCAAATACCAGATCCAGCTGCTGATCGATAAACTGCAAAGCGTACAACCCAGCCAGATTGCCAGCATGGCCGAAGAGACCCCTCCGCCGCACTACTGAACCGGCGCTATCTCTGGTCTGGCGACATGGCTTGGCATAGCTGTCAGCCAATAAAAAAACCCGCGTTCACGCGGGTTTTTTATCATCGGTATGGCCGTGATCAGTGGTGATGGCCCTTGCCACCACAACCGCCGCCACCGCAGCAGCCGCCGTGACCATGGTCGTCACCGTGGTCGTGGCCATGATCGTGACCGTGGCCAGCACCGCCACAGCAACCGCTCTGGCCATGCTCCTCATCGTGGTCGTGACCATGACCGCCACAGCAACCGCCGTGATCGTGGTCATGACCGTGATCGTGACCGCAACCACCGGCACCGTGAACATGGCCGTGAGCCAGCTCTTCGGCAGTGGCAGCACGCACATCCTTGATCTCGACCTTGAAGCCCAGAGTCACGCCAGCCAGCGGATGGTTGCCATCCACCTTGACGAACTCTTCGGACACTTCAACCACGGTCACCGGACGGTGGCCATCGTCGGTTTCAGCCACAAAAGTATCCCCTTCGGAGACTTCCATGCCGTCGAACAGCTCGCCCGGTACTTCTTGTACCAGTGTCTCGTCATATTCGCCGTAGGCCTGGCTCGGTGCCAGAGTCACTTCGAAGGCTTCACCTACCGCGCGACCTTCCAGCTCGGCTTCCAGGCCAGAGACCAGGTAACGGGTGCCGTGCAGATAGACCAGCGGCTCTTTGCCGACAGTGCTGTCGATGACTTCACCGTGCTCGTCGGTGACTGTGTATTCCAGCGTAACCACGCTCAGAGGAGCTACTTTCATGTCAGGATCCTGCGGATAGAAAAAAACGGGCTCAGAATACCCTAAAAAGCGGGCCGCGCATATGCCGTGCGGCGCCACGGAGTGACGAAAAAAACGGCAACAGCGTCAGCGAGGAGACCCGCACTCCACCCGCCGTTGCCACATCAGGGGCGAAACACCCCGATCACCTCTTCCGCCTCGCGAGTCTGCTTGTCGACCTCGGCAGGCGTTTGTACCTGGGTATCGCCACAGGCGACGCAGGTCACCTTCTCGACTCCATGCTCCAGATACAGCATCATGTTGTCCAACTTGCCGCACGCCGGGCAAACCGCACCGGCAATGAAGCGTTTTTTACGCCTGGTTTCCATATTTGTTACCTCCAGGCAGCATCATATCAGGGTTTTTACATGCATCACGCAATCGAATACCACCATTTTTCCTGTGAGGGATTGCACGCCGGCAACCGCAAACGAACTCCGGTCGGGCAGCTGTTGCGGATCACCCGGGGCGCCGCGCTGCTGAGACTGGGCCAACATGAGCTGTTGCTTCCGGCAGGCTGCAGCTTCTGGCTCTGCGCCGATGCACTTGCGGCCTTCAGCCCCCTCAGCGGTTGCGAGTACGATCAGCTGAATGTCTCTTTGCGCGTGGCTCAGCCGCAGCAGGCAGGCTGGCTGCAGACCACCCCGCTGCTCGATGCCCTGCTCGACTCGCTGGCACGGTGGCAACGTCCAAAAGAGTGGCAAGGGGCCTACGGTCAGCGACTGCAGGTGATCCTGGATGAGCTGCAACAGTGTGCCATCAGCCAGCAGGGTCACGGTGAGCTGCAAGCCTGCTGGCAAGCGCTGGCCAATGGCCAACCGGAGTCTCTGCAACAGTGGGCACAACAAGCCGATGCGCCGGTGGAAGGGAGTGAATTGCAACAACAGTGGCAACTGCTGCAGGCGCTCAGATTGCTCAAGGGCGGCAGCAAACCCGCGCAGGTGGCCAGCAAGCTGGGTTATGCCGATGAGGCCGCATTGCAAGCGGCCTGCCAGCAGTGGGGCGTTGGCGAGGATGGCGATCAATAACCGGACACAGGTATGAATGCGCCAACTAAATTGGCTGAACGAGTCCAGTTTTTTGCCAGATGGTCGTTAACAAGGAAGGGCCATCCCCCCCGTAATCCTTTATGCTAAAGGCCTGAAGTGACTGCCAACCTTTCGACCAACAGGACATCTGCCATGACGAGCAAAGCCAATCAATCCCAGGGCATGTTGCTGTTTCACCTTTCAGCCCAGCAATCCTTTGCCATAGGCACCCTCAAGGTAAAGGAGATAGTCCCTTACACCCAGCTGACCGCCATGCCGCACTCGCATCCGACCGTGCTGGGGGCCGCCAATATGCGCGGCGCCACCATTCCGGTGATCGACATGGCGATGGCGGTGGGTTATCGCCCCATCAGCAAGGAGGAGATGCCCCACTGCTTTATCATCATCACCGATTGCCGCCGCACCCTGGTGGGCTTTCTGGTGCGAGGCATCGACAAGATCACCGAGTGCAACTGGCGCGATATCGAGTCACCTCCCGCCGCCCTCGGCCACAATGTGTTTGTGACTGGTGTCACCCGGGTCAATGACCAGCTGATCCAGCTGCTGGATGTGGAGCTGATCCTCTCCCGGGTCTATCCGGACGATCCGAGCCACCTCTATCCGGTGCTGACCGATGTGCAGCGGGAGCGGATCAAGCCGATGCGGATCCTGCTGGTTGATGACTCCTCGGTCGCCCGTCGCCAGCTGATGGCAGCCCTCGATTACATCAATATCCCTTATGAGGTCTGTACCAATGGCAAGGACGCACTGACCCTGATGCAACAACGTGCCAGCCAGCAGACCCCCATCGATATTCTGGTGAGCGATATCGAGATGCCTGGGCTCGATGGCTACGAGCTGGCCTTCGAGGTACAGAGCGACAGCAAACTGGCGGGGGCCTACATCATCCTGCACACCTCCCTCTCCAGCGAGATCAGTGTGGAGCGGGCCCATCAGGTGGGCGCCCATGAGGCGCTGACCAAGTTCGAGGCCAACGAGCTGATCCAGGCCATGTTGCGCGGTGCCGAACATCACGATCGCCTGCTGAAATAAGCCAATGACTGGCGGGAGCTGAACACCTCTCGCCCCTCTATCTTCGACCCAGACCGACGACGCCATGCTGACCGAAAGCCACTTCCACGCCCCCTGGTGGGCCCGCAATCCTCATCTGCAGACCATATTGCCCAAATGGCTGCGCCGGACTCCGGCCCGATTTGTGGCCGAGCGCTTCGAACTGACTGACGGGGATTTTGTCGATCTCGCCTGGAGCGGCGAGATCACGACAGATTCGCGACCACTGGTGGTGGTCTTTCACGGGCTGGAGGGGAGCATTCACTCCCACTATGCCAAGGGATTATTCACCCATCTGCAGCAAGAGGGCAGAGAGGCCGTGCTGATGCACTTTCGTGGCTGCAGCGGCGAGCCCAATCGCCACCTGCATGCCTATCACTCCGGCACCATCGGTGATGCGCAGGAGCTGATTGCCGAGCTGAGCCAACGCTTCCCGGGCAAACCGCTGATCGCCATCGGCTTTTCACTGGGTGGCAATATGCTGGTCAACTTGCTGGCACGGGCCTGTCCTGCGGCATTGAAAGCGGCAGTGGTAGTCTCGGCCCCGCTGCAACTGGCCAGCTGTGCCGAACGGGTCAATCAGGGTTTCTCAAAGGTCTATCAGAACTATCTGCTGCGTACCATGCGCCGCAATTTGCTCAGCAAGATCAGCCAACAGCAGAAAGCGAGTGAACGCTGGCAGCCCCGGCAAGTGGAGCAGATTGCCACCCTGCGCGATTTTGACGAACTGGTCACCGCTCCGCTGCACGGCTTTCACAGTGCCAGCCACTACTACCAGAGCTGCTCGGGACTACCGCTGCTGGCTCAAATCCCCATCCCGACCCTTATCCTGCACGCCGCCGACGATCCCTTTATGTCACACGCGGTCATTCCCCGGCCGGATCAACTCTCGCCCACGGTGCGCTATGAGCTGAGCCAGCGCGGCGGCCATGTCGGTTTTCTGCACGGCACCCCCTGGCGGCCACGGTTTTGGTTGGATGAGCGGATCAGTCACTGGATTGCCGAACAGACTCAGGGTGCGGTGCAGAACTGATTGCGACCCCCAGCCTTGGCCATGTAGAGGGCCTGGTCGGCCCGCGCCAGTAGCTGCTCACCACTCTCCCCGCCTTCCAGTGTCGCGATCCCCTGACTGATGGTCACCCGACTGGCAACATCGGATGCCAGATGCTCAAGCTGCAATTCGGCCAGCCCATCCTGCAGCCGCCGCGCTACCGCAGCGGCGCTCTGACTGTCGGCATCGGGCAGTAGCAACACAAACTCCTCGCCGCCATAACGGGCGGCCAGATCCGCCTCACTGCGCACCGAACGCATCATCAACTGCGCCACCTCCCGCAGGCAGACATCCCCCGCCTGATGGCCATAGTGATCGTTAAAGCGTTTGAAGTAGTCCACATCGATGAGGATAAGGGCAAGCGGGGCGCCGCTCGACTGACTATGGGCTTTGCAGCGTTCGAGCTCCTGACTGAAGTGGCGCCGATTGGCAAGACCAGTCAGTGGATCCTGCTTGGCCAGTGCATCGAGGCGCCGCAACAGGGCCAGATTGTCATGCTCACGCATCACGGCCAATTCAAACCAGCGATGCAGCATCCGGCGACCAACCTCCAGCGCCATTATGGTACATACCACCTCAAGTAGATAAAGCTGCGGAAAATCCACCTCCAGCCACCACAAACGCGCAACGCCAAATAGCAACGGTACACTGAGATAGGCATACAACACGCGTCGGTCGGGATAAAACGCGATCAGCGCAGCCAGTAAATTGAGGCGCATGATCCCGTTGGCATAACTTGCCCCTCCTCGCAGCTCAACTTCACCAATGGTGAAGATATGCAGCGTCCAGACGCCCCCCCAGACCAGCATTACGACCAATGCGCACCATAGCCAGACTCGATCCTGCAGATGATTGCAGAGCAGGGCTGCAACCGGCAGCAGCAGCAGCACGACCATGACAAAGCCCAGCTCACTCTGAAAGCGCCATGGCAGAGTACCGTCACTGGCCAGGCCTGCCTGGCTGTAGACCTGGTAGCGTATCGCCAGAAACAGCACAACCAGCCAGTTCAGCAACCAGAACCAGACCATGCCGCGACTGATGGCCTGGCGACGAGCAAGATCCATGTGAGCCGATATCGTTGAGGGGGCCCGGCGTTGCTCTTCAGACAACATGTCTCACACTCCACGAAACGCGTAAAAAGAGGTTGCACTCATTTTATTGCGCACAACAATAGCTGACGGTTATACCCTTTTGCATCGAGATCCCTTCATGATAATCCCCTGGCAAGCGTTGGATGCCGATACCCTGACCAACCTGATCGAACAGTTTGTGCTGCAAGAAGGCACCGAATATGGCGAACATGATGTTTCGCTTGAAGCCAAAGTCGCTATGGTAAGGACTCAATTACAGCAAGGCATCGCCGTGATCGTCTATAGCGAGTTGCATGAATCGGTCAATATTGTGCCACGCGATCGTTTCAACGAGCCGTCTTGACCATCTCGGGTTCACGCCCGTATAACGAAACTCCCAAGGAAGAGAGCATTCTATGTCGGCCAAGCATCCCATTATCGCCGTCACCGGGTCGTCCGGTGCCGGTACCTCTACCTCCACCATCGCCTTTCGATCCATGTTCCACCAATTGGGTTATCAGGCAGCCGTGGTGGAAGGTGACAGTTTTCACCGCTACACCCGCCCCGAGATGGATGTGGCAATCCGCAAGGCGCGTGAACAAGGACGCCACATCAGCTATTTTGGCCCCGAGGCCAATGACTTCGGCTTGCTGGAGAGCTTTTTTCAGGGCTATGGCCAGGATGGCACCGGCCAGTATCGCCGCTATCTGCACAGCTTTGACGAGGCGGTCCCCTTCAACCAGATGCCCGGCACCTTCACCCCCTGGCAGCATCTGCCGAGCGACACTGACCTGCTGTTTTATGAAGGGCTGCACGGTGGTGTGGTCACTGAGGATCACAACGTAGCCCGCCACGTGGACTTTCTCATCGGCGTGGTGCCCATCGTCAACCTGGAGTGGATCCAGAAGCTGATCCGCGATACCTCGGAGCGCGGCCACTCCCGTGAGGCCGTAACCGACTCCATAGTCCGCTCCATGGATGATTACATCAACTTCATCACCCCGCAGTTCTCGCGCACCCATATCAACTTCCAACGGGTGCCGACAGTGGACACCTCCAATCCCTTCAGTGCCAAGGTGATCCCGAGTCTGGACGAGAGTATGCTGGTGATCCGGTTTCGCGGCATAAAACAGGTCGATTTTCCCTATCTGTTGTCGATGATCGACGGCTCATTCATGTCACGAATGAATACCATCGTCGTGCCGGGTGGCAAGATGGGGTTTGCCATGGAGTTGATCCTTAAGCCACTCATCCAGCAACTACTTGAAACCGGCAAGATCACTTAAGCCAAGGAGTTCACAATGCGGTTAGCGTTTATCTCTGTGGTATTGGCCGCCCTGCTTGGCGGCTGCAGCAGCGGGCCGACGGCCCCCACGCTGGAGTCCGGCACCATGCTGGTTCGTCCGATTGGCAACTGGACCTATGGCGCAACCCCGCGCTACGCCCTGGCCGAGCAGTATCAATTCGCCGGTGAGCTGGCGGAAGGGTGGCTGGAGCCGATGCAGCAGGCGGTGAGCCGGGAGCTCAATGGCAAGGGGTGGCAGAGTGCGCCGCTCGACGAGGCGGATCTGTGGGTCGCCATAGGCGTCGCGGGCGGCAAGGATATGAGCGATGGCGAGATTTTCGCCCGCCTCGGCATGACGCCCGGGGTCTATGCCTCGGCCAACCAGCGCAAAGGCTCGCTGGCCATAGTGCTGCTCGATCGCAAAACCCAGAAAGCAGTCTGGAGCAGCATCATCCAGCTGACCAGCGATGTAAGCATTGCTGATAGCCAACGTCAGGCGCTCAGCCAGCAGCTCGCTGCCGAACTGCTTCATAGCGTCCCGACCAATTAACAGTTAATGCTGGCTTATTGAAAAGGGATGGATAGAAAAACGGCTTGCCTCCCGGCAAGCCGTTTTTTGTGGTCTCACAGTTGTCTCACAGTTTTGTCCCAGTCTGGTCTTGGCCAGACTGGGACACGAAGCTGCACGCCTTCAGATATCTGTGGTCACTTATTTGAGCGTACAGGTCAGCAGCGTAACCCCTTTCTGGGTGAGGAGCGCCTGTTTCTCCTGATTCCAGAAGGTGGTCAGGCCGTCAGAATATTTGGCGCCAGACTCTGACTCCACACGCGCCAGTTTGTGGTAAACCCCGGCATAGGGGAACTGCACCATGTCAGCCTGGGCATCATAGGTAATGGCCAGCATCTCTTCGCCACACTGGTATTGGCTGTATTGATACTGGGTAGGTTGCGGGCTGCTGCACGCCGCCAGACCCAGCAGGGGAAGCAGAGCGATCAATTTTTTCATTGCACTTTCCTTATGTGATGGCCTTATGTAATGGCCTTGTGCAGAGGCCTCATGTGACGGCCTTATGCCAGGGTACCAACGAAACAATCGTCAGTTATCAAGCTTCAACAATTTGATAACTATGGGTAATTTGTACCGCTTTTTCCAACATCAGGGAAACAGAACAGTATTTTTCCATCGACAGATCGACCGCTCTGGCCACCTGTTTCTCTGCCAATCCCTTGCCTGTCACCACGAAGTGCAGATTAATCTTCTCGAAAACCCGGGGCACGCTATCAACCCGTTCGCCACTGACCTCGACATGACAAGCGGTCACCGACTGGCGCGCTTTTTCTAGGATGGAGACCACATCAATAGAGCTGCAGCCACCGACCGCCAGCAGGATCATCTCCATCGGGCTGGCCCCCTCACCGGGGTTGGCTCCATCCAGGATCACCTTGTGACCGGATTCACTCTCACCCACAAACTTCATCCCTTCCACCCAGCTGACCTTGGCTTTCATCTCGCACTCTCTCCTGTTAATCGTGATGATGGATCCCTAGCATAACCCAGTCGCTTATCTCTGCCGAACAGGGGGAGTTGGGATGGAAATAGATCAAAATCAACATCTCCGACCTCTATCTTCCCTAGAATGGCCGAAGCAGCGCAGCAGGCATTACCCAAAGGGCTCTTGCAAAAGGGCGCAAAGCCTTGTCAGCACAGACAAAGGCTCTTATCCTACTGCGACTAATACAAGGAATGGCAAGATTGGCAGCTTGCCCGGACGCACAAGTCCATAAAAAGACACTACAGAGGAATTCTCATGGTTATTGGCAAACCGCAAAGCGATCCCACCCTGGAATGGTTCTTGTCGCACTGCCACATTCATAAGTATCCCGCGAAGAGCACCCTGATCCATGCGGGTGAAAAAGCGGAGACCCTCTACTACATCGTCAAGGGCACTGTGGCCGTCTTGATCAAGGACGATGAGGGCAAAGAGATGATCCTCTCCTATCTGAACCAGGGTGACTTCCTGGGCGAGATGGGGATGTTCGAGGAGAACGAGAATCCCGAGCGTTCCGCCTGGGTTCGCGCCAAAGGCTCTTGCGAAGTGGCCGAGATCTCTTACAAGAAGTTCCGCCAGCTGATCCAGGTCAACCCGGACATTCTGATGCGTCTCTCTGGCCAGATGGCCAAGCGCCTGCAGCACACCAGCCAGAAAGTGGGTAACCTCGCCTTCCTGGATGTGACCGGCCGGATCGCCCAGACTCTGCTCAACCTGGCCAAGCAGCCAGATGCCATGACCCACCCGGATGGCATGCAGATCAAGATAACCCGTCAGGAGATCGGCCAGATCGTCGGCTGCTCCCGTGAAACCGTGGGCCGCATCCTCAAGATGCTGGAAGAGCAGGAGCTCATCTCTGCTCACGGCAAGACCATTGTGGTATTTGGCACTCGCTGATGACCCGTCCGCAGGACTGACTGAGGCCTTGGGATAAAAAAGGCTGCTACGGCAGCCTTTTTTGATCCTCTCCCCTATAATCCCGAACGCCCTTCACTGTTCCGGCATTCGTCCAGAGAGTTACTATGCATCTTCAATGTCCCCGCTGCCGCAGTCCGCTCCATCTTCATGAAGCCTCCCAGGGGCGCTATTGCGACAACAAGCATCACTTCGATCCGGCACCAGAAGGTTATCTGGACCTCATCCCCGGCAAGAAAAACCCCAAAGACAGCGACAGCCGCGCCCTGATGCGCGCCAAGCACCATTTCCTGGAAGCCGGCAACCAACTGCCGCTGGTCGAGGCCATGGCCGCCCTGCTCTCTCCCCTTGCCCCGCAAGAGCTGGTTCATCTGGGATGTGGTGAAGGCTACTACTGCCGCGCGCTGGCAGAGCGCCTGCCCGGCTGGCAGTTTGCTGGGGTTGATATCGCCAAGAACACCATTTTTGCCGCCAAAAAAGCGCAGCCGGACGGCCAGTTTGTCATTGCCGATCCCGCTCGCGCGCCGTTGCAACCGGGCTCTGCTCAGGTGCTGCTGGTCAACGATCTCAAGGTCAAGACCGAACAGCTGGTCAGCTGGCTGGCCCCCGGTGGCTATCTGCTCTATCTGCAGCCAGGCCCGCGTCATCAGTGGCAACTGCGGGTCAGCCTCAATCCGGTGAGTATGGAACACCCTTTAAGCTGGCCCTCGCTTGCCGGTCTCCGACTGGTAAGCCAGGAGCGCTGCCAGTTCCCTATCTCTATGGATCAGACCATGCGCGCCTTTATTCTGGAGACAAGCCGTCTCGGCTGGCGCGCCAACGGCGAACAGCGCCATGCCTTTATCCAGCAAGGCCCGGCACAGCTGGAACAGGATTTGCTAATGACACTGTGGCAAAAAGCAAGCTGACCGCCAGACAGGAGCACGGCAAGTGCTCCTGTCCCATTTTCCTCCCGCCACTCTTCTCCCCCTTCGTGATACGCCTCACAACTTGAGTCATCGACCTTATTGGTCAGGCCAGTTTTAATGTCAAAACAGCCAATAGAGAATAATTCATTGAATTTAATCTCTTTTTAACCTGTCAAAAAACGTCATATCCAGTATCAACAGCGCCCTTCAGCACCAAATTAAACGACGACAGATTCAGGCCCAGTCAAGGTTCAAGCGCCTACCGTGTGGCTATCGGACCCTTTCCGATTTCCATAGAACCGACCACAGGTTCGGAAGTGTTTACATCAGAGGAAATAAGGATATGAAAAAGTCTGCACTGACTATGGCCATCTCCAGCTTGCTGCTGGCCAGTGGCGCCCACGCTGCTACCGTTTACAACCAGAACGACACCAAGCTGGATATCGGTGGCCGTGCCCAGGGTGCCTACTACGGCACTGACAACAACAGCGCCGAAGGAGATCAGAGCTACTTCCGTCTGCACGTTGCTGGCGAGACCAAGATCGCTCCCGAGATGAAGGCATTCGGCTTTGCCGAATACAACCTGCCGACCTCCGGTTCTGACAACGATGAACTGCGTTACGCCTATGCCGGCATCCAGCACGATCGCTTCGGTGCCTTCAGTTATGGCCGTCAGGATGGTCTGTTCACCAAGGCCGTAAACAACTATACCGACGTACTGCCCGAATGGGGTGGTGATGGCCTGGGCAAAGATACCGAAGTATTCGGTACCGGCCGTACCAACGGTCTGGCTCAGTACATCTTCAACTACGAAGGTCTGACTCTGGGTGCCCAGTTCACTGGTAACAATACCCCGCAAAATGCTGGCCGCAGCGCCATTGCCGAGTCCTTCAACGGTAACCTCTACAACGGTGAGAGCTGGAACAGCACTGGTTCCAAAGAGGGCTTTGCCTTCTCTGCCAACTATGACTTCGATATGGGTCTGAGCCTGGGCGCTGCATACAACCAGGCTGGCAAAACTGCCGAACAGGCCCGCTACGCAGCCTTTGGCGGCGAGAAAGATGCCAAGCTGATGGGCTTCGGTGCCAAATATGCTGCAGGCGACCTCTATCTGGCGGCAACCTATTCCCACGGTGAGAACCACCTGTTCGTCAACAACGGCTACGCCGAGAAGATGGATGGTTACGAAGCCGTTGCCCAGTACACCATCGGCAAGTTCAAGCCTTCTCTGGCTTACCTGCGCACTGACGTCAAAGATACTGCCCACGGCATTGACGACACCTACACCGAGTACGTATCCATCGGTGCCTGGTACAACTTTACCGAGAACTTCAACGCCTACGTTGACTACAAGCTGAACCTGCTTGACTCTGTTGATGGCAAGTCCACCAACTCTCTGGGCAAGAACACCGACGACGTTGTTGCTGTCGCCCTGCAGTACAACTTCTAAAAGGTTGACTGTCGGTTATACCCTGTGAAACCAATGTCTACTGTTTGAATTTCTTCCGGCCGCTCAGCGGCCGGTTTTTTATTGCGCGTTTTCAGCACCTTGCATATAACTATCGAGCGGATAGCTGTAATTTCAGCCCGTTGGACAAGCAAGGATGCGCAAAGAGGGGAGCAGGGATGACAGAGTTACTCGGAAAACGGTGGGGGCCACTGTGGCCAGTGTTACTGTTGCTGGTGAGCATCGGCTGGAGCGGGAATAGCGCCGCCAGTAGTGAGCGCAACCTCTATCAGCAGCTTGGGCTGGCCGGCAAACTCGACAGACAAACCTTTCAAAAAGCCCTTGTTAGCTATCAAAGCGTACGCAGCAAGCAAAAATCCATCCTGACCATCATTGATTACAGCAAGCCTTCGACTCAGCGCAGGCTGTTCGTCATCGACATGAAACGTCACAAACTGCTTTATCACACCTGGGTAAGCCATGGCCGCAACTCAGGTGAACTAGCCGCAGAGCGCTTTTCCAACCAGCTCAACTCCCGACAAAGCTCCCTCGGCGTCTATCGTACCGCAGAAACCTACTTGGGCAAGCATGGCTACTCCCTGCGGCTGGATGGGCTCAGCCCCGGCAAAAACTGCAATGCCCGCAAACGTGCCATCGTGGTGCATGGCGCCGCCTATGCCAGCCCAAACCATCTGCGCAAATATGACAAACTGGGCCGCAGCTGGGGCTGTCCCGCCCTGCCAAAGGAACAAGCCAGGGCCATCATAGATACCATAAAAGGGGGCAGTGTCATCTACGCCCACGGCTAACGGGCATAACACCATAAAACACAAGGCCAGCAATCGCTGGCCTTGTTTGTCACGCTCTCACACTAAACGGGACGAGTTATTGGCGCACCACCAGGACCGGGCACGGAGCATGACGCACCACGGATTCGGCAACGCTGCCTACCAGCAGATGGCTGATGCCGGAGCGGCCGTGACTCCCCATAACGATCAGTTCAACCTCGTCTTCCTTGGCCTGGATAATGATTTCATCCGCTGCCCTGCCAAAGCGAATATCAAACGTTGCCGGAATAGGCAGGGTGGCAATCAGCTCTTTGAGTTGGGCTCTGGCCTGACGCTCCATTTCGTGAGTGATCTCAACGGCTGTCATATGAAGAATTTTGTAACTGTCAAAGCCGTGCAGTTGGTCTACGACATGGATCAGCTTGAGCTGGGCCTCATGGCTCTGCGCCATGAATACGGCATAGTCGAGTACCGCCCGGGACATTTGGGAAAAATCGACAGGACAAAGCAGAGTTTTGATCGATGGCATAATGCAGTCTCCTCTACTGATTGGGGTACTATTGAATCTTGAGTTCATCATAACCATCAGATTGAAAATAACTCTCGACCCTGTCGCAAAATGAACATCAGGGATTTTTTCTGTACGCCGTCGCCATCAATGCCATGGTATAAAGTAGGGTATCAGTGTTTTTTCCTCTGCCCCAGCGAGGCCAGCTCTGACCATGCTACGCATCTGTCTGTTGCTCTGTTGTCTGTTCACTGCGGCGAATTGCCGGGCAGAGTCTATTGACGTTTATTGCGATGATTGGCCCGGTTTTTGTCAAAAGGATGGCAAAGGCCTCTATCTGGATCTGGTGCGAGCCATCTACCAGCCTCACGGCTATCAGGTAACCCCCCATATTGTGCCCTATAAGCGCGCTCTCGCTGTCATTGCAAAAAAAGGGGGAGATATCGCCATGGGGGTATATCGCGATGAAGTATCCGGCGTCCAGCAATCTCGCTATCCGGCATCAGCGGATGACCTGACCGTGTTCATGCTCAAGAAATGGCAACCCCAGTGGCAAGGGGAGAAAAGTCTGGAAGGGCAAACCGTGATATGGCGGCGGGGCTGGGCATTCGACAAGTACATTGCGGTCACCATGCAGTGGCATGAAATTGACAGCGATGAGCTGGCCCTGCAACTGCTTGGTAAAGAGCGATATCGCTTTTACCTCACTGCCGGCGTGCTCTATGTGGATGAGGCTATCCCTCCCGAGCTGCATCGCGTCTTCCTGCGCTGGATCCCGACCTATCCCATTTTTGCCGATACCCAGCAAGGCAACCGGATGTTACAGCTCTGGGATAAGGGAATGGTTGAGTTGATCCGCAGCGGGGGTCTGGCAGAGATCTATAAGCACTATCAGCTCTATGACTACTATCAGGGTTTTATCGAAGAACTGGAACAGAAAGTGGCTGCCAGTCCTGCAGACTGAATGATAACGTTGCGCTAATTACTCTCCCCTCATTCCCTTGGCCAAGCGGTCGTAGAGGATCACATTGACCGAGGCCGCCAGATTCATACAGCCACTGGTCGGCACATAAACCACATCTTTCACCGCGCCATAGAGGGCAGGATCGAGCGTACCATCCTCCGGCCCGAAGATATAAAAAGCGCGTTCCGGATGGACATAGTCGGGGAGCGGTGTAGCGCCGTCGATCAGATCGACCACCACGGGCACGCATCCCTGCGGGATAAACGCCATCAGATCA
The DNA here is from genome assembly GCF_049170315.1 of Aeromonas sp. 604443. Taxonomy (NCBI): domain Bacteria; kingdom Pseudomonadati; phylum Pseudomonadota; class Gammaproteobacteria; order Aeromonadales; family Aeromonadaceae; genus Aeromonas; species Aeromonas sp. 604443. The sequence continues at coordinate 277,888 of NZ_JAAKMI010000005.1, forward strand.
TCCACCCCGAGCAGCGGGATCTTCTCCACCATCTGCTTAGTATCAGTGGCAAAGCGGCGCGCCAGCTCGAAGCGGTTGCCGGTGTAGTAGACCTCGTCCACCCCGTAACAACCCGCAGCCCGCATCACGGAACCGACATTTTCCGGGGACTTGGGATTGACCAACCCCACGCAGCAGAATGCACTCTTTTCCATCATCTCTCCTCATCTTGCGACGGCCATTATAAGCCGTTGCAGGGCCACCGACCCGTTAAAAGTCCCCTCCCCGGCTAAACCGCTTGCCAACCCAGCTTTGAATGTCGATTTTTTGTGCGCAAGCCGACAAATTTTGTACAAGCCGATAGCCAGCAAACGTTTCCCAGCAATAATGGACAAACGTTTGTAAATGGATGTTTGTCTATGACTGAGCGTGAACAAGAGATCCTAGCCCTGCTGCGTCAGGATCCCATGATTGCCCAGCAGGATCTGGCCGATCGCCTCGGCATCAGCCGCTCCGCGCTGGCCAGCCACATCTCCAGCCTGATCCGGCAGGGATATGTGCAAGGCAGAGGTTATGTACTGCGAGAAGGCCCCTACGTAGTGGTGATCGGCGGTGCCAATATGGATATTTGTGGCACCAGCCATGACAACCTGCTGCTCGGCGACTCCAACCCGGGCAAGGTGCGCACCTCGGCAGGTGGTGTTGGCCGCAATATCGCCGAGAATCTGGCGCGGCTCGGCAGCGACACCCGGCTGCTTACAGCGGTCGGCAACGACCAGTATGGTCATCATCTGCTGGAGGTAAGCCAGCGGGCCGGCGTCGATGTGCGCCAGACCCTGGTGCTCGATGGCCACACTACCTCTTGCTACCTCAGCCTGCATGATGGCAGCGGCGAAATGAGCTGCGCCATCAACGACATGGCCATCATAGAGCAGCTCACCCCTGCCCGCCTGACCCCGCTCGGTGGCTTTCTCGGCGGTGCCCGGCTTTGGGTGCTCGACACCAATCTGGCCATCCACACCCTCGACTGGCTGTTCGAGCGGCAGGGAGAGCACGCCATCTTTGTCGATACCGTTTCGGTGGCCAAGGTGGAGAAGATCCGCCCCTGGCTCGGCAAGATCCACACCCTCAAACCCAATCGCAGTGAAGCCGAGCAGTTGTGCGGCATGACCATCGCCGGGCCCGAAACCTGGCCCATGGTGGCCGCCTGGTTCCACCTCGCCGGGGTCAAGCGACTGTTCCTCAGTCTGGGTGAACAGGGGATCTTTTACAGCGATGGCGAGCAACAGGGCCACCTGCCTGTGCTGGGTAGTCCGGTGCTCAACGTCACCGGCGGCGGGGATGCCTTTATGGCTGGCCTCGCCCACGCCTGGCTGCAAGAGCTCGACATTGCCCAAACCACCCGCTTTGCCTTGGGCTGCGCCGCCCTCACCGTCAATTGTTCCGATACCGTTTTTTCCGGTCTGAGCAAGACCGCCGTTGACCGCATACTGGAGGAGTACTCATGCTGAACGCTTACCTCGATATCCAACCGGAAGTGGCTGCCGCGCTAGCTGCTGGCAAACCGGTGGTTGCCCTCGAATCCACCATCATCTCCCACGGCATGCCCTATCCGCAGAACGTGGAGACGGCCCGTCAGGTGGAGCAGGTGGTGCGCGATAACGGATCCATTCCAGCCACCATCGCCATCCTCGATGGCCGCCTCAAGGTGGGACTGGATGCCGGTGCGCTGGAGGCCCTCGGTCGGGCTGGCCATGCGGTTACCAAGTGCAGCCGCCGCGACATTCCGTTCGTGCTGGCACGCAAGGGGATGGGGGCCACCACGGTCGCCTCGACCATGATCATCGCCGCCATGGCGGGGATCCGGGTCTTTGCCACCGGCGGGATCGGCGGGGTACATCGCGGCGCGCAGGAGACCTTCGATATCTCGGCCGATCTGCAGGAGCTGGCACAAACGCCGGTAGCCGTAGTCTGTGCCGGTGCCAAGTCGATCCTCGATATCGGGCTGACCCTGGAGTATCTGGAGACCCAGGGGGTACCGGTGATCGGCTATCAAACCGAGGAGCTGCCCGCCTTCTACACCCGCGAGAGCGGCTTCAAGGTCGATTATCGCCTCGATACCCCGGCAGCCATCGCCGAGGCGTTGCGCCTCAAGTGGGAGCTGGGACTGGCGGGCGGCGCCGTGGTGGCCAACCCCATCCCGAGCGCACACGCCATGCCAAAAGCCGATATCGACGCAGCCATTGCCCAAGCGCTGCGTGAAGCGGATGAGCAGGGGATCAAGGGCAAGGCCTCAACCCCCTTCCTGCTGGCTCGCGTCTGCGAGCTGACTGGCGGCAACTCGCTGGCGGCCAACATCCAGCTGGTACTGAACAACGCGGCCCTCGGTGCCCGGATCGCTGCCAGCCTGTGATCGCACGCCGATACCTCGCCATGTAAAAGAGGGCCTCGCGGCCCTCTTGTTGTTTTTGCTATCTGCAGCGCTATTGCAACGCTGTGTTATTGCAGTACCACGCGCCCATTGAGTGGCTGCACCGGCCGGTTGTTGGGGTGGTGCATCACCGCCTTGAATGCGTCGATCTGGGTCTGACTGACCTCAACCGGCTGCTTCATCACCAGCCAGCGCACTCCTTCCGAGCAGGGGGGCGTAGTAAGGGAACCGCTGAAGCGATAGTAGTCATGGCTTTCCGGCAGCAGTTGCTCAGCAGAGAGCGGCGCCTTGAGGGCCTGGATCTCCCCCACCTTGGCAGGTAATGCACTCCAAGCTGCCGCCAGCGCAGGATTGGCCTTGCCAGCCTCGAACATCACCGCCACCACGGCGATCTCTTCCTTGTCACTGACGTGCACCAGATGCCCTTCCAGCGGATAGGATTTGCCCTCGATGAGGTTTTCACTCGGGGCGTGGAAGTGGAACTGCTTGAGCTCAAACCTGGTGCCATCGAGTTGCAAAATGCTGCCCGGGGCATAACCGACCTGCACGGTATGACCATTGTTGACCACTGTGTTGCCACCCGCCTGATAGTGGAGTACCAGCGGGGCCAGTTTGGCCTCGACCAATCCGTTCAGGTCAACCGGCGACTGATTGCTACCCGCACACTGGCCAAACTCAGGGGTCAGCTTGGCCCAGTGGGCAGGCCCCACCTCACCGCTATATTCCCAATGGGGGGTGGCAGCAAACACGACAGGGCACAGCAACAGGGAGCAGGCCAACAGAGACTTTCTCATCATACATCCTTATCTTGATTGAAAAGCACGACCATCCCCTCCCCCGGATAGCGGGGCATGCAGAGATGGCATATCTGATACGCGGGATACAGAGCATCGGAGCGACTTTCTAATGGTAATGAGCACGGGCTGGTCAATCGGTTTGACCGCGGCTCAATACAGAGTCGTTTGGCAAGTATATGGTGAGGGATCGGCAGAGACAGTGAAAGAGGGGGAAATTAATCAGTCGGCTATCCACTCCTCCACTGGCAGGTGCGGGACAAGGTTCAGGGTGTCACGCTTTCATAACAACCATCCATCACAACCATCGCGGGAGTACGGGCTCCCGCGATGGTTGCCGATAACGGCAATTAACGGTCGCGATTCAGGGCGATCAGACGATCAAGAATCGCTTCACCATCGGCACGCAAACCGTTGTGCTCATACTCATTGGTGATCCAGGCGCGACTGTTGCCAAGCCCACGCAGGGTCTCACGACTGTAATCAAACTCCACATACATATCCTCGGCATAAACGGCGCATGCTACCGGCACCTGGTTGCGGGCCAGTTGGGCCGGATTATAGAGCGCCCCCCAGTCCGCCTTGTTGGCCAGCAGATGAGCCGCCTCTTTCAGGGGCAGCAACTCGCGGAACTGCTCGAACAACCAGGGGTAAACCATCTCGCCGGTGAAGGCGAAATCCTTGCCGGGCGCCCAGTTCACCGCAGGAAACTCCCCTCTGACCCGATCTGCCGCCCAGCGAGTCGCCTCCCCTTCGGCGTAGATAGCCTCGTGCAGGATGGCAAACAGCGGATTGGTATTGAATGGCTGCATACTCTGCACCTGATAGAGAAAGGCCGGGCTCAGCTTGTCACCGATAAAGGCCTCCTCCAGCAGGTAATAAAGCTCCTCAAAGGCACCCGTAGCACCGAGATCCAGTCCTTGCTGCTGGAACTGCTCCACCGTCAGGCGCTGACCGTTGGGCAGCCGCACATCGTGCTGGTGCAGATGGTTGGCCAGCCGGTTGGCAATCCCCTGAGCGTGGGGGAAGCGGGCGAAGAAGGCGCGGTTCTTGTCGGCCACCCGCTGGTAGGTGGCGCGGTAAACCTCCTCGGCACTGCGGCCGATCGGCGCGATACCGCCGGTGATATAGACCTCCCGCAGACTGTCAGGGAAAAACGAGAGATAGGTCAGGCAGCAAAAGCCGCCAAAGCTTTGCCCCAGCAGGCTCCAGCGATGCTTGGGGCTGAGCTCCTGCCGGATGAACTCGGCATCTTGCACTATGCTGTCGGCGCGAAAATGGCTGAGATACTCCGCCTGCTCGGTCGGTGTCATTTTGGCCAGAATATGCCCATGGATGGGGCTCGACATCCCGGTGCCACGCTGATCCAGCAGCAGCACTCTGAACTCCTGCAACGCCCGCTTGAGCCAACCACTGTTAGCCGTCGGGCGCGGCGCCCCGAATCCCGGCCCCCCTTGCAAAAACAGCAGCCAGGGCAACTTCTCATCGAGCTTGTCTTTACGGCAGAGGGTACGGGCAAACAGGGTAATGCTGTCACCATCCGGCTCATCATGATCGAGGGGAACGGTAAAAAAGTGCGGCTCGCAATGAATGCCGTCCAGTACATAGCTCAAGGGGCTGCTCATCTGGGATCTCTCCGTCAGGATGGGAACATCATTGATCTCATCATATCCCCGCCCTGCCTTGGGGTCACTCAGGTTTTCCAAAATGTTAACAATGGCTTAAAGGTCGAAACATCACCCGACAAGCCGCTCTTCAACGGTGCTGAATTGATTGTTTTGCGAGGGAGATTGACGCCATGGCGCCATTCAACAAAGATGGTTCGCCTGTACAGGAGTGCAGCCATTCAGGCCGACAAAATAGATAAGGGAATGTGATGAAACCGAAGTGGATCAGGGCCAGAAAAAGAGAGAAGAAGCCATGCCCTGGCAGCATGCTGCAGACCGGAATGCTGCTGTTCAGTGCCACCTGTGGCGCAACGCTCTTTTTGGCAGCATGCAACAGCAACTAGAAATGAAAAAGCCCGCTCGATTGAGCGGGCTTTTCGAATTTGGCTCCTCCTACTGGACTTGAACCAGTGACATACGGATTAACAGTCCGCCGTTCTACCGACTGAACTAAGGAGGAATTGTGGTGCCCAGAGACGGAATCGAACCGCCGACACGGGGATTTTCAATCCCCTGCTCTACCGACTGAGCTATCTGGGCAACGGCGCGCATTAAACCCTTTCCAGCGCAGGGTGTCAACCATGATGGCACGATAAAAAGCACGTTCGCTCAACAACTGAACGCAATGAACGGTTATTAGCCGTTTCGGAGCAGAAATCTGCCTAACCGTGACCCGCCTCATATATGAATGATCACCAAACCGCGGGAAATCACGGCCTCTATAGCTTTGCCACATTGAGCCGAATCCACTCTGCGAGTATGCTTTGCCGCAATGATACCGCCTGGAGGCAACATGAGTCTGAATATGCAAGAGTGGCGTGAAGAGACCACCGAGATCGTCAACGAACTGCTGGCCGATGGCAGCAATCCCGATGCGGATTACGACATCGAGCACCACTTCGCCTGCCAGGATTTCGACCGTCTGGAAAAAGCAGCGGTTGACCTGTTCAAGGCCGGTTTTGAAGTGACCGATGCCGAAGAGATGGAACTGGATGACGGCGCCACCATCTTCTGCTTCGATGCCACCATCGAGTGCAAGCTGAATGTCGAAGCGATCGTTGCCGATATCGCCAAGATGCTGCCCATCCTGGAAAAATATGGGGTGGACTACGATGGCTGGGGCACCTACTTCCAGGATTGATCCCTGCCACAAACAGAGAGGCCACCTGCGGGTGGCCTCTCTGTTATTGCAGACTGTCACAAATAACTGGCGGCAAACTGCTCGGGCGACAACGGGGGGCTGAACAGATAACCCTGTAGCCGATCACACCCCGCCTGGGTCAGCCACAACTGTTGCTCGACGGTTTCCACCCCTTCTGCAGTAATGCAGATCCCCAGCTCATGGCCAAGTCCGATGACCGATCTCACGATGGCGGTGGTGGCACTGTTGCTGACCAACCCCTGGGTGAAGCTGCGATCCAGCTTGAGCGTGGCGACCTTGAGCCTTGGCAGATAGGCCAGCGAGCAATACCCAGTACCGAAATCATCGATGGCCAGTTGAAAACCGGCGGCGATCAGGTTATCCAGGTTGGTCTCGATCTCATCGGCATTCTCCATCAAGACTCCTTCAGTGATCTCCAGCTCCAGCTGGCCTGCATTCAGACCATGACGTGCAATGCAGCCCTGCACCAGCTTGCAGAGCGCCGGATCACGAAACTGCAACGGCGAAAGGTTGATGGAGAGTACCATATCCGGCTGATCGGTTTGCCACTGGGCCAACTGAGCACACCCCAACTCCAGCATCAGCTGACCAAGTTGGCCGATGATCCCCATCTCTTCGGCCAGTGGAATAAATTCTTCCGGCGAGATCATGCCAAATTCAGGATGCGGCCAGCGGCAAAGCAATTCTGCACCACAAAGCAGATGGGTTGTGCTGCTGATAATGGGTTGGTAGACGGCAACGAGCTGGGATGACTTGATGGCGAGCGGTAACTGGGCGGCGATCAGTTGACGCCGCTTGAGCCGGGCGTGCAGCGCCGGATCAAACAGAGTGCAGTACTGCTGCTGCCGCTTGCCCTGCGCCAGCGCCGCTTCAGCATGGCTGAGCAACCGCTCGGCATCGCTTGCCCGCCCCTGAGCCAGCCCCAGAAACACCGGGATCTGGATACGATGCTCTTCCACCTGATAGTACTCCATCAACTGCTGCTGCAGATGCTGGTTCCATTCCTGCAACGGCTCGTTGAAATCGGGGAGTAACAGACAGAAGTCATCGGCAGCCACCCGGCAGAGCAAGGTTCGCGGCGGAACCAATTGCTGTAGTCGCTTGGCCACCTGGCTCAGCAGGCGATCGGCAATCCGGATCCCGAAGCGATCGTTAACCTCACGAAAGTGGTGCAGATCGACCAGCACCAGTGTGGCGCTGCGGCACCCCAAATGGCGGCTGGTCTGCAAGAAACGGGAGAGTTTGAGCAGCCCGGTGAGGCTGTCGTAGTGCTGCTCCTGCTGCAACTGTGCCTGAGTGGTGCGCAAGCCAGTGATATCGCGCCCCAGCGTCAGGATCCCGAGGGAGTGACCATCCCCATCGGGGACATCGACCCGGGTGATCTCCATATGCCGTCCCTGCCCTCTGGCATCCAGCAGACAACATTCGCCGTGGCCCATCCCTTGGGGTGCCGCCAGCCGGAACGGCAGCTGCTGACCCAGCACCTCATCCGCCCCCTGACCAATAAAGTCGAGAAACGCCTGGTTGCACTCCAGCAACACACCGTTGTGATCATCGAAACGGATCAGGTCAGGGATGGCATCGAGCAGAAAACGCTGCAACACCTGCTGTTTTTTGACCGTCTGTTCCAGGTGCTTGCGCTGGGCAATCTCGTTGACCATTCCGAATACGGCATATGGCTCACCCTGAGCCGTGTAAAGCGGGATCTTGTGCACCTCCATCCAGCAGGTCTCACCACCCCGATTACAGTGCAACTGTTGATGAAGCAAGGGAACGCCCCCCGTCAGCAACTGCGCGTCCTCGGTACGAAATACATCGCCCCATGGCATCTCTGCATCACTCTTGCCGACCACCTCGGCGGGTGAACCCAGCTTGGCCTCAATGGCAAATTCACGATTGGCAAACAGGTAGCGACCATGCCTATCACGACAGAAGATACTCATTGGCAACTGGTCGATGATCTGCTGAAGCAGATCCGGGGTAAGCATGTTGGTCACAGGGGCGCTTATGGAGGAATTTCGAGCAAATCTATGATAGCAAACCAATTTTGTAAAGCACCCCCGGTAACCCCTCCGTTTACACCGATGCAGCACGCATGCTGACAGAGGTTGTCGCTCAGGTGATAATAGGCACCGGTTGGCCAATGGCCTGATAAATGGACGAGAGAAGCAAGATGAAAAAGATGATGGGGTGCGCATTGGCGCTGCTGCTGGCAGGTTGTGCTGGCGACAATAACGGTGGTGAGGAGTATCGCTACAACCCGCCGGTCGCCAAGGCGACCAACAATACCCAGGAGATGGCGATCCCGGTGGATCTGGTGTGGGCTCGCGCCGAAAAGTGGTTCACCGACCACGGCCTCACCATCGAAAACAGTCAGCGCGGTGCCGGCCTGATGACCGCCAATGTCAACCAGTCGGCCGACGGACTTGAGTGGCTGGACTGTGGCACCATGGGTTCCAAAGTAGCACTGGGCAACCCTGACCTGCAGATCAACCTGATCATCACCCAGAGCGGCAACAGCAGCGTGGCCACCGTCAACGTCAAAGGCAACACCGAGCTGTTCTTTGTGGAATCCTCAGGCGAGCGCGTATCAGCCCCGTCCATCAAGCCGGTCTGCGTCTCCCGCGGCACCCTTGAGCAGAGCCTGTTTGCCACACTCGGCAACTAATTTCGCCTCCCTGCCAAGATAAAAAAAGCGGCAGATTGCTCTGCCGCTTTTTTACTGTCCCGAGTTGGGCTTACTTGTCGATATCGAGCATGTTGTTGGTCAACATGTAATCGATCACTTGGTTGGCAGTAGTACCTGCCCCCCCCGTCAGACTATCGAAAGTATGGTTCATCAGCACTATTTCCTGAGTCACCGACGCAGTACTGCTCTCCTTGACCTGTAGATGTACCCCTTCATTGTCCTGGAACACCGACAGCAGGCTCTTCAGATCGTTCTGGTTACGAGAACCGTCGTGATCCAACAGGTCGCTCAGATCCAGCTTGTCACCTTCCGCCTTGGAGAAGTCGACCACGTAATCCTTGGCAACGCTGCCTGCGGCGGTATCGCCCTGCAGCCAGGTGAAGGTATCGGCACCGCTATCCCCCTTGAGAATGTCATTGCCAAGCCCGCCAACCAGGATGTCATTGCCCAGACCACCGATCAGGTTATCGTCGCCAATACCACCAAACAGGGTATCGTTGCCGCTGCCACCGTACAGGGTATCGTTGCCGCTCTCGCCATACAGGGTGTCGTTGCCGGCACCACCGAACAGGATGTCGTTGCCGGCACCACCGAACAGGAAGTCATCGCCACCCTGACCGAACAGGATGTCGTTGCCATCCCCGCCAATCAGCACGTCCGCCTTGTCATTGCTGGAGGACTGATCGAACTCGCTGGCATGGTCCGTGATGTAGTCATGGACCTGGGCATCGGTCACCGAGCCTGCGCCCAGCTTGCCGGCCACATACTGCTTGATGGCCGCGTAGCCTTCACCGTTGATACCGGCGAAGTGGATGGCATCCCCGAACAGGATGTCGTCGCCAGCACCGCCGTCGATCCGGTCACTGCCCGGCAGGTTATTCACCGAGGTGCCCAAGATGGCGTTGGCCAAATCGCTGGCGTTGACGCCGGTCATGATGACGCCGTCAGAGTCATAGGACTTGAGATCGTTGTAGGAGATGTTGGCCCCCAGTCCGATCGCTTCTACCGTAACCCCCATCCCAGTAAGCAGCCCAAAACCTGCTACCGAGTTATTGATAGTTGAGCTGGAGGTAGTGCCGCCATCACCATCCAGTGTTGAGTAGGTATATCCCCCCCTACCATCCGGACGCATAAAACCGATCGGGTTGCTGTATCTACCATCGGCATACACTCGGCCAGCGCTGTCGATGATGGTGTAGCCATTGGAGCTATATACCCGACCCGGAATATAGGTGCCACCAAGCAGACTGTTGAGATAGACGTCATAGCTGCTACCTGAGAAATTCAATACCCTCGGGTTGGAGCCTTCGTTACCGAGGTAATAAGTTGGCTGACCATCGGTAATGAAATAGGACAGATTCTTGGCATTACTGTTACTTTGAGCCGTAGAACTACTGAACCAGTTAGCAACCGTCTTGAACACATCTTCATAGTTGGTCCCCCCTCCGCTACTCATGGAATCGATTACAGCCTGCAGCTGATTCAAGGCATTGCTGTCTTTCAGGTTCACACTAATACTGGCATTCGACAGAGCATCAAAGTCAACCAGCATGATGTTGACTGTACCAGCCCCTTCGCTACCTGCGCTCGCTTTGAGGCTGGCGAAGATCTGTGCCAACTGGCTCTTGATGGTGTTCATGGCGCTGGTGCCGATACTGCCCGAGCTGTCGACCATAAAGGCGATGTTGTAGTTCTGGCCCGGCAGTACCACGCTGCCATCCAGATCCCCGACCACGATATTGTGCTCGTTGCCATAGGTGCGGTTCTGATCGCCCGGCTCCCCTTCGGTGGAAAGGAAGTAGCTCATGCGGATCGAATCCTGATCCGATGCACTGCTGGTCTGATCGGTCGCCACTTCCTTGGCAATGGCTTCTACCTTGAGGTCGAACTGGCCGGCACTGCTGCCCGGCACCCGCAGGGTCAGACCGGTCAGTTTGACGTCCAACGCGCTCTGGTTCCACAGACCGGTCAGCGTCAGCGTGCCATCGGCCCCCACGGTACCTAGCACGGTGGAGCCCTGATAGAGGGTCGACCCCGTCGGCATGCCGGTCAGCACCAGGCTGTCGAACTGCTCGCTACCATCACGGTCGGTCAGGGAAGCAGTGATCTCGAGCGGGTAATCCACCACACTCGGCTGTACCGCCGTCAGGGTGCCGTCGGTCTGGTTGAACTGGTAAATGCCGTCATCAAACTGCACCAACTCGATGTCGTAGAGCGACTTGCTGATGGTGACGCCGTTCTCCTTCACCAGGAAGTTGAAACCGCCGTCACTTCTGCGCTCGATGACATAGTTGGCACGCGAGCCCATCAGTACGGCCAGGTCGGTACCGGCGCCGCCAAACAGGGTGTCGCCACCCAATCCGGCCACCAGGATATCGTTGCCGGTACCGCCGTCGAGGGTGTCACCTGAGGTGGAGTTGCCACCGACCAGCACGTCATTGCCAGCACCGCCGACGAAGTAATCGCCGCCGCCCTTCACGCTGACGATATAGTCATTGCCGTTGCCGCCCACCACTTGATCCTGACTGGTGGTGCTGTCGGTCAGACTATTGGTGATGCCAAAGTTGCCCTTGTTGAAGTTGCTGCTCTGGAACGCCCCGGTGGAGATGCCGGACGACGGGTACTGGGTATAAAGCGGGACGCCGTTGCCGGTCAGGCTGATGTCGACCACCGGCTTGTCCGCGACCGCCGTGATATCGATCACCAGCTTGCCTGAGTTACTCAGGTTGGCAGCATCGCTGATCTGGTAACCCAGAGTGGCGTAGTCCCCTTGCTGGTTGCCCGTCGTCGTACCGCCACCATTGAGGGCATTGCTGCTGGATTCATTGAGACTAGGCACAAAGCGCAGATGGCCGCTGTCGATATCGGCGTAGGAGACAAGATCCCCCACCTTCACTGCAATCCACTGACCAGCAGCGTTCAGGTATTCCAGCTTGCCGCTCAGCGGCAGGGTGTTGATCTGCACGCTCAGGTCAGAAGCGGCCTGATCATCGCTGGCACCAAACTGGGCCCACTTCAGCACCAGTGGCGCGTCCTCCTTGCCGGCACTGTAGCCACCCGTGGTCACCGGCGCCCGATCGTTGTCCACTATGGTGCCGGTCCCGCTCTGCCCACCGATGGTCACCGAGAGGGTCTCGTTCGTTTCGACCAAGCGATCGTTCACCGTCGGGATGGTCACAGTAAAGTCCGACACGCCGGCTGGTACCGTGATCTTGCCGGTAGTGCTGTTATAGGTCACACCATTGCTGAACTGGGCATTGCCCCAATCCTGGTTGGAGGCGGGGTTGTTGCCCGAACCACGAATGGCGAAATCGTATTCAGTCGCTTCCTGGGTTGCATCTGACAGGGTGACTTTGTGCAGCAGATTGCCCCCTTCGGTTACGCTCTCGCTGGAGACTCCCTGAACCAGCGGCGTGAAGAGAGGCTTGGTTGCAAAGGAGCCAATGCTGGCGTCGCCGTCACCATCCACCACCCGGACCTGGAAGTCGATGTCGCCATCACCCAGAGGTTTGGACATGCGCTGATACTGGAAGAACTCCCACTTGCCTGTGGCCGGTGTAAACTCCAGCTTGAAGATGAGGTTGCCGTCCGCATCCTTCCCGACCAGGGTATTAGCGCCGCTGGCGGTGATGGCGATGGCAGAACCGGAAGCCGTTCGCAGACCATTTTCGAAGGTTGCCGGGTCCATTACCAGCCCGATGGAGCCCTTGCCATCCGCCCCCCACTGCGGGGTCACGGTGCCAGAACCATAGGCGATTGCCTGCGCCGTGTTGGAACCGAGGAACTCGATGCTCTGTACGGTGAAGTCGCTGTTGTCGGAGGTATTGGTGCTGCCGTTGTTGGTCGCCTTGATCACCATGGTATCAAAGCCACCCTGCTGCACCTGGAAGTTCTGGTTGAACTCCCCACCCGATGCGTTGGAGTTGAATACCAGGGTACTGATCAGTACACCACCGCGATAGAACTCCACGACCCCGCTCTCCAGCTCGCCGCCAAACATCTTGCTGAACTTGATGTTGGCGCCGTAGGCAACCTTGCCCGCATCCAGCCTGACGATCAGCTGCTCGGAGGCGGACGATCCGTCGGCAAAGTGACGGAAGTCAATCTCGTTGGCGAGGTTGTGGTAAGGCGCAGCTCCGCTGGCCACCCCCAGCCCCGAGCTGGAACCGTTGACCACCGCCGTTACCAGTGAGGAGTCTGTTGCCGACTTGAAGCCCAGGGCGCTGATAGTAAAGCCCGCCATGTTCAGAGTGCTCTGGTTGCCACTGTACTTGGTCAGGTCAAAGAGCCCGGTCAGCACGTTCGGAATATCGGTCTTCACCACGGAAACGGCATCGCTGTTGTCAGCAATGGGGGAGTCGTCCTCAACGCTGACATCCAGCTTGTCCTTGGTGACGCCGCTGCCATCGGAGACCTCCACATCCAGCTGGAACGACAACTTGTCTTCCGAGGTCGTATCCCCGTGGTCGAGGGGACCTTTGAGGGTCACGTCATAGGTCCACTCACCCTTTCCACTGGCATTGGGTGCCGTCAGCTTGACCTCGACCACAGCCTTGTAATCGGCGCCGCCAATCACCCCTGTGTAGCCAACCAGCGTCTTGCTGCCCGCATCCCAGCTCCACTGGACCTTTGCCCCACCGGACGTCAGCCCGGCCGGTCCATTCAGGGAAATGTTGAGTGTGCTGCTGTCGATGTCGCCCACCGAGAGGGTACCGGACGCCTTGATGGCATTGGTGGTATCCGGATTGCCGACCGTGTCGGCAATGCCGTTTGCCAACCCCTCTTCAGAGACGATAACCCCGTTGGAGATGGTCAGCGTCGGCAGGTCGTTGACCGCATCCACCTTGATGGTCACGGTTGCGGGACTCGCATCCACGGCGCCGTCGTTGTCTACCGCCGCATAGTCGAAGCTGGTGTTGCCGTTCCAGTTCGCATTCGGAGTGAAGGTGAGGTTGCCGGCGTCCGCCACCGCAATGCTCTGATCCACGGTCACCGCCACACCGTTCAGATAGAGGATGCCGTTGGCAGGCAGGCTCTTGATAGTGAAACTCACCACGTTGCCATCAATGTCGCTGCCACTGAGGGTCGGAATGGCGATGCTGGCTGCATCTTCCTGGCCGTTTGCCTGCTTGTTCGCCGTCTCCGGCGCTTCATTCAGGATCTGCGCGTTGTCGCTGCCCGGCAGTGAGACGTTGCCCGCCTTGTCGGTCTGGATCGCCGTCACCGTCAGCGACTTGCCGTTGGCCGGGGTCGTTTCCGTCCAGCTGATGGTGCCGTTCTGATAGCCGTAGCTCTTGCCATTGCTTGACAGCAGGGTGCCATCGGCCTTGAGCGTCAATTGGACAGTGCTGTTCACCCCGCCATTGTTGATAGTCAGCGTCACCTTGCCGCCCGCAACCAGGTCTGCGTGATTGATCCCGGCACGTACCTGGATCTGATCATTGCCAATCTCGGCCTTGGTCAGCATTTGGTCATTATTCGTGTCATCAACGATGGTCACGGTCGGTGCTGAGGAAGCTACGCTGTCCAGGATCGCCTCTTCCTTGTCGCTCGCCGGGTTGCCCGCCTGGTCGGTCACGTCCGCCTTCACGGTGAAC
>NZ_JAAKMI010000006.1:0-235123 GCF_049170315.1 Aeromonas sp. 604443
TGGTGCGCCCGAGAGGATTCGAACCTCTGACCACCTGGTTCGTAGCCAGGTACTCTATCCAGCTGAGCTACGGGCGCAAATGGCGGAGAAGGGGGGATTCGAACCCCCGATGCGGGTATAAGCCGCATACTCCCTTAGCAGGGGAGCGCCTTCAGCCTCTCGGCCACCTCTCCGTTTGCGGGGCTGATAATACTTCACAGGGATTTTTAGTCAAACACTTTTTTGGAGAAAAAAGTGCGTTCGCTCAGCATTTGGTCAAAGCGTGGAATATTCAAACAATATCGGCACTTATCCCGCAGTTTCGCGCCCTGCAGGGCAATTTCAGGGGGCCGGAAAAACAAAAGGCGACACATGAGGTGTCGCCTTGTCACAGCCATGAAAGTGGCTTAGAAGCCCGGTTGGCCCGGAACTTTCTCGGCCTGGATGCGCTGGTAGATCTCTTCGCGGTGTACGGAGACCTCTTTCGGCGCGTTAACACCGATACGGACCTGGTTACCTTTAACGCCCAGTACGGTGACAGTCACTTCATCACCAATCATCAGGGTTTCCCCTACACGACGAGTCAAAATAAGCATTCGCTTGCTCCTGTATCCTGTTTTGTTTTTATATCGATATGCGACATTATCTTACAAAGATACCGATATGGTAAATGGTTGAAACTAAATCAATCAGCGATTGTTAGCCCAAAGGCTGCTCTTGGGGCGCTTGATCCAATCCAAAAGCGGCGTGCAGGGCCCGCACCGCCAGCTCCAGATACTTCTCGTCAATCACCACCGAGATTTTGATTTCAGAGGTAGAAATCAACTGCATGTTGATCCCCTCCTCGCCCAATACCTTGAACATGGTGCGCGCAACACCGGGATGGTTCCACATGCCGACACCGACAATGGAGACCTTGGCAATCTCGCCATTCCCCTGCACGCAGGAGGCTCCCAGCTCAGTGGCGGTCTCCTCCAGCAGCGCACGGGCACGGCGGTAGTCGTCACGATTCACCGTGAAGGTGAAGTCGGCGGTGCCATCTCCCAGGGTATTTTGCACAATCATGTCGACATCAATGTTGGCGTCGCTGATCGGGTTCAGGATCTGCGCAGCCACGGTCGGTCTGTCCGGCACACCCAGAATGGTCAGGCTGGCCTCGTTGCGGTTAAAAGCGATCCCGGATACCAGGGGAGCTTCCATCCTCTCACCTCCATATGTGATTAAGGTTCCCTCTCCGTCGACAAAGCTCGACAGCACCCGCAGCGGGACGCGGTACTTGCCCGCAAACTCCACCGAGCGGATCTGCAGCACCTTGGCGCCGAGACTGGCCATCTCCAGCATCTCCTCGAAGGTGATGGTGTCGAGACGACGAGCCTTGGGCTCGATGCGCGGATCCGTGGTGTATACCCCATCCACATCGGTAAAGATCTGGCACTCATCGGCCTTGATGGCCGCCGCCACGGCAACCGCCGTGGTATCCGAACCGCCGCGGCCCAGCGTCGTGATGGCGTTATGCTCGTCACGGCCCTGGAAACCGGCGATCACCACCACCTTGCCCGCAGCCAGTTCGGCATGAACCAGCTCGGTGTCGATGTGGGTGATGCGCGCCTTGCCATAGGCGGAATCGGTGTGAATCCGTACCTGATCGCCAGTCATCGAGACCGCCGGGCAACCGCGTTTGTTCAACGCGATGGCCAGCAGCGCTATGGTGACCTGCTCACCGGTGGAGACCAGTACATCCATCTCGCGCCGGTTGGCATCAGGATCCAGTTGCTGGGCCATGCCCAGCAACCGGTTGGTTTCGCCCGACATGGCGGAGACAACCACCACCACGTCGTGTCCCTGGGCGCGGGTCTGCTCGACCCGCTCAGCTACCGCCTCGATCCGCTCCAGTGTGCCGACCGAGGTGCCGCCGTACTTCTGTACATAGAGTGCCACAGATCACCTCGCCCGATTACAGGCGCTCTTCCAGCCAGGAGTGAACGGATTGCAGCGCTGCCGGCACCGCCTCAGGCTGGGTACCACCCGCCTGTGCCATGTCCGGACGGCCACCGCCCTTGCCACCCACCTGCTGGGCAACCAGATTGACCAGCTCACCGGCCTTGACCTTGCCGGTCAGGTCGTTGGTGACGCCCGCGATCAGGTTGACCTTGCCGTCGGCACAGGTTGCCAGCAGCACAACACCGGACTTCATCTGGTTCTTCAGCTCGTCCAGCATGCCGCGCAGGGATTTCGGATCGGCCCCTTCCAGCGCTGCAACCAGCACCTTCTGACCGTTGATCTCGATCACCTGACCCAGCAGGTCGTTACCGGCCTGAGCGGCCAGCTTGGCCTTGAGCTGCTCCAGCTCGCGCTCCATCATCTTGGCCTTGTCCAGCATCTGGCGAACCTTGTCGGCGATGCAGAACTGGTCGCCTTTCACCAGGGCAGCAGCCTCTTCGATCTGCTCGCCAACCTGATGCATGAAGTCGATGGCCGCTTTGCCGGTCACCGCTTCGATACGGCGCACGCCAGCAGCGATACCGCTCTCGGCGATGATCTTGAAGAAGCCGATATCACCGGTGCGCTTGGCGTGAGTACCGCCGCACAGCTCGGTGGAGTAGTCGCCCATGCGCACAACACGCACGTCGTCTTCATATTTTTCACCAAACAGCGCCATGGCACCGGCGGACTTGGCCGCTTCCAGATCCATCAGCTGGGTGGTGATTTCGTGGTTGGCGCGGATCTGGTTGTTGACCAGCTCCTCGACCCGGCGAATGGTCGCCATGGTCAGCCCCTCGAAGTGGGAGAAGTCGAAACGCATGCGCTCGGCTCCAACCAGAGAACCTTTCTGGGTGACGTGCTCGCCCAGAGCCTGACGCAGGGCAGCGTGCAGCAGGTGAGTTACGGAGTGGTTCAGGGCGATGGCCTGACGACGGTCAGCGTCCACCACGGCCTCAACCTCGGCCCCTTTCTCCAGGGTGCCCAGCTCCATGTAGCCCTTGTGGATGATCGCCTTGCCCGCTTTCAGGGTGTCGGTCACGGCAAAGATGCCGTCGTCCACTTTCAGGATCCCGCTATCGCCAATCTGGCCGCCGGACTCGGCGTAGAAGGGGGTCTCTTCCAGCACGATGACTGCTTCGTCACCGGCAATCAGACCGCTCACCTCTTCCACACCCTTGTAGATGCCGACCACGCGAGTGCGCTCGCTCAGGGTCTTGTAACCGGTGAAGGGGGTCTCGAAGTCGAGCTTGAGCATCTCGTTGTAGTTCACGCCGAAGCTGGACGCTTCCTTGGCACGAGCACGCTGCTTCTCCATCTCGGCCTTGAAGCCCTCTTCGTCGATGCCGATCTCGCGCTCGCGCACCACGTCGGCAGTCAGGTCGGCCGGGAAGCCGTAAGTGTCATAGAGCTTGAACACCACTTCACCCGGAATAACCTTGGCATCGCCCAGGTTGGCCAGAGCGTCTTCCAGCAGCAGCAGACCGCGATCCAGCGTGCGGACGAACTGCTCCTCTTCGATGCGCAGCACGCGCTCGACCAGCGGCAGCTGGGCGATCAGCTCGGCAGCGACATCCTTCATCTGCACTGCCAGCTCGGCAGCCAGTTTGTAGAAGAAGACATCGGTAGCGCCCAGCTTGCGACCGTGACGCACGGCGCGGCGGATGATGCGGCGCAGCACATAGCCACGACCTTCGTTGGACGGCATCACGCCATCTGCCACCAGGAAGGCGCAGGAGCGGATGTGGTCAGCGATGACGCGCAGGGACTGGTTGCTCAGATCGGTAGTGCCGACAATCTCGGCCGCTTTCTTGATCAGCGCCTGGAAGATGTCGATTTCGTAGTTGGAGTGCACGCCCTGCATGATGGCGGAGATACGCTCCAGACCCATGCCGGTATCCACGGACGGACGCGGCAGCGGCTCCATGGTGCCGTCAGCCTGACGGTTGAACTGCATGAACACCACGTTCCAGATCTCGATGAAACGGTCGCCATCCTCTTCCGGTGAGCCGGGACGGCCACCCCAGATGTGATCGCCGTGGTCATAGAAGATCTCGGTGCAAGGACCGCACGGGCCGGTATCACCCATCGCCCAGAAGTTGTCGGAAGCGTAAGGGGCACCCTTGTTGTCACCGATGCGCACGATGCGATCGGCCGGGACACCGACCTCTTTTTCCCAGATATCGAAAGCTTCATCATCAGTCGCGTAGACGGTCACCAGCAGGCGATCTTTCGGCAGTTGCAGCACCTCGGTCAGGAAGCCCCATGCAAACTTGATGGCATCCTGTTTGAAGTAGTCACCGAAGCTGAAGTTGCCCAGCATTTCGAAGAAGGTGTGGTGACGAGCGGTATAGCCGACGTTTTCCAGATCGTTGTGCTTACCACCGGCACGCACGCAACGCTGGGAAGTCGTCGCGCGATTGTAGGCACGCTTGTCTGCGCCAAGGAACACGTCCTTGAACTGGTTCATACCCGCGTTGGTAAACAACAGGGTCGGGTCGTTATGCGGTACCAGCGAGCTGGAGGAGACAACCTGGTGCCCCTGGGAACGGAAATACTCGAGAAACGCAGCGCGAATCTCTGACGTGGACATATACATGGAAAATCCTGCTTGATTCGAATACGGACTTTTAACCGCATTAATGTAAGTTTTCTGCGGGGTAAAGTAAAACGGACAGGGCCGCCACGGGTGAAAAAGCGCACATAAACGGGCCAGAAAAGAGCGTCGCTGCCCACGGTGGCTTTTTTCACTGTCGAGACGCAAAAAAGTAGCGCATAAAGAGGGATGAGATGAACAAAAGGCGGCTTTTTCGGAATTGCGCTCGCAACCTACTGAGCCGGCAGGAAAAACCTGCCACAAGGAGAGGTGAAACGACTTTTGCCACGCAGTGGCGTTACTCTTCCCGCTCCTGCAGGGCCGAGATGGCATAACGGGCCTGATCCTGAGTAAAGCCGCGCCCCAGCAGATATTTGAGCCACTTCATCCGCAGCTTGAAATCGGCCAGATCGGCAATTTTTGCCCGTCGCTCCAACAGTTCGAAGGCAAGCTCGAACCAGTCCAGCTCGGGTTGCTCGAAGGCGGCATCGATCTGGCCATCGTCCAACCCCTTGCGGCGCAGGTCGAAACGGATCTTGAGCGGGCCATGTCCCTTGGCGGCACCGGCCCGCACCGCCATGGCACCATATCGCTCGTCATTGACCCAGTTGTAACCGCGGCAGTAGTCGACCACCGCCTCGATCACCTCTTCCTGATAGCCCTGCTGGCGCAGGCGTCTGGTCAGCTCCGACTCGGCACTCTCGCGGCGGGCCAGACTGCGCATGGCATAGCCACGGGCAGCGGCCAGCTGTTCGGCAAAGGTCGGCTCGGCGGGCTCGAGCGGTTCGGTCACGGATTCATCTACCATCATAAATAACAAGGCCGGGTATCTACCCGGCCTTCCTTTGTTCCTTATTCGAACTCTTGTTCGCTTTCGGCATCGAACTCGTCTGCCTCAACCGGTGCAGCCTTGTCATCGACAGGTACAGCACCGGAGAGCAGCAGCTCGCGCAGTTTGGCTTCCACTTCGCCAGCCAGCGCTTTGTTCTCGGCGAACAGCTTCATCACGTTGGCCTTGCCCTGACCAATCTTCTCGCCGTTGTAGCTGTACCAGGCACCCGCCTTGTCGATCAGCTTGTGCTTGACGCCGAGATCCACCAGCTCGCCCTCTTTGGAGATGCCGGCACCGTAGAAGATCTGGAATTCGGCCTGCTTGAAGGGAGGAGCTACCTTGTTCTTCACTACCTTGACGCGGGTCTCGTTACCGACCACTTCGTCGCCTTCCTTGATGGCGCCGGTACGACGGATATCCAGACGCACGGAGGCGTAGAACTTGAGCGCGTTACCACCGGTAGTGGTCTCCGGGCTACCGAACATGACGCCGATCTTCATCCGGATCTGGTTGATGAAGATGCACAGGCAATTGGCGTTCTTGATATTGGCGGTCAGCTTGCGCAGCGCCTGGGACATCAGACGGGCCTGCAGGCCAACGTGGGAGTCACCCATCTCGCCTTCGATTTCCGCTTTCGGAGTCAGGGCTGCCACGGAGTCGACGATGATGACGTCAACGGCGTTGGAGCGCACCAGCATGTCGCAGATCTCCAGCGCCTGTTCACCGGTATCCGGCTGGGAGATGAGCAGGTCGTCAACGTTGACGCCGAGCTTGGCAGCATAGATGGGATCCAGCGCGTGCTCCGCATCGACGAAGGCACAGGTCTTGCCCTTCTTCTGGGCTTCGGCGATAACCTGCAGGGTCAGCGTGGTTTTACCGGAAGATTCCGGGCCGTAGATCTCGACGATACGACCGCACGGCAGACCACCGATCCCCAACGCCACGTCCAGAGAGAGGGAGCCGGTGGAGATGGCTTCAATATCCATGGTCTTGCTGTCGCCCAGACGCATGATGGAGCCTTTGCCGAACTGCTTTTCAATCTGACCCAGCGCAGCCGCCAGTGCCTTCTGTTTGTTCTGATCCATGCCAATCTCCGCTGGAAATCGTGAGTAAAAAATGAAGTTGGGCTAAGTATACTGTCTATTCATACAGTATCAAGCCCAATTTATCTGAGCAGGGCCAACAGACCCGACAAGGCCTGTCTCACCGCCTGCTGGCGCACCTGCCGGCGATCCCCGTCGAAGCGGGCCAGCAGGGAGTGGTGGCGGCCATTGCTGTCGGCCCAGGCGAACCAGACGGTGCCGACCGGCTTGCCCTCGGTGGCGCCGCCGGGGCCGGCGATACCACTGATAGCAACGCTGATGGAGGCAGACGAGTGCGCCAGCGCGCCGCGGGCCATCTCCAGCACCACAGCCTCGCTCACTGCACCATGCTGTTCAAGGCTATCGCTGCTCACCCCCAACATCTGCTGCTTGGCCTCGTTGGTGTAGGTGACAAATCCGCGATCGAACCAGCCGGAGCTGCCCGCGATGTCGGTGATGGCGCTGGCCACCCCGCCGCCGGTACAGGATTCGGCTGTCGCAGCCAGCCAGCCCCGTTGACCAAGGGCCCGCCCCAGCTCGATGGCGAGGTGCTCTATCTCTGCGTCCAGTTTCATCACAGCTCCTTCTGATTCGTGGAAAGGGCACATTATGCGATCCCGCCGCAGCCCCTCGCAACTGAGCTGATTGTCACAAGGCTGATGACTCGCATCAGCCAAATGGTGGTGTGAGCCAACCTCCCCCGGCGCGGCGCTTATGTGTAGAATGGCGCCATCAAGCTCAAGGCTCATCACCGCAGACCCGGGCCCGCAGAGGCCCCTTCTGGAATAGAACATGACCGCACAACACCAAGCTACTGGCGCCGCGCCAAGCGCCAATCTCAGCGCCCACACGCCCATGATGCAGCAGTATCTGACCCTCAAGGCCGAGAACCCGGAGATCCTGCTGTTCTACCGGATGGGCGACTTCTACGAGTTGTTCTATGACGATGCCCGCAAGGCCTCCCAGCTGCTCGATATCTCCCTGACCAAGCGCGGCCAGTCGGCCGGCAGCCCCATCCCGATGGCAGGCGTGCCCTATCACGCCATCGAGGGTTATCTGGCCAAGCTGGTGCAGCTCGGCGAATCTGCCGCCATCTGCGAACAGGTGGGGGATCCCTCCACCAGCAAGGGGCCGGTGGAGCGCAAGGTCATTCGCATCATCACCCCGGGCACCGTCTCCGACGAGGCGCTGCTCAGCGAGCGGCAGGACAACCTGATCGCCGCCGTCTATCACGATGGCCGCCGCTTCGGCTATGGCACCATGGACATCGGCTCCGGCCGCTTCTTCATCAACCAGTTCGAGAAAGAAGAGACCCTGCTGGCGGAGCTGCAGCGCACCAATCCGGCGGAGCTGCTCTACCCCGAATCCTTCGCCTTCCTGCACCACGTCGAGGGGCGCCGCGGCCTGCGCCGACGCCCGGAGTGGGAGTTCGAGCTCGGCACCGCCCGCAAGCTCTTGTGCCAGCAGTTCGGTACCCAGGATCTGGTGGGCTTTGGCGTCGAACAGAGCGAGACCGCCCTGTGCGCCGCCGGCTGCCTGATGCAGTACGTCAAGGACACCCAGCGCACCGCCCTGCCCCACATTCGCAGCGTGCGCCTCGAGCAGCCGGATCACGCGGTCATCATGGATGCCGCCACCCGCCGCAATCTGGAGCTGACCCAGAATCTGGCCGGCGGTCACGACAACACCCTCTCCGCCGTGCTGGACTGCACCGCCACGCCGATGGGCAGCCGGCTGCTCAAGCGCTGGATCCACCAGCCGATCCGCGATCGGGTGATCCTGAAAGGTCGCCAGAGCACCATCCATACGCTTATCGAGCAGAACCTCTATGACGAGTTGGGCGGATTGCTGCGTCAGGTCGGCGATGTGGAGCGGGTGCTGGCGCGTCTGGCACTGCGCTCGGCCCGTCCGCGCGATCTCACCCGGCTGCGGCAGGCTTTTGCCCAGCTGCCCGAACTGCAGCGCCTGCTGGCGGAGAGCGAGCACGAAGCGGTGCAGCAGTTGCGCGAGCGGGCCAGCACCTTCCCCGAGCTGCTGGACTTGCTGGAGCGCGCCGTGATGGAGGTGCCGCCGGTGCTGATCCGCGATGGCGGCGTGATCCGTGAAGGGTTCAACGCCGAGCTGGACGAACTGCGGGATCTCGCCAACGGCGCCACCGCCAGCCTCGCCCGCATCGAGGAGCGGGAGAAGCTGCTGACCGGCATCAACACCCTCAAGGTGGGTTACAACAAGGTGCACGGCTTCTATATCGAGGTTAGCCGCGCCAACAGCCATCTGGTGCCGGCCCACTACATCCGCCGCCAGACCCTCAAGAACAACGAACGCTACATCATCGACGAGCTGAAAAAGTACGAGGATCGGGTGCTCACCGCCCAGGCGCAGGCGCTGGCGCTGGAGAAACGCCTCTACGAGGAGCTGCTCGATGCCCTGCTGCCGCACCTTGGCGATCTGCAGGAGTCTGCTGCCGCGCTGGCGGAGCTGGACGTGCTGGCCAACCTGGCCGAGCGGGCCGAGACCCTCGACTATCGCTGCCCCACCCTCATCGACGAAGATCAGATCATCATCGAGGCGGGCCGCCATCCGGTGGTGGAGCAGGTGATGACCGACCCCTTCATTGCCAACCCCATCCGGCTGGAGCGGGAGCGGCGGATGCTGATCATCACTGGCCCCAACATGGGCGGTAAATCGACCTACATGCGCCAGACCGCGCTGATCGTGCTGCTGGCCCACATCGGCGCCTTCGTGCCGGCCGACAGCGCCCGCATCGGCCCCATCGACCGCATCTTCACCCGCATCGGAGCCTCGGATGATCTGGCCTCAGGAAGATCCACCTTTATGGTGGAGATGACCGAGACCGCCAATATCCTCAACAACGCCACCGCCCGCAGTCTGGTGCTGATGGACGAGATCGGCCGCGGCACCAGCACCTACGACGGTCTCTCGCTGGCGTGGGCCTGCGCCGAGCAGCTGGCGAGCAAGATCGGCGCCTACACCCTGTTTGCCACCCACTACTTCGAGCTGACCCGCCTGCCGGAGCTGATGAGCGGGCTGGCCAACGTCCACCTGGATGCGGTGGAGCACGGCGACACCATCGCCTTTATGCACGCGGTGCAGGAAGGGGCGGCCAGCCGCTCCTACGGTCTGCAAGTTGCCGCACTGGCGGGGGTGCCGAAATCGGTGATCCAGCAGGCCCGTCACAAACTGCATGAGCTGGAGAGCGCCACCCCGGTAGCCGCCGGTGAAACCCGCCCGGCCCCGGTGGCCCTCGCCCCGCAGCCTCATCCGGTGGTGGAAGAGCTGGAAGCGCTGCGCCCCGACGAGCTCACCCCGCGCCAGGCACTGGACCTGCTCTATCGCCTCAAGCAGATGCTGTGAACAACCGCTGCGGCTCAGGTATGAAACAACTGGCCTGACGCTGTCATCATCAACAAAAGAGCCGCCCATCGGGCGGCTCTTTGCATCGTCTTTTTATAGAACCGTCAATCTATACTGGGCGCTGCCGCGATATGGGTCGCCTCTGACTGGTGGTCACCCTCCTTGATCCAGGCATCCAGCAAGGTATAAGCCACAGCCAGCACCACGGGGCCGATAAACAGACCGATGATCCCCATCGCCAGCAGGCCGCCGATAACCCCCACCAGAATGAGAATGAGGGGCAGATTGGCACCGCGTTTGATCAGGAAGGGACGCAGGAAGTTGTCCATTGTGCCGGCGATCAGCGACCAGACCAGCAGGAAGGTGCCCCAGGTAGTATCACCGCTCCAGTAGAGATAACCGACACAGGAGATCAGCACCGGAAAGGGACCTATCTGGGCGACGATGAGCAGGAACATTACCACCACCAGAACCATGGTGTAGGGGATGCCAGCGATCCACAGCCCCACCCCGGCCACCGAGGATTGCACCAGCGCAGTAACCACCACCCCCATGGCCACGGCGCGGATCGCCTGGGAAGCCAGCACGGTCGCATTGTCACCGCGATCCCCGGCCAGCCGGTGGGCAAAGCGGCGAATGCCGGTCGCCACCACTTCACCGGAGTGATAGAGCAGACCACAGATACCGACCGTCAGCAGGAAGTGGACCAGCAGCATGCCCAGATTACCGGCCTGAGCAGCCAGCCAGCGCGCCGTCTGGCCGAAGTAGGGCGCCAGTTTGGCAAACAGCACCTGACCACCGCTCGCCAGAATTTGCTGCCAGAAGTCATAGAGCTTGCCGCCCACCAGCGGGATCTGCTGCAACCAGAGCAGCTCGGGCGGAGGCGACTGGCTGATATTGGTCCCCAGTTCGATCAGCATGGGGGCTTTCTCCGCCACATTGGCCAGTGTCATAAAGAGCGGAATGACAAACATCAGCAATAGCACCAGGCTCATAAAGAGAGCGGCCAGCGCACGCTTGCCCCACAGCAACCGCTGCACCATCAACATCAGTGGCCAGGTAGCGATGGTGATCATGGTGGCCCACACCAGTGCGGGCAGGAAGGGGCGCAGCACCATAAAGCAGGAGATGATCAGGAGGCTGAGAAACAGCACCCCCAAGGTTATCTTGGCCAAATCCACTTTTTTCATATTCATAGAGTTCCCCTTGCAGGGCGTCCGCCCCTGGGTCGTGAGTCTTGTTTCAAGAGAGAGAGTATCCACCAGAGGCCGACGCTCAACCAGAGCCCCAGCCCGAAAAAGAGCACAAACTGTCCGAGCAGTATGATCAACGAGCTACTGGTTAGCAGCGGCAACAGCCACAGGCCGGCACCGATCAGCAAGCCGCCCGCCAGCACAACGCCCCCTGTAAGCAGCGGGGGATAACCAGCACGAACGAGGGCAGCCTTTCCCCCGAGCCAGAGGCCCAGCGCTACCAGCCCGATACCGGTCAGATGGGCCGATTGGGTCATTCCCCCGAGCGCCAGCGCCGCGGCAATCAGCAGCAACCAGCCTGCCCCACCCCCATCGGTACGCCAGCAGGGACAAGCAGCCAGCAGTATGGCGCCCATCAGCAGCCCCGCCGCTACGTCAGAGATAAAGTGCACCCCGAGCCAGACCCGCGCCAGACCTGTGGTCAGCGCCAGCAGCAGCGCCAGCGAATAGGCCAGCCCGCGCCGGGCAGGCCAGAGCCAGCCAAGCAGCGCCCCCCAGAACAGCAAGGCCGAGGCGGTATGGCCGCTCGGCATGCCAAAGCCTTGGGCACTCTGGGTTGCCAGTTCAGGTTGCAGATGGAAGGGGCGCGGCCAGCTGATCCCCTCCTTGCTTGCCTGCACCAGCAAGCCGAGCCAGAGCATGGCGAACAGCAGCTGGCGCAGTCGCGGCCACCCCAGCAGCGGGAGCAGCAAAGGTATCAGGGCAAGCTGAAAGCCGCCTGAACCAAACAGATTGCTGACCGACAGCCACCAGACATCGGGCCCCAGCCACTGTTGCATGTGCAGCATCAGCGGGATCTCGGCCTGATGCAGCGCATTGCCCTGCATCACGAAATCGGCCTGCCAGCGCACCTCGCTCTCCGGCACCTGATCAAGCCTGGCTTGCAGCCAGTCGAGCTGATCCGGGAAGCGGCGCTGCTCGCGGGGGAGCTGGTCGATGGCGATCAGCCGGGCGTTAAGGATCTCGCCACCCAGATTGGGGGCCTTCAGGATGGAGACAAACGCGGCGCCTTGCTGCGCGACAATCGGTTCCAGAGTGCGACAAGCGAAGATAACCGCCCGCTGCCAGCGACCCAGCTCCTGCACAACCCCCCCCCGCAAGCCGGTCTCTTCATAGAGTTCGCGCAGCGCCGCCTGTTCGGGGCGCTCATCGCCATCTATGTAGCCGCCGCTCAGACTGTAGCGGGAGGAGATGCGATCCTGCACCAGCAGCAGTTGATCCTGATGGCGGATGGCGCAAGCCGCCGCCGAGGGAGCCGCCGGTTCGGCACTCAGGGCTGGCAGAGCGGCAAACAGCGCCAGCAACAGTAAAAAGAGGGTTCTCGACATCAATTTGCTTTCCCTATGCACAATGGCGACAAGCCTCCCAGAAATCAGATAGTTGGGCAACGGTAGCGGCCGGATTGCCGCCGTTCCAGCCGCGCTGGCGGTGCACGGAAGATTGCGATGAAGCAGGGCACTCCCTACTATTGGCGGCTATCTTCAATTTCATGCAGCAAACGCTGGAGCCCTCCATGAGACAGTTCGGCTTTTTCCTCGGCATCGCCATCGGTGTCATCCTGATCCTGTTCGGCAGCATCGTTATCTTTCAGGCCCTGCCTGCGGCACTGGACGTGCTGGAGATGCCAAGCCGCATCCCGTTCGTGCGCGAGGTCTACACCTGGCTGATGACCAGCGCCAACGGCCTCACCGCCCAGCTGGAGCAGAACTTCCTGGAAGCGTTCCAGACCGTGCTCAAGCTGATCCTGCTCATCACCTTCATGTGGGTCTGCGTCAAGCTGGTCAACATGGGGGTGCTGATTATCCGTGCCGGGGTTGACCTGATCCGCACCGCCATCGCCCACAGCGAAGGCAAGGAGGAGAAGAAAGTCGAACCGCAGGATCGCTTCTGATCACCGACCTGACCGGCCAATTGCACTGAACGATGGCGCCCCGCGAGGGGCGACATCTTTTATGCAACATATGGCAGGCAATCTACCCCTTACGGCCAGATCCCCCGCTTTTCCCTTGTTAATCAGCAAACTGCCCATATGTTGCGTGGTCAGGACAACAGCGGGGCACGCCTTCGCTGCCGGCCGGTTTCTATCCAGCGGCCCGCCTCTGGTATAATCGACCACCCCTTTTCCCCGTTATGGAGCCGGTTCATGGCCAATCATCCGGAAAGCGCCCTTGAGGTTCGTCTCGACAAGTGGTTGTGGGCGGCCCGTTTCTACAAGACCCGCTCGCTGGCGCGGGATCAGATTGACGGCGGCAAGGTGCACTACAATGGTCAGCGCAGCAAGCCGGGAAAACAGGTGGAAGTGGGGGCGCTGATCCGCTTCTGGCAGGGGCAGGATGAGCGGGAAGTGCGGGTGCTGGCCATCAGCGATCAGCGCAAATCGGCACCGCTCGCCCAGCAGCTCTATGAAGAGACTGCCGAAAGCCTGAAAAAACGGGCAGAAAACAGCGAGGCGCGCCGCTTCAACAGCCAGTTTGCGCCGAGCCCGGAGCGTCGCCCCGACAAGCAGGAGCGGCGCCAGCTGCTCAAGGTCAAACAGTACTGACCGACCCCGATTTGATACCGGGCTGGCCGCAACCCCAGCCCGCCCGATTTACCTCACCGAAGAACCCAGGAACATATGATGAGCAACCAAGATCTGCTGTATCGCTATCTGTTTGAAGAGTACGAAGTACGTGGCGAGCTGGTCCAGCTGGATCACACCTACCGCCATGTGGTGGAAGCCCAGAACTACCCGGTGCAGGTGCAAAAACTGCTGGGCGAGCTGCTGGTCGCCACCAGCCTGCTGACCGCCACCCTCAAGTTTAAAGGTTCCATCACCGTTCAGCTGCAGGGCGATGGCCCGGTGCGTCTGGCCGTCATCAACGGTGACCACAACCAGCAGCTGCGCGGCGTGGCCCGCTTTGAAGGCGAACTGCCGAGCGACAACAAGCTGCAGAGCCTGATCGGCAACGGCCAGCTGGTCATCACCATCACCCCGGATCAGGGCGAGCGCTATCAGGGCATCATCGCGCTGGACGCCGACACCCTGGCTGGCTGTCTGGAGCACTACTTTGCCCAGTCCGAGCAGCTGGCGACCAAGCTGTGGATCCGCACCGGTTACCACGAGGGCGAACCGCGCGCTGCCGGCATCATGCTGCAGGAGCTGCCCGCCCAGAGCGAGGATCACAGCAACGACTTCGAGCACCTGACCCAGCTCACCAGCACCATCAAGGATGAAGAGCTGTTTGGTCTGGAAGCGGAAGAGATCCTCTACCGTCTCTACCATCAGGACAAGGTACGGGTGTTCGATCCGCAGGCGGTCGAGTTCCGCTGCACCTGCTCCCGTGAGCGCTGCGAAGGTGCCCTGCTGCAGATAGAAAAGGAAGAGGTCATGGATATGGTGCAGGAGCTCGGCAAGATCGACATGCATTGTGATTATTGCGGCGCCCAGTACCAATTTAATGGGATCGATGTCGAAACCCTGTTCAGCAGGGCTCCCGGCAATGATGCAAACAAGTTACACTAATTAAAGGCGGGCAAAACCCGCCTTTAACTTTAATAACAAAAAAATACCCTATTTTATAAAGTTTGATGGCGATCGCTAAACTCTACCACCTAAGTGATAGGATGAACGTCAGATAGAACCCTACCAACCTCTGAACCCAGGAGAATACAATGACAATCGTGGCAGAACCCACCCTGGCCCAACAATTAGGACTGGACCAGTACGGCATCAAAAACAGCCAGGAAATCGTTCGCAACCCCTCTTACGAGCAGCTTTTCGCTGAAGAGACACGCCCTGACCTGGAAGGGTTCGAGCGCGGCGTCGTCACCGAACTGGGCGCCGTCAACGTCAACACCGGTATCTTCACCGGCCGCTCTCCGAAAGATAAATATATCGTCAAAGATGCCACTACCCAGGATACTGTGTGGTGGTCTGACCAGGGTAAAAACGATAACAAAGCCATTACCCCCGAAGTGTGGTCACATCTGAAAGGACTAGTCACCAAACAGCTCTCCGGCAAGCGCCTGTTTGTGGTCGACGGCTTCTGCGGTGCCAACCCGGACACCCGCCTGGCCGTGCGCATCATCACCGAGGTGGCCTGGCAGGCACACTTCGTGAAAAACATGTTCATCCGCCCGAGCGATGAAGAGCTGAAAACCTTCAAACCTGACTTCGTGGTGATGAACGGTGCCAAGTGCACCAACCCGAACTGGAAGGAGCAGGGTCTCAACTCCGAGAACTTTGTTGCCTTCAACATGACCGAGAAAATGCAGCTCATCGGTGGCACCTGGTACGGTGGCGAGATGAAGAAGGGCATGTTCTCCATGATGAACTACTTCCTGCCC
This sequence comes from Aeromonas sp. 604443, assembly GCF_049170315.1. NCBI lineage: Bacteria > Pseudomonadati > Pseudomonadota > Gammaproteobacteria > Aeromonadales > Aeromonadaceae > Aeromonas > Aeromonas sp. 604443. The sequence continues at coordinate 15,427 of NZ_JAAKMI010000006.1, forward strand.
CTGCGCGGCATTGCCTCCATGCACTGTTCCGCCAACGTGGGTCAGGACGGCGACGTTGCCATCTTCTTCGGCCTCTCCGGCACCGGCAAGACCACCCTATCCACCGATCCGAAGCGCCAGCTGATCGGCGATGACGAGCACGGCTGGGATGACCACGGCGTGTTCAACTTCGAAGGGGGCTGCTACGCCAAGACCATCAAGCTCTCCGAAGAGGCCGAGCCGGATATCTACCACGCCATCCGCCGCGATGCGCTGCTGGAGAACGTGACCGTTGCTGCCGATGGCACCATCGACTTCGATGATGGCTCCAAGACCGAGAACACCCGCGTTTCCTACCCCATCTATCACATCGACAACATCGTCAAGCCGGTCTCCAAGGCTGGTCACGCCACCAAGGTGATCTTCCTGACTGCCGACGCCTTCGGCGTGCTGCCCCCGGTCTCCAAGCTGACCAAGGAGCAGACCAAGTACCACTTCCTGTCTGGCTTCACCGCCAAACTGGCCGGTACCGAGCGCGGCATCACAGAGCCGACCCCGACCTTCTCCTCCTGCTTCGGCGCAGCCTTCCTCTCCCTGCATCCGACCAAGTACGGTGAGGAGCTGGTAAAACGGATGGAAGCGGCAGGTGCAGAGGCCTATCTGGTCAACACCGGCTGGAACGGCACCGGCAAGCGCATCTCCATCAAGGATACCCGCGCCATCATCGATGCCATCCTGGATGGCTCCATCGAGAAGGCCGAGACCAAGGTGCTGCCGATCTTCAATCTGGAGATCCCGACCGCGCTGCACGATGTGAACCCGGCGATCCTCGACCCGCGCGACACTTACGCCGACAAGGCCGAGTGGGATGCCAAGGCCGTCGATCTGGCAGGGCGCTTCATCAAGAACTTCGAGCGCTTCACCGATAACGATGAAGGCAAACGTCTGGTTGCGGCAGGCCCGCAGCTGTAACAGGCTCGCTTCGTATCAGTGACATCATGCCGGTCAGCCACGCTGACCGGCATTTTTGTTTTTGTGGAGCCCCGAACGCCGCCATCGCCCCCGTTAAAGGGGCCAAAACCTTGCCTTTGCCTGTTGTGACAGGTTAGATTCAGCCAAACTTTATACAATATACAATTTTGTAACGCCCAATCGTGACCCGACCATGACCCCACCCTACAAGACCCGAACCCAGATGGTGATGGAAAACCTCCGTGGCCGGATCCTCCGTGGGGAGTTCCCCGCTGGCGCCCCCTTGCGTCAGGATGCCATCGCCAAAGAGCTGGCAGTGAGCCGCATCCCGGTGCGCGAAGCCCTGATGCAGCTGGAAGCGCAGGGGCTGGTGAAGTTCGAAGCCCATCGCGGCGCCGTGGTCACCATGCTGGACGCCTCGGCCATTGAAGAGCTCTTTTATTTGCGAGCGCTGCTGGAAGCCGATACCCTGTTTCACGCCGTCGACAAGATGACGGAAGCCACCTTCGCGCAAGCGGAGGCGATCCTCGCCCAGTTTGATCACGCCCTGGAGTCAGGCACCCAGATCGAACATTGGGCCGAGTTGAACCACAGCTTTCACGCCACCCTCTATCAGGCAGCCGGTCGCCCCCAGGCACTTGAACTGATCGCCCAGATCAATCTGAGCTGTGACCGCTATGTCCGCTTCGAGCTGCTCTTTGCCAGCGACGGCGTGGACAAGGCGGAGCGTGAACACGCCCAATTGCTGGAACTGTGCCGCGCCCGGCGCAAGCACGAGGCGGTGGTGCTGCTCAGGCAGCATATCGAAGCGGCAGGTCAGTCGATCAAGCGAATCCTGGCCAGCGGCCATAAAAACTGAACACTCATATAGCAACCATCTGGCACTAACGACATGAATAATTTCGAGATAATTGAAACCCGCGTCGCCCAAGTCAGGGCCGAGCTGGCCATGCAGGAGTTGGACGCCTTTATCGTCCCCCACGATGATGAGCACCTCGGCGAGTACATCCCCGCCTATGCCGAGCGGCTTGACTGGATCACCGGTTTCAACGGCTCTGCCGGCGTCGCCATCATCATGGCCCAGCGAGCAGCCCTCTTTGTCGATGGTCGCTATACGGTGCAGGCGCGGATGCAAACCCCCGCCGAACTGTTCGAATTCCTCCACCTTATTGAAAATCCTCATGTGCAGTGGCTGGCCGAACAGCTGCCATCAGGCTCCCGGGTTGGCTTTGATGCCCGCCTGCACAGCCTGACCTGGTACAAGAATGCCAAGGCCGTGCTGGCCGAGCGCGGTATCGAGCTGATCCGCGTCGAGCAGAACCCCATCGACCTGAACTGGAGCGATCGTCCCGAGCCGACCAAGACGCCGGTCATCCTCTACAGCGAAGAGCTGGCGGGCCAGTCGAGCCAGGCCAAGCGCGAACAGCTGGCCGCCGATCTGCGCAAGCGCGGCCTCGATGCCGTGCTGCTGACCCAGGCCGAGCCCATCAACTGGCTGCTCAACCTGCGTGGCCGCGATATCGAGCGGCTGCCGGTGGTGCTCGGTTTTGCCGTGCTCTACGCCAACACCACCATGGATTTCTTCGTCGATACCGACAAGATCGACTGCTTCGCCTTCAGCCAGCACGTGGGGCAGGATGTCTCCGTCTACCCCATCGACAAGCTGGAAGATGTGTTGCAGCGCATCGGTGAAGATCAGCAGAAGGTGCTGGCCGATCCGGACAGCGCCAACGCCTGGACCCAGCTCGTCATGGAAGAGGCGGGTGCCATTCTGGTGGCTGGCCAAGACCCCACCATGCTGCCGAAAGCGTGCAAGAACGAAATCGAGCTGACCGGTATGCGTGCCGCTCACCTGCGTGATGGTGTGGCCATGACCCGCTTCCTCGCCTGGCTGGATCGGCTGGTCGCCTCCGGCGAGGTCGAGGGAGTGGATGAAGGCACCCTGGCCGATCAGGTGGAAGCGTTCCGCCGCGAGCAGGAGCACTACGTCGAGCCGAGCTTCGATACCATCTCCGCGCTCGGCCCCAACGCCGCCATGTGCCACTACCACCACACCAATGGCACCCCGCGTGTGTTTGGTCAGGACAGCCTCTATCTGCTGGACTCTGGCGCCCAGTATATGGATGGCACCACCGACATCACCCGCACCATCAAGGTGGGTGAGGTGAGCGACGAGCAGAAAGCGATGTTTACCCGCGTATTGCAGGGCCATATCGCGCTGGATCAGGCCCGCTTCCCGCGCGGCACTGCCGGGATCCAGCTCGACGTGCTGGCCCGCATGCCGCTGTGGCAAGCCGGTTACAACTACGACCACGGCACCGGCCACGGCGTCGGCCACTTCCTGAGTGTCCACGAAGGGCCCCAGCGCATCGCCCCGAAAGGGAGCATGGTCGCCCTGCAACCGGGCATGGTGCTCTCCAATGAGCCGGGCTACTACCGCGAAGATGGCTTCGGTATCCGCTGCGAGAACCTGGTAGTCGTGACCGAGCTGGAGCAGATCGGCGAGTTGCCGATGCTGGGCTTCGAGCGTCTGACCTATGTACCGTTCGATACCCGCCTGATCGACCGCAGCCTGCTGAGCCCGGCCGAATTCCGCTGGATCAACGAATACCACGCCGAAGTGTTCCGCCGCCTGAGCCCGCTGCTCGAGGGTGAGGATCTCGCCTGGCTGGAGCAGGCAACCAGCCTCATCTGATGACACAGGGCCTGCGGGCCCTGTTTTTTTGTCCCCCCTTTTGACCTGTATCAACACCCTGCCCGGGCTGGTCAGGAAAATGGCGACCATGAAAATTCATCAAGCCAACCCAGCAAGGGGCGCGCACGCCAGCACCGGCAAAGCGGCAAGCGTTCACCCCAGACTGGTGCGCGAGCAGCGGACGGTCAGCGCCATGATCCGCCTCTACTGCCAGCACCACCATCAGGATCCCCACTGCCGTCACTGTCGCAAGCTGCGAGATTTCGCCCACCAGCGGCTCGCCCGCTGCCGTTACGGCCACGGCCACGGCCACGGCCACAAGCCCACCTGCGCCAACTGCAACATCCACTGCTACGCGCCAGCGATGCGCAAACAGATCCAGCAGGTGATGCGCTGGAGTGGCCCCCGCATGCTGCTGCGCCACCCCTGGCTCACCCTTCGCCACCTGCTCGACGGCTTTCGCAAGGCTCCCAAACTGCCCCACAGCAGACCGCTGCCGCCATAACCGCCAATCCCTTGCATCCGGCAGGGGATGACCACTACCCTATGACTCCTTTTCTGCCGTTGGCCCCAAGGTTAGCGGCGTTGCCGATCCGTTTGCTGCCGATGGAGTCCTGATGCACCACAACCCGCCCCTGCTACGCACCGCCACCCACAATGACATGCACGCCATCTGGCAGATCGATGCCAAAGTCTTTGGTGAAGATGTCTATCCCGCCTTCTTCTTCCGTCAGGCGATGGATTTATGGCCCGAGTTGTTGCTGGTGGCCGAATACGAGGGGCAACTGGTGGGTTATGTGCTGGGTGGCTTTGGTCAGGAGCGGTCGCAAGGCTGGGTGCTCTCGCTGGCGGTGCTGCCCGAGGCGCGCGGTTTCGGCCTCGCGGAGCGGATGATGCGCCAGATGGAGGCCAACCAGCAGGCGCTGCAGATAAGCGAACTGCGGCTCACGGTCGATCCGGCCAATCCGGCCCAGCGCCTCTACTACCGTCTTGGCTATCAACTGGTTGAAGAGGTCGCCGACTACTTCTGCCCCGGCGAGGATCGGCTTGTGCTGGTTAAAACCCTCTCAAGTACAGCTGCGATTCAAGGATAAAACCGGTTACAGAACGCATAATTGGTTACATTTTGCCGATTTCATGTCCCGCTTGCTTGGAGTAAAGTTCAATTCATCAAACTGATTGTTTGAATTCTATTCAGCCTTGGAGGCCCATCATGTTGAAACGTATGACCCTTATTGCCCTGCTGGCCGCCACTACCGTCACCGGTTGCGCCAACAGCGATGTCTACTCTGGCGATGTCTACACCAAAGACCGTGCCAAGCAGGTACAAACCGTCAGCTATGGCACCATCATCTCCACCCGCCCGGTGAAGATCCAGGCCGATGAGAACTCCCTGATTGGCACCATTGGCGGCGCCGTAGTCGGCGGCCTGCTGGGCAGCACCATAGGCGGCGGCACCGGCCGTGATATCGCCACAGCAGGTGGTGCCATTGCCGGCGCGGCAGCCGGCAAGGCCGCTGGCGACAAACTCAACCAGGTCGACGGCGTCGAGCTGGAGATCAAGAAAGAGAACGGCGAAGCCATCGTGGTCGTGCAGAAAGCCAGCCCCACCTTCACCCCGGGTGCTCGCGTGCGCATGACCCAGGGCAATGGCAGCATCAACGTGGCCGTCGTGAACTAAGCGTGTGAACTCAGGCTTTGCAGCTTTAGAGTCATAAAAAAACCGCCGGTTCCGGCGGTTTTTTGTTGTCTGGCATTCGGGATTACATGCTGTAAGCCTTCTCGCCGTGGGAGGTGACATCCAGCCCTTCCCGCTCGGCATCGCCGTTCACCCGCAGACCCACCAGCATGTCGACCGCCTTGAAGGCAATCGCCGCCACGGCACCGGACCAGAACAGGGTGACACCGACCCCGATGGCCTGGATCTTCACCTGAGTCAGAATGGAGTAGCCATCGGCAACCTGATTGGTGACATAGTCCCACACCCCGGTGCCGCCCAGATCCGGGCTGGCAAAGACGCCGGTCAGCAGGGCGCCGAGAATGCCGCACACCCCGTGCAGACCGAAGACATCCAGGCTGTCATCGGCCCCCAGCAGACGCTTGAGACCGTGGACGCCCCACAGACCGGCCACACCACTGACAAGACCCATCACCAGCGCGCCACCGACACCGACAAACCCGGCCGCCGGGGTGATCATCACCAGACCGGACACCGCTCCGGACGCCGCACCCAGCAGGGAGGGACGCCCCTTCATCACCCACTCGGCCAACGTCCATGACAGAGCTGCCGCAGCCGGTGCCACCCAGGTGTTGATAAAGGCGAGCGCAGCCACCCCGTTGGCTTCCAGCGCGGAGCCCGCGTTGAAACCGAACCAGCCGAACCAGAGCAGGGAGGCGCCGATCATGGTCATGGTCAGGCTGTGGGGGGTCATGGGATCACGACCGTAGCCCAGACGCTTGCCCACCAGATAGGCCCCCACCAGACCCGCCACGGCGGCGTTGATGTGCACCACTGTGCCGCCTGCAAAGTCCAGCGCACCATGCTGGAACAGATACCCGGCAGTTGCGGTCGCGGTTGCTGCGGCTTCGGCGCTGGTATAGGCATCCGGACCCGCCCAATACCACACCATATGAGCCAGCGGGATATAGGCGAAGGTGAACCAGATCACCGAGAAGAGCAGCACGGCGGCAAACTTGATGCGCTCGGCAAACGCCCCCACGATAAGGCCGCAGGTGATGGCGGCAAAGGCCCCCTGGAACACCACATAGATCAGCTCGCTGATCCCGACACCCTTGCTGAAGGTGGCGGCGATGGAGTCAGGGGTCACCCCCTTGAGCAGCACCTTGCTGAAGGAGCCATAGAAATTGCCCCCCTCGGTAAAGGCCAGCGAATAACCGTAGATCACCCAGAGCACGCAGATGAGGCAGAACAGGGTAAAGACCTGCATCAGCACGCTCAGCATGTTTTTGGCCCGTACCAGACCACCGTAGAAGAGGGCCAGACCGGGGATCGACATTAGGATCACCAGCGCCGCCGAGAGCAGCATCCAGGTGTTGTCACCCTTGTTGATTGTCATGGCGGCAACCGGAGCCACCGCCGCCTGTACCTGAGCGACCTCTTCGGCCCAACTTGGGGTAACCAGCAAGGCAGGCAACATCGTCAGACCCGCCATCATCCATTTTTTGACCATAGAGCACTCTCCTTCCCTGTCGTACCGGTACAAGACCGGCTCCGTTTCCCTGATTGAATCTGTGGCGAACCGCAAGGTGTTGCTGCAACCCGCCAGAATCACACCCGCGCCCGGCACGGGGATGCCTCTTGCCACTTCCTCATCACTGCGTCTGCCGCCGATGAGCGCAAGAGACCGTCTGACATGTAAAAAGCATAAAGTGGGCCATAATTTTAAATCCTTAAAAATCATTAAATTAACTATCTCAGCCATCGCTAACGCACCAAAATGGCGCACGCTCTGCGCTAACCGGTACTGAACCGCCCTGTCACAGGGCAGGGCATGGCCGGCGCACCACAAATGCGCAAATCCTGAACCAGCCCACAAGCTGAAGCCCTCGATATCGCGCGCTGCGGGCCAACTCGTTTACACTGGCAGACCAGCCGTTTCTGTTATCCGACTACGGCATACCATTACGCAGTGCCTTGTTTGCAACGTGATGGCGGGCACAATCCGAGGAACACCATGCAGTTTGATCGTCTCGATATCAGCCTCTCCCACTACCATCAGCTCGATCGGGAGCATCGTTCCCACATCTTGTTGCTGGGGGGATTGATGCTGGCCATCATGACCCTTCATCTGTTGCTGCTGCCCCACTTCCCCTACGAGCGCTTTTACGCCGTCAGCTTTGGCTTCGAGGTGATCAACTGGCTCACCATGCTGTTCCTGTTCTGGGTGGTGCAGTGCGCCCACCTGCCCACCCACACCTACCGCATGCTCTCCTGCGGTCTGATGCTGTGGATCATGGGGGCCACCGCCGACATCATGGATGAGCTGGTGGCGCAGCCGCTCTGGCTCGCCATCTATGCCGAGGATCTGCTGCGCTCCAGCGGCATCCTGCTCAGCAGCATCGGCATCCTGAGCACCATGCACCACCTCTTTCATATCAATACCCGGCTCAGAGAGCAGGCGCTGTTTGACGATCTGACCAAGCTGCCAAACCGGCGCTACTTTCATCAGCAGCTGTTTCTGGAGCAAGGGGTTTGCCATGCCCTCATCCTGCTGGACCTGGATCACTTCAAGCGGATCAATGACAACTACGGCCACGATATCGGGGATCGGGTGCTGCAGCAGTTTGGCGAGCTGTTGCAACAGCACTGCCCACCGGGTGCGCTGGCGGCCCGTGTCGGTGGTGAAGAGTTTGCCCTGCTGCTGCCCGTCGCTCACGAAGCCGATTTGCAGCAACTGACCAACACCCTGCTCACTGCGACCCGCACCATAGCCCCCGACCCGACCCATACCATGACGGTCAGTCTGGGGATGGGGATCCGCGAGCCCGGGGAGCCGGCCGTCTCGCTGTTCAAACGGGTGGATCAGGCGCTTTATGGCGCCAAGGAGGCGGGTAGAAACTGCGCGGTATGGGCGACGCCGACTAATAAAGAGGCGTGAAGAGCTGCCGGTTGATTGCCGGTCACTGCGGAACATTGCTGCTGAAACAGGGGCCCAGGGGCCCCTGTTTTATGGGGGGAAATCCCCCCGCCTAAAAGCGGAAGGTAAGACCGAGATTGGCCTGCCACTGGGTCACCAGCTCCCCGCGTACCTTGAACACGCACTGCTCCGGGTTGCAGAGAAACTGGTTGTTGTCGTTAACCAGCGAGCCATAACCGCGCACCTCGGCCCGCAGCGCCAGATGCTCGGCGAGGCGCGGTTGCACCCCGAGCGCCAGCGACATGGAAGGGGTCACCTCGCTGTCGTAAGCGGCAAAGCGGGTCACCCCGATCCCGGCGCCGATATAGGGCGCCATCAGGTTGTCAGAGAGGGTCAGAGCACCGGCAAAGTGCAGGATGTCCACCGTCAGGCGATCCGGCTGGTCGGGAGAGAGGGTGGTGGACTGATGGCTGTAGAGCAGCTCGATCATGCCCGGATCATCCACCTCCTTGCTGATAAAGAGACCCCAACTGCCAGAGCCCTGCCCCTGCAGTGAATCGAGCGAGGCCGAGCGCGAGACCGGCTGCACCACCTCGTCACTCTTCTCGAAGTCGATGGCTGAGCTGTAGCCGAAAAACGGCGTCACCTGCCAACCGGATGTGGTTGCTGCCTCACTACTCCAGGCCTGACCCAGTGGCAGCAACAGCCCCATCATCACTATCCCGGCTCTCTTCATCATCATCCCCTGCTCCCTGTGTGATTGTGCAGAAAGCATACCAGAGGCGTCCTAGGCCCATCCTAAACGGCGGCTGTACCGGATCACTTTCATGGGGGGGATCACACTCATCGATGGCGCGGCAAAGCAGTACCATTGTGGCCTTGCCGTACTCCCCGCCACCATTCATCGACGGTTAACCTCTGCCACGTATGCTGGCGCCAAAGCGGGTCATAGGGACCAGTCATCACCACTCAGAAGGACATCAGGGAATGGTTGCCGCGCAACTTCACGACCCCCAAACCACCCTCGCGGATACCCTGCGGGCCACCGCGCACGCCATCGACGAAAGCCACATCAGCCTGCGCCAGATGCTGGAGCTGGTGGGCGAACAGGGCATGCTGCTGTTTTGCGTGCTGCTCACCGTCCCCTTTCTGTTGCCGGTCTCCATCCCCGGTGTCAGCACCCCGTTTGGCCTGCTGATCCTTTTTATCGGTATAGGCATCACCCTCAACCGGGTGCCCTGGCTACCCGCCATCCTGATGGAGCGCCGCTTCGCCGCCGACCAGCTCAAGCCGACCCTGCACAAGGGGGCAGATCTGCTGGCCCGTGTCGATCGCGTTATCCGCCCGCGTCTGCTGGTGCTGACCGGCAGCAGCACGGTCAACCGCTGCAACGGTCTGCTGATCATGCTGGCCGCCCTGCTGCTGATGCTACCCCTGGGCGCCATCCCCTTCACCAACGCCATGCCTGCCTGGGCCATCCTGCTGCTGGCCACCGGCATGTTGCAGCGGGACGGTCTGTTCGTTGCCAGCGGCTATCTGCTGGTAAGCGCAACCCTGGTCTGGTTCAGCGTGCTGGCCCTCGGCTTGCTGATGGCGGGCCAGAGCGCCACCGGCCTGCTCGGCTAACCCCGATGCACAGAAAAAGGGCGACCAGATGGTCGCCCTTTTGGATTTGTGCGGGATACTGCCCGGTCAAAGCAGATCGTAGATAAGGGCCGAGATGGCAAGCAGCCCCATCACCAACACAAAAAGGGTACTCGGCCCGCGATAACGCTTGAGTGCGGGCAAGCGATAGATGGAGCAGGCTGGCAGCAGAAACAGGATCACCGCGATCAGCGGGCCACTGACGCGCTCGATGATGTCGAGCACATTGGGGTTCAGATAGGTGATGAGGGCGGTCACCATAAACAGGATCACCGACGACACCCGGGCGATGGTCGACTCCTTGAGGGAGAGCCCCAGCCCCTGACAGGCACCGCTCACCATGCTCACAGTCCCCTCGCTAACCCCCATGGAGGTGCCGAGGAAGGATTTGGACATGGCCAGAATGGCGATAAGCGGCCCTACATAGGCGATCAGCGGATTGGAAAACTTGTTCGCCAGCGCCGACAGCACCGAGATATTGTCGGTGCGGGCCAGCGCCATCTCGGCCTGACTCAGGCTCATCACGCAGCTCACCACGAAGAAGAGCACGCTGCCGCAAATCAACATGCTGCTGTACTTGATGATCCGCTTGGCACGCAGGTCGGCACTCTCCTGACAGCGCTTTTTCTGCGCCGCACTGAAGGAGGAGATAATGGGCGCATGGCTGAAAGAGAACACCATCACCGGCACGATCAGCCAGAGGGATTTCCAGAACGCCGGGTCACGCCACTCCACTGCCTGACTCTCTGTGAAATAGGAGAGGCTCCACTGGGGCAGCAGATAGATGGAGAGGCCAATCAGAAAGGCGACCATCGGCAGAGCCAGCACGCTGATGGCCGACACCACGATCTGTTTGCCGGCCAGCAGGATCAGATGCAGACCCAGCATCACCCCCAGCACCAGCAAGCCGCGGGGAAGCGCGGCATCCCCCAGCTGATGTACCACGAAGCTCTGGATCGCATTGGTGATGGAGATGCTGTAAACCAGAATGATGGGGTAGAAGGCCATCAGATAGACCAGCATCAGCAGCTTGCCCGCCCTGGCACCGAAGTGCTCCTCCACCACATGGGTGATATCCCCCTCCTTATGGGAACTGGAGAGCACAAAGCGGCTCAATGCCCGGTGGGAATAATAAGAAAGCGGAAAAGCCAGCAATAATATAAACAGCAAAATAACCGGGGAATTACTGCCGACAGTAATAGGGAGAAATAACGTACCGGCACCAACAGCAGTGGCATATAAGCCCATGGTCCATACCGAATCGCTTTTCTCCCATTTCAATTTTGAAACAGGGTGACTCTTTTCAGCAATAGAAACACTCATTGCAATATATACCTTATTAGTCTGTCATCATTATTTTTATTGGCCCGAATAACAGGCTGGCGATATGTCATGGCAGATCGCCCTGTTCGTGAAAGAACAACGCCGCCAGTAGCCAACAGGGCCACCGGAGGGAAACGGAGCTGCCACGCTACCATCGTTGAAATCGCCAACCTGGTCAAGGTTAATAATTCATGACCGTTTGAATCGGATTGTTTCAAAAGACAATGAAATGTGTCACATTCGTCATCCAGAACCAGATCCAAACCCTTTTGATAACATACCGATAAAACCTCATCCTGTTGCCCAACAACACAAATAAGACCAGCGATCAGGCCGATAATATTAACACCTTAAGCTGTGGAATATCAGTGAAATAATACGGCCAACTTTTCTACTAATTGACAGTGATGTCAGCCAATTTATTTATGGCAAAAGGAAAGGTGATGTCTGCCAATAACAGGACCAATCAGCTCAGCGTGCCGGGCAGTGTGCCACCCGGTTGCGCCCTGCCCGCTTGGCCTGATAGAGCCACTCGTCGGCCCGGGCCAGCGCCTGATTGATCTCCTCCTCCGGCTGCACCAGGGTTGTGCCCAGACTGACCGTGATGGCGACCGGATCGGCAGGCAATGCTTCGACAGCGGCACGGATCTGCTCCGCCATCTGCAGCAAACCGGCCTCATCGATCCGTGGCAACAGGATAAGAAACTCCTCGCCGCCGCTGCGCACAAAGAGATCGTCCGCCCGCAACAGGGCATCGATGCAGCCACTGAATCGCTGCAAGGCCCGATCTCCCTGCTGATGGCCGTAGTGATCGTTGATCTGCTTGAAGTGATCGATGTCGAGCATGATAAGGCCACAGGGCGCCTCCCCTGTCCGCAGCGGCTGGCAGTGCTCGAAGAAGAAGCGGCGGTTGTAGAGACCGGTCAGCTGATCGGTCTCGCTCTGGCGCTGCAGTCGCTGCTGCAACTCGTACTGGCGGGTAATATTGCGAGTCACCCAGGCCACCGCCCGCTTGCCGTCATAGAGGGAGGGCAGCGGGGCAATCTTGCCCTCGAAGCGTTGTACCCCCTGCGGCCCGACGGCGGCATTGATCCCCCCCACCTCGGCTGCTGATAGCTCATACTCCACCACCCGCACCTGACCGCTCGCCAGTGACTCGGCAACCTGTGCCTTGACCCACATGGCCATCTCGGGTGGCAGCACATCGGCCAGTTGCTTGCCCGCCAGCGGATTGCCATCGTGATAGGATTGCTGCTCCATGCCGCCGATATATTCCACGTAATAACCATCTTCACTGAGGATGAAGATGGGATCTGGCAGTTGGGCCATCACTTCATAAAGCTGGGTTACCGAAAGCGCCACGGAGACTCCTGTACGTTAGGGTCAAACAGGGGGGAGATATTCTGCCTTAAAAGGACTCACTCGCCCTCATCGGCAACGGAGAAAAATCTGCCGTCATAGCCAACAATCCTTTACATCTAGCAGCATGCGGACGTCTCGGCCAGCAAGGATTGCCTGCGCCCACCGCCGCTCTGACTTGCGACCGTTCGCAGTGGCGGATGGCCCCTCCCTCGCTCAATGATATCTCATTGTTTCAACTCACAAGTTCATTTACGCTGGCCGTCACGAGTCCAGTTTTCACCTCATCAGCCATCAGGAACGCCAGCCCCCCCGCAACCGCAGGGGCTGTACCACGGAAAAGGAATCGCCAGATGAAAAACGCCATCGTTACCGCCCGCTTCGACGCTATCAGTACCGAAGGGGAACAGCTCACCCTCAAGATCGCCATCAAGGCCCCCGAGCCGGATCCCAAGTCCGCCAGCGGTGACTGGCGCTGCAAGGTGAAGCTGGCGGGGCTGAGCGACAAAACCTTTATCTACGGCATCGACAGCCTGCAGGCCCTGAGCCTCGCCATCAAGTTTGTCGAAACCGAACTGCGCGCCTTCTCCGATGCGGGCTGGCAATTCTATCTGCCTGGCTGCCCCGATCACCCCATCGACATGAGCGCCTGCTACTTCCCGGCGCTCTAGCCCGGCCAACCCAAGGAGCCCGGATGCACGGACCCGATCCCGCCAATCCCCACCCCATGAATGGCTTCCCCCAGGTGTGTTTTATCAAGAACACCATCAAGGGGCCCAATATCGAGGTGGGTGACTACACCTATTACGACGACCCGGAGGATTCGGCGGGCTTCGAGCGCAACGTCCTCTACCACTTCCCCTTCGTCGGCGACAAGCTCATCATCGGCAAGTTCTGCGCCATCGCCCGCGGGGTGAAGTTCATCATGAACGGCGCCAACCACCAGACCTCCGGCTTCTCCACCTACCCTTTCTTTATCTTCGGCAACGGCTGGGAGCATGCCGCACCCGCCCCGGGCAGCCTCCCCTACAAGGGGGATACCGTCATCGGCAACGATGTCTGGATTGGCTATGAGGCTCTGATCATGCCGGGGGTAAAGGTCGGCAACGGCGCCATTATCGCCGCCCGCTCCGTGGTCACCGGTGACGTGCCCGCCTACGCCGTGGTCGGCGGCAACCCGGCCAAAGTGATCCGCTACCGCTTCGACGACGACACCATAGCCCGTCTCAACGCCATCGCCTGGTGGGACTGGCCGGTGGAGCAGATCAGCCGCAACCTGCCGCTTATCAGCGGCGGCGAGATAGCCGCGCTGGAAGCGGCAATCCGCTAGAGACAAGCCCCATCAGGCATAGGGCCAGAAATGAGAAGAGGGTTGAGCGCACAGGCACTCAACCCTCTTTTTGATTGGTCGCAGACCGCTCAGTGGCTGGCGGAGCGACTACCGCTCCAGATCAGCTCGCCGCTGCGCAGCTCCATCAGGGTCATCGACAACCGATAACGGCTCCCCTCTGTCAACAGATCCCCGTAGAGCATGTAGCCGGCGCCGGTCTGACGGCCAAGCCGCACCAGGGAGGCCGGGTTCATCCTGCCCTGCTGATACTCCAGCTGGCCGGTGATGGCTGCCACCTGCCCTTGGTCGACAAAGTGAAAACCGCTCTTGCTCTGGATGCGCTTGCTCATGGCCGCCGCCATGGCGCGGGTGTCCACCGGCTCGCCGGTGCCGTTCTGGGGCGGGGTGAGCAGCAGCACCGGCTGACCGGTTTGCGCCAGCTCCCGCACCTCGGGGGCCTGCACAAAGAGATCGGCCATGGCCTGCGCCAGTCCGGTCGGCGCCACCGGCTTGGGCTGAACGTCCCCGCTATCCGGTTTGGTCACCGGCTTGTCCGGCTGGCTCACTGGCTGATCGGGTTCACTGACAGGAGCCTGAGTACCACCGTAGGGATTGACCGCACAACCGCCCAGCAGCAGGGCCCCCACCATCAACAAGGAACGCAGCTTCATCTTTTCTCTCCGCCAGAAATCCGTAAACGGGCATCAACACATGCCCGCATGGCGGAGCCCCTGCCCCGCATCCTCCTTATGCTAGGGACAAACCCCGGCGGGGTCGATACGCCCACCACCACAGGGCGACAGAGACTGGCGAACCTGGGCCCACGAAAAAGCTGGCACGGCTCCACCCGATTCCGTTAGGGTAGTGTCGGTAAAACATCAACAGTAACGCAGCGGTAAGCCCGGCGCACAACACGTCGCAACCCGACAGAGATCATCACACTCAAGCAGGAAGCACTATGCAACTCACCCCACCCCAACCGCCTCAGGACGATGAGATCGAAGCGCTGCGCATTGGCCTCTCGGGCTTCAACAAGGATCACGCCGGCACCCATCTGCGCGAGCGGATCGCAAGCTTTATCAAGGATAAAGAGGGCAAGGTACACGGCGGCATCATCGCCGACATCAAGTGGGGCTGGCTGCACGTCGACTGGCTCTGGATCGACGAAAGCATCCGCCGCGACGGCTGGGGCGGCCGCCTGCTCGGCGCCATGGAGCAGTACGCCCAAAGCAAAGGCATCACCAACTACCATCTGGAAACCACCAGTTTTCAGGCCCTCCCCTTCTACCAGAAGCAGGGTTACGAAGTCTTTGGCCAGCTGCCCGATATGCCGCCGGGGCATATCAGTCACTTTCTGAAAAAGCAGTCATAAGCCGATGAGCAGCCGCAACAGCCCTGCAATAGACAAGGCGCCGGGTAGCAGGAGCCTCTCCTTCTACAGGCGCCTTGCCTTGCTCTTTGCACTGCTTACAACCAGCGCCAGCGCCTTTGCCCTGTCACTACACGATCTGGATCCGGCATTTGAGCGGTGCGAAGCGATCAAGTCACAACACAGCGCCACACTGCCCGCGAAAAGCGACCTCTTCTGGTCACTGGAGAGGGAACAGCAGGCGACCTTGCTGATCTATCTGCATGAGAAAAGCATGGAGCGCTGCACCGCAGCAGAAGTGGATGCGCTGGCGATCAAGGCGTTCCATCAGGCGGTAGCGGGAGACCGCAGTTTTCTCGATACCCCGATCAAGGCGAGAACCACCACGCTCACTCCCGCCCAGCAAACCCAGTTACAACAAGTCGGCCAAACAGAGCTGGAAAGGTTGGCTGGCATGAAGGCATTTGCTCAGCCCTTCTCGCTAACCGAATACCTCAAGCAGCTTTGAGTTGGAAAAGATAACCTACGTACTTTGGATATAGGAATATCTGGCAACAGGGACTAGTAATCCTTTTCATCTCTAAAATAAAAACTTCAAGCTCTACTATTTAATTGGCAGAAAGAAATTAACACTAAGTCAGATTATTACACTGGATAAGCAAAATACTATTATCTAGAGTGATAGGTTCACTCTGACTTATAAAAATCGTTACACATTTTTTAGATTTAGAGTAGATATTTTTCACAAAGACTATAAGAAATCATTTTTAAATAAATTACGTACTGTATGTAATGGCCCCTATAGGGGCCATCGATAATAGTCAGAAGTTGAAAGGAACAACTACATCGTCAAATTCAATCTCATCAACTTCTTCATAGTGAACACCACAGATATCTGCTAACAGTCTTGCATGTACTCCAAGCTTTTTAGCAAGCATATCAAATGATATTCCTAATTCATTCTTAAGTAACGAGATACTCTCCTGTAAAACATGTGGCTCTTCCATAGCCAGTTCATCATCTAATCTTTCTTTCCTTGTTTGCCGTGTCTGACTAAACCAAACATTGGCACCTCTATATTGCTGTGCGTTAATAAAACCCAAAAAATGGGCGCGATATATTATTGCCTTTGCACTAACCTTCCATCTAATCTTGAGATCGTATACTTTTTTCCAATTAATAATGCCATCTCTTCCCAAGCAAGATGGAAACTCTCTTGCAAAAGAGCTTCGAGGAAAAAGAAAGGCACTAGCAAAGGCATCCGCTTCACGTTCAGTTTGCTTGCAACCAGTTTCAATCCCATCATGCATAACTAGATGCCCACACTCATGGGCTAGATCAAAACGCATTCTGCATACACTTTCTTTGGCGGAGTTTCGAATTATTATTGGATATTTTCTATTAACTGATAAAGCATCAACCTTTTCAGAAACACCATCAAAGCAAGTAACAATTGCACCCTGATTTTCAACAACATTGATCATATTATCGATGGGTGCATCTAGCGATAGCCCCCATCGTTCTCTTGCTCCTTCCGCAATCTTTTCAATTATCGGCGAAGTTAATACATCTATTTTACTGTTGTCGATAAGATTAAATTTATTCTCAGGCATATCCAAATGCTCATGCAACTCTGTCACTAATTGCTCAAGGATTGTACTGTATGCCTGAACTCGTTCTTTCACACCCACAGGGGTGGTCTGTCTCTTTCTAAAATGGCATTGTTCTGGTTTCACATCACCAGAAAGAGGTCTTTCAAAAAAATCTGGCTGTACTCTTAGATACTCAGCAAGAGCATTCGTGACATCAGATGCAGGAGCACGAATATCACTTTCATACTGATGTATGCTTTGCCTAGATACAGATACAGCTTCACCCAACTCTTGCAGGGTAAAGCCATTTAATATGCGAGCCAGACGAAGTCGCTCACCATAGAAAGTCATGGACATAATCTACTAACCATTGTCACTATCCTCCAC
The DNA here is from genome assembly GCF_049170315.1 of Aeromonas sp. 604443. Lineage (NCBI taxonomy): Bacteria > Pseudomonadati > Pseudomonadota > Gammaproteobacteria > Aeromonadales > Aeromonadaceae > Aeromonas > Aeromonas sp. 604443. The sequence continues at coordinate 32,675 of NZ_JAAKMI010000006.1, forward strand.
TTTTTTGATTTTTCTCTTGATGGAGATAGATGCTTTATCAGTTTTAATAGGCTCAGGAAGGTCTTCGTTAATAAGACCCAAAGCTGTTACACGCTCATCAAGTGCAATTTCCCAACAGGAAACTTGAACACTATTCTGAAAACCAGCAAACGTGACTCGTTCTACATAGCGAAACTCATCTACTTCAATGGCAAAAAACCAAAGCACAGTTGCGGCATCCCCAATCTCTGGGGGCAATAGCGACATTTGTTTCATCGCTTCAACAGAAGGGATTAATCTGCGTTCCTCTGGGCAAGAGGGTCTCCCACGATATAGCCGAACGGGAACAGAACTAACAGAGAAGGTAAATTTTCCATCTGGTTTGACAATTCCAAGCCATGGCCATCCCGCATTATCTGCAGCCGCACGAATAATTCTGTTACGCGAGCACTCATACGCTCTCATACCTGTCGCACGGGCAGTATCACCAAGTTCATCATCATGCCTGTCAATAACATCATCTCTGACATCTCGGATAAGAGATGCAAGTCGTTTTAGTCGCTCTTGTGATAATGCCGGATTTAATTCCCACGGTTTTTGCATACTTAGAGATCCTCTAACAAGGAGTTGGTGTAGCCCAGAAGGGTGCTCGGTGAAATGTCCTTGCATGATCTTGCGTTTTCTTTGATTTGTCAAGCCACCCAGAAAATGTCATCTCGTTTTTGATTGTTCAACCTCGATGGCCTACAGAGGAACTGGAAGCCCTTTTATGTTCCTAAACCCAGCTCAAAATCGGACATAGGGTGGATAAGGCAACCCCTCGCACAGAGTTCCATTCACCCACAGCTATTTTTACGCCAGCGAAACAATGCCAACGACAATCGTTACACCAGAGAGACAATCCTGCTGGAGCAAACAAAGCAAAGCGGCAAGCAGTGGCGGGGATCTGCCCCTTCGATCTGCTTGCCGCCGTCTGTTATCACTGGGGATACGCCTCTTTAGCGACCCAAAAACGGTTCCCAATCTTTAAACACCGGCTGCAACCCCGCCTGTCGCACGGCGGCGGCCACTTCCCCCACCGGGCGGTCGTCGTGGATGGCGAACTGCTCCAACTCCTCTGCATCCCCCTCGGCATAGCCACCCGGCTGGGTGCGCGACTCGGCCGACATCTGGGTGATGCCAAGGCGCACCGCGCCGTTGCGAAAGGTAGCCGACTCGCGGGTGGAGAGGGACAAGTCCAGCGTGGGCGAGAAGAGGCGCCAGGCACAGATCAGCTGAGCCAGCTGGCGATCCGACATGACCACGGCAGGCTCCAGAGCGCCGGTGCAGGGGCGCAGACGCGGGAAGGAGAGGGAATAGCGGCTCTGCCAGTGGTGGCGCTCAAGCCAGCTCAGATGCTCGGCGACAAAGTAGCTGTCGGCGCGCCAGTCCGAGGAGAGGCCGATCAGCGCCCCCAACCCGATTTTGTCGATACCGGCGCGGCCCAGCCGATCCGGCGTGGCGAGGCGCCATGCGATATCCCGCTTGTTGCCACGCAGATGGTGGCGGGCGTAGGTGGGGGCGTGGTAGGTCTCCTGATAAACCATGACGGCATCGAGGCCGAGGCTCTTCAGTTCGGCATAGTCAGCCTGCGAGAGGGGCTGAACCTCCATCCCCACCGTGCTGAAGTGGCGGCGGATGATGGGCATCACCTCGCGAAAATAGGCGAGCCCCACCTTGTGCTCGTGCTCGCCGGTCACCAGCAGCACGCTGTCAAAACCGCGCGCCTTGATGGCCAGACACTCGCGCTTAATCTCCTCTGTATTCAAGGTCTTGCGCTTGAGGCGGTTGCTCATGGAGAAGCCGCAGTAGGTGCAGTCGTTGGCGCAGAGGTTCGACAGATAGAGCGGCACATAGAAGCCGATGGTGTTGCCAAAGCGCTGGCGGGTCAGCCGCTCGGCCTCGGCCGCCATCTGCGGCAGATAGACTTCGGCGGCAGGGGAGATCAGCGCCATAAAATCGCCCAGAGTGCGGCGCGGAGCACTCAGGGCGCGGGCCACATCGGCGGCAGTTTTGGCGCGGATCTGCATGCCGATATCGTCCCACTCAAGTTCGAACCAGCGGTCGAGAAAGGAAGGCTCCTTAGCCCTCCCCCCCGGCGCCCTCACCCCCAGCCCCTCTCCCAGAGGGAGAGGGAGGCAAACCTCTGGCAGCCCTTGGGGCAAGGGGGAGATGTTCATGGTCGCCCCTGTTTCATGACTCATAACGCCCCCAGAAAATCGGTGAGCGGGCTGGAGGCTTGCGCCTGCAGGGCGCGGGCGCCAAGGCCAGCTTCATAGGCGCTGCGACCGGCGGTGCAGGCCAGTGCAAAGGCGCGGCCCATGGCGACCGGATCGCCGCTCACCGCAATGGCGGTGTTGACCAGCACGGCATCGGCGCCCAGTTCAAAGGCAGCGGCCGCATGGCTCGGTGCACCGATCCCCGCATCCACCACCACAGGCACATTGGCCTGCTCGACGATGATGGAGAGAAACTCCCGGGTCACCAGCCCCTGATTGGAGCCGATGGGCGCACCGAGCGGCATCACGGCGGCGCAGCCCACCTCTTCCAGCCGCTTGCAGAGCACGGGGTCGGCGCCGCAGTAGGGCAGCACCACAAAGCCCTCTCTCACCAGCAGCTCGGCGGCTTTCAGCGTCTCGATGGGATCGGGCAGCAGATAGCGCGGGTCGGGGTGGATCTCCAGCTTCAGCCAGTTCGTCCCCAGCGCCTCGCGGGCGAGGTGGGCGGCAAACACCGCCTCGGCGGCGGTCTTGGCGCCGGAGGTGTTGGGCAAGAGCTTGACCCCGAGTTGCAGCAAGGGGCTCAGGATATCGTCGTGGGCCTTGCCCGGTTCGAGCCGCTTGATGGCCATGGTGACCAGTTGGGAGCCGCTCGCCTCGATGGCGGCGGCCATCAGTTCCGGGCGGGCAAACTTGCCGGTGCCGGTAAAGAGGCGCGAAGAGAAGGTGTGATCGGCAATTTTGAGCATGTCAGTCAGCCTCCCGCAATGGCGGTGAAGAGGTGAAGTTCATCCCCGTCATTGAGACGGGTCTCGGCCCAGCGGCCTCGGGGCAGCACGGCGCCGTTGAGGGCTACCGCCACCCCCTGTGGATTAACGTCTTGCGCCGCCAGCAGATCGGCCACGCTCTGCCCTGCCGTAAGCGGCTGGGCTTTATCGTTGAGTCGAATGGTCAAGGTCATGGGGTGATCTCCTTATCGTGTGTCGGGCATCGTCGCTGCCCGCAGACCGGGCAATCGGGATCGGGGGCCAGAGTGAGGGTTTGCCACTGATGGCTCAGGGCATCGAAACGGCGCAGGGTGCCGGCGACCTGGCTCGGCATCCCGAGCAGCAGTTTCAGTGCCTCCAGCGCCTGCAAAGAGCCCATCACTCCGACCAGCGGGCCGGTGACGCCGCTGGTCTCGCAGCTCTGGCTCACCTTGGTATCCAGCGGATAGAGGCAGGCATAGCAGGCGTGCTCCGTGCTGGTGCGCGCCATCAGCTGCCCCTGCCAACCCACCGCGGCGGCGGAGAGCCAGGGCTTGCCCTGAGCCACGCAGGCGACGTTGATGGCCTGGCGGGTGGCGAGGTTGTCACAGCAGTCGATCACCAGATCAACCTCGGCCACAAACTCCGGCAGGCTGGCGGCATCGAGCCGCTGGTTGATGGCAATCAGCTCCACCAGCGGGTTGTGGGCGGCCAAGCGTTCGCGGGCCAGCTCCGCCTTGGAGTGGTTGACCGCCTCACTATCGAACAGGATCTGGCGCGGCAAGTTGCTGGAATCCACCGTATCACCATCGGCCAACCACAAGGTACCCACCCCGGCCCCCGCCAGATAGAGGGCGAGCGGTGAGCCAAGCCCGCCCAAGCCCACGATCAGCACGGATTTATCCTTGAGCCGTGCCTGACCGGCCTCCCCCACTTCCGCCAGCATCAGTTGGCGACCGTATCTGAGGTATTCCGCATCAGAGAGCATGTTCAGCCTCCCGTATAACGGTGGCCGAGCGCGGCTCATCCCCCGCCCCCACGGCGGCGAGCAGCCGCTCGGTCGCCCCCTGCCAGTCGTCGCTGGCAGTGATGGCCGAAACCAGCGCGATACTGCCGACTCCGCTTGCCTTGACCGCCGCCACTCGCTCCTCGCTGATGCCGCCGATGGCCACCGTCGGCCAGTCGCACATCAGGGCGCGGTAGCGATGCAGCCGCACCAGCCCCTGCGGACGGGAGGGCATCGCCTTGGTGTTGGTCGGGAAGATATGCCCCAACGCGATATAGGAGGGGGCCAGCTCGCGCGCACGCATCAGCTCGAAGTAGCCGTGGGTGGAGATGCCAAGACGCAGCCCGGCCGCCTGAATGGCGGCGAGATCCGCCGTATCCATATCCTCCTGCCCCAGGTGCACGCCCCAAGCCCCCGCCTCGATGGCCTGCTGCCAGTAGTCGTTGATAAAAAGCCGCGCCCCATAACGGCGACCAAGCTCAACCGCATCGCGAATGGCCGGTGCTACCTGAGCGGCGGGCAGATCCTTGATCCGCAGCTGGATGGTCTTGACCCCCTGCCCCAGCAGGCGGCGCAACCACTTGACCGAATCGACCACAGGATAGAGGCCGAGGTTGTGTTCGGTCGGCGCAAAGGGGCCCTGCGGCAGGCGGGCGCTGCTTGTCTCATAAAGTCCGAAACGACGGTCGAGGGCAGACCCTGCCAGCACGGCACGGGGGAAGTGGGCAAGATCGGCTGGCCAGCCAAGATGGGCGATGGGGCCCGGGCCTGCCCCCACTCCCTGCGCCGCCGCCAGCCCCTGTTGCAGGTAAGCACGAGCGAGGGTGATGGCGTCCTCTACCGGATAATCCTGCGCCACCACGGCGGCGATGGCGCTGGCGTAACAGCAGCCGGTGCCGTGGCCGTGGCGGGTATTCAGGCGCGGCGCCGCCAGCCAGAATTCGCGGGTCTCATCCTGGTAGTAGTCGAGGCAGAGATCGCCGCTCCACTCCAGATGGCCCCCCTTGACCAGCACGGCGCGGGCGCCGAGTTCGCGCAGGCGGCGGGCGGCGAGGCGCACCAGTTCGGGGCTGCTGACCGGCAGTCCGGTCAGGGCTTCCAATTCGGGGCCGTTGGGGGTGATGAGCGACAGACGTGGCAACAGCTGCTCGCGCACCGCCGCCAGCATATTGGGCTCCGCCATCGGGGTGCCGGTGCTGGCAATGGCCACCGGGTCGTAGACCACGAAGGGGGCCGGGGTAGCCGCCAGTCGGCGGGCCAGCACCTCCACATGGAGCCGGGTCGGCAGCAGGCCGATCTTGATGGCGGCAGGCGGCAGATCGACGCCGAGGGCGTCGATCTGGGCGGTGAAGGTCTGCATCAGCACAGGGTCGACCATCTTAACCGCCACCGAGTTCTGGGCGGTAATGGCGGAGATGACCGAGCAGCCGTGGACGCCGAGGTCGTGCAATGTGTGCAAGTCGGCCTGAATGCCGGCGCCGCCGCCGGAGTCTGAACCGGCGATGGTCCAGACCACAGGTAGCGAGTCCGTCACAGGCAGCAGATCGGCGGGGCTGACAGCCCCGCTTGCACTGCTCACGCCTCCTCCCCTGCAGCCTGTTTCAGCGCCGCCGCCTGATGGTAGATCTCGCCGCCGGTCTCCTTGAAGGTTTCGGCCATGCGGGCCATGCCGCTCTCCACCTGAGCCACCACCTGCTCCTGCTGGCCATCCATACCGACCAGCTTGATCTCAACGGCCTCCAGCTTTGCTGCGTAGTCACGCACGTCCTGAGTGATCTTCATGGAGCAGAACTTGGGCCCGCACATGGAGCAGAAGTGAGCCACCTTGCCGGACTCCTGCGGCAGGGTCTCGTCGTGGTAGGCGCGAGCGGTGTCGGGGTCGAGGGCCAGATTGAACTGATCCTCCCAGCGAAACTCGAAGCGCGCCTTGGACATGGCGTTGTCGCGGATCTGGGCCCCCGGATGACCCTTGGCCAGATCGGCGGCGTGGGCGGCAATCTTGTAGGTGATCAGCCCCTGCTTCACATCCTCCTTGTTGGGCAGCCCCAGATGCTCCTTGGGGGTGACGTAGCAGAGCATGGCGCAGCCGTACCAGCCGATAAGCGCGGCGCCGATGCCGGAGGTGAAGTGATCGTAACCCGGCGCGATATCGGTGGTGAGCGGGCCCAGGGTGTAGAAAGGCGCCTCGTGGCAGTGCTCCAGCTGCTCGGTCATGTTGCGCTCGATCATGTGCATCGGCACATGACCCGGCCCCTCGATCATCACCTGTACGTCGTACTCCCACGCAATTTTGGTCAGCTCGCCCAGGGTGCGCAGCTCGGCGAACTGAGCCTCGTCGTTGGCGTCATAGACTGAGCCCGGACGCAGACCGTCGCCCAGCGACAGCGCCACGTCATAAGCGGCGCAGATCTCGCAAATTTCTCGGAAGTGCTGGTAGAGGAAGTTCTCCTTGTGGTGGGAGAGGCACCACTTGGCCATGATGCTGCCGCCGCGCGACACGATGCCGGTGAGGCGTTTGGCGGTCATCGGCACAAAGCGCAGCAGGACGCCAGCGTGGATGGTGAAATAGTCCACCCCCTGCTCGGCCTGCTCCAGCAGGGTGTCGCGGAACAGCTCCCAGGTGAGGTCTTCGGCGATGCCGTTGGTTTTCTCCAGCGCCTGATAGATGGGCACTGTACCGATGGGCACCGGGCTGTTGCGCAGGATCCACTCGCGGGTCTCGTGGATATAGCGGCCGGTGGAGAGATCCATCACTGTGTCCGCGCCCCAGCGGGTCGACCAGACCAGCTTCTCCACCTCCTCTTCGATGCTGGAGGTGACCGCCGAGTTGCCGATGTTGGCGTTGATCTTCACCAGAAAATTGCGGCCGATGATCATCGGCTCCGCTTCCGGGTGGTTGATGTTGCTGGGGATAATGGCGCGACCGGCGGCCACCTCATCACGGACAAATTCGGGGGTGATATTTTCCGGCAGGCGGGCACCGAAATCGCGGCCCGGATGCTGGGTACGCAGGAGCTCTGAGCGCACCCGCTCGCGACCCATGTTCTCGCGAATGGCGATAAATTCCATCTCGGGAGTAACGATACCGGCACGGGCGTAGTGGAGCTGGGTGACCCGGCGGCCCGGCTTGGCGCGGCGCGGTTTCGGCAGATGCTCGAAGCGCAGGTGATCCAGCCCCTCATCGGCCAGCCGCTCCTGAGTGAAGGTAGAGCTGAGTCCCGGCAGTTCGTCGGTATCATCGCGCTCCAGCACCCAGTTTTCCCGCAGGCGCGGCAGACCGCGGCGCACATCGATGGCGACCCCCTCCTCCCCGTAACGGCCCGAGGTGTCGTAGACCGGCACCGGCTCGTTGGGCTCGAATTGGGGATTTTCTTTGGTGCCGCCGACGAAGGTATCGGCCAGCTGGATCTCCCGCAGGGGTACCCGGATATCGGCGCGGGAGCCTTCGATAAAGATGCGGCGGGAGTTGGGGTGAGCCATCCCCTTGAGGCTGTCGATAAAGGCCTGAGCGCTGGAGCGCTGCTCGCGGCGGCTGGATTTGGTGGTATCAGATACGGAAGTAGACATAGCAAAACTCACATTAACTGGTTGAAGTTATGGGTATTTGCTTGTCTGGAGTTCGAGGAGAAGATGAACTTGCGGCGGGGTGTTTATCTCGGGAGGGAGTGCGTGCGGGATGGATCTCCGCGCCGCTGTTCTGCCACTTCCAGCTATCTGCACATTGTGGGCAAGGCGCCCCACGTGCTGGACAACCGGACGGGACAGACTCCCTCCTGTGCGCCCTGACCCATCAGGGTTACCCCTTCGATGAGCGGAAGAGGCTTGTTCCTCCCCCGGCGCGGTAACCCGCAAGTTACCCTTGTTCCCTTCGCAGGTTTTAACCTGATCAGGTTCCACGGATCCCGAATTAACGGTCTCAGCTTCGCGTCGTTCGACGGTCAGCACTCCGACAAGATGGCGCCAGTATAAGGGGGAAAATCCAAAGCACAAGCCGTTAACAATATGGGGGCAACGGCTGGTGCAGTGGTCAGACGGGTTACTCCCCGCGCGACCAGGTGCGGATGGCGGCGATCTCCGCGGCGGGGATCTGCAGGGATTCGAGGAATTCCTGATGGGCCTGTGGCTCCATCTTCTCGAACTGGATATGCCAGTTGCGCATCATCTCTTCGGTCATGCCTGCGGCCTGCATGATGGCAACCCAGCGTGCCTTGTCTACCATGGGGATCTCCTCGTGTGTCTGTTGGCGATAGAGGATGATGGCCCGCTGTTGCCGCCTCAGCTCGGCGATCTCCTGCTCCAGTCGCAGCAGGTGACCATCGAGGCAGGAGTGGCTCTCCTGCCTCGCTGCCAGCAGGGTGCCGATCTCTTCGAGCGGCAGTCCCATGGCGCGAAAGCTGGCGATCTGCCGCCCCCGTTCCAGCTCGGCCTCGCCATAGCGGCGATAGCCGTTCTCCCCGCGCAGGGCGGGCAGCAGTAAACCGAGACGTTCGTAATAGAGCAGGGTGGTGCGGCTCAGGCCCAGTTCTCTGGCCAGCCGGGTAATCGTCAACATAGGGGTTCCTTCATCCAACGGGCTGAGGATAAACCCGCCTATTGTAGACGGGTCAACACCTTCGCAGGAGTGACCACCAGGATCAGGAGCCACGGGCAGTAACAGTGAGTGATATGAGAAGTGGGGTAGATAGGCAATCCGGAGAGGGATCCATGGCCGGCAGGTGATGCAGGCCCCCATGAAAGGGGCCTGCGAGTGAGGTTATTGAACCGGTGCTATGGTCAGGGATACGTTGCCAAACCCTTCGCTGGCAAGGGCCTCGCTGTCCAGATCCACACCGGTCAGAGCCACACCTTCAGCAGAGGAGTTACGCAACTGCGCAGCCTTCGCGGAACGGGTCTGGGGCTGACCAATCTCGATATCACCGGCAAACTGGCTCTCGGCATAGAAGTCACCGGTCACTGCCGAACGGATCGGGCGCAGCACACGGCCCAGGTTATTCTGCATGGTCGACAAGCCATACTCGCTGATGGTCCAGTTCCAGTCCCACCACTTCACTTCACCCGGGATATAACGCTTGTCCCACTGGTAACGGATGCTGCTCGCCTTGTCGCGGAACGGGCCGACGGCAAAGGTGTGCTCCCAGGTCGGACGATTCTCCGGATGGGTATACCAGGCATTGCCGCCCCAACGCAGGAAGCCCTTCATGGTCAGGTCATAATTGACCTCGGCCTTGAACTCGTAGGGGTAGGAGATGTTGGACTTGTAGAGGGCAACCCGCACCGGCAGGCTGGAGTGAGGCGGCACCGTGGGACGCGCTTCAACCGAGACGGTCTCGGTGGTCGAGCCCCCGTGTTGGGAAGCCCAGCTCTGGCTCGCCGCAATCTCGATGGCAAGCTCGGTCTCCCCCACCAGCGGCCACTGGAACTTGTTCTTGGTGGTCACCTTCTCGCTCAGGCTGTAGGTGTCGGTCTTCGACCAGTTGGTGGCCTTGTCGTACTTCAGGGTCACCACCACCTGCTGGGGAAGGTCGGTGTAGTTGGTCGCATTGGCCGTGATGGTCTTGACCAGCTGCTTGCCACTCTCGGTAACCTGACCGTGGCTAAACGAGTCAGGTTCCAGAGTATATGAGAAGTTGCTCACCGTGATGGAGCTCTTCTCTCCACAGCGATATCCGGAGCAGCCGCCGTCATTATTTCCCTTTATCAGCCAGGTATCGCCAACCCGGGTAACGTCCATATCTTCCCCGACATAGGGGCTATGATTCCCCCCCACCCAGGCATATCCCAAATAATGGGCGAGATAACTGGCCGGCTTGATAAAATAATCATTGTCATGGACAAGCCGCCATTGCACATCGACTTCATCTCCCGCCGGAATATTCCAGACAGAGAGTGTTGGTATTTCTCCGGAAACCGGTGAGTTGGGATAGCACCAGGTTTCTCCGGCAGTGCCCTGTTTGATTTCGCCATTATATCCCGGCCCCATAATCACCCAGCGATCCGCCAGCCCGGTGATCTGCCACTGCCCCATGCGGCTGACCAGATTACCCTTGATACTCATGGCTTCATCGCGGGTCAGAGGACGATAACCACTGGCACAGACGCCCGTGCCAAGACCCGCCCACTTGACCTGATCAGGGTAGACAGGTTCAGCCGCCTGCACCTGAGCGAGCATCAATGAAGATGCCAAAAACGCCAGATTGGCGGTAATTATTCTATTCATCATTTATCCCTCTTTCAGACATACGATAATTGTTATTGTGTAGAAATATCCTTTTTCATTTGACAGGGATGAACTCCGACAAAACCTGACACAAGCGAAATAAACCACCAAAAAACATCCATGACAAACAAAATAATGGTGGTATAAGAAAATAATTAGAGTGATGACTTTATTGAGGAATAAATCATAAATATTGTGGCAGCCATTATTTAATGGCTGCCACAATATGGTGAAACCATATTAAATAAGAAGATACTGAATTACTCTTCCGGATTGATCACTTCAATTCCCTGCAATATTCCATTCGCCGAACGGATCAATACCAGCTCGCTCCCGGCATGCAGATCGGCGGCCGAACCGTTGATCCAGCGCACCAGCGGATTGAGTGGCACAGTGCCCAGGGTGGCCAACGTGAGCTGCCGGTCATCGAAGGATTGCAGGCGATCTTGCGCCCGCTGCCAGGGCTGATTGGCCAGCGGGGCTCTGGCGGCCAGCAGCTCAATCCGGGTGGCAACGCCATCGGCCACCAGCAGGGCGAGCTGGTCGCCGGGTTTGAGTGGCTGCGGCCAAATCTCCCCCTGCCGCCAGATGGCGGCACTGCCCTGCTCCACCTCGGCCCCCTGAAATTGCAGGCGGATGCCGTCGCTGTGCTCCAGCTCCACCAGCCACAATTCGTCGGCTCCCGCCTGCGCCGCCCAGAGCGGCACACCCAGCATCCATGCACACCACTTTCTCGATTGTTCCATCTTCGTTCGTCCCTGAACAAAAAGCCCATGCTGGACAAGCATGGGCTTCATTCGGGAGCATTTCTAATCGGAACGCAGAGATCGGATCAGTCATCCTCGCGGCAACGGCTCAGGCGCATGCCGTCAAACTTGCACTCCAGCTCCAGCCAGCGCCCTTCGAACGGCGCCAGACTGTTATCCGAGGTGGTGTAGCCCCAGATCCGCCCCCCTTCGACCGGCCCCTCCAGATCCATCTCGTCCTTGTCATCTTCGTCGAGGGCTTCGACCTTGCGCACATAGCGCACGCCGTTCTCCACCACCCCCTTCATCTCGACCCAGGTACCGCCGAGATCATCCTCGTTGAGCCAATCCTTGAAGCGGGTCTGGTCGTCGATCACGAACGGCATGCCGTTGACCATCAACTGGCCAAGCTGCCAGGTGGTGCGGCCGGTCAGTTTGAATTCGGTCGCCTGTACGGTGCCAAGTGGCAACAAGATCAGCAACAGGAAGGCGCAGAGAGACTTCTTCATCAGGGATCCTCGGGGTTACACTGGCAAACAGGATGCCGAATCCGGTGTGAAAAGAGCGTGAAACGCTCGCCAACCAGGAGAGCAAAGCATGAAGATTTTGGTAGTGGAAGACAATCCTCAGGTGGCGGAAACCATCATGGATTATCTGGAGCTGGCCGGTCACCGCCTCGATTGTGCCTATCACGGTCAGGCGGCGCTACAACTGCTGGAGGATCAGCGTTTCGACGTCATCATCATGGATGTGATGATGCCGCGCCTCGATGGCCTCAGCACAGTGGCGCGCCTGCGCGAGCAGGGGATTGCCACTCCCGTGCTGTTTCTCACCGCCCGCGACAGCCTGGAAGACAAGCTGGCGGGCTTCAAGGCGGGAGGGGATGACTATCTGGTCAAGCCGTTCGCCATGGAGGAGCTGGAGGTACGGCTGCAAGCTCTGAGTCTGCGTGGCCCGCGCGGCGATGTGGGGGCCATCAGCTTTGGCGATCTGACGGTCGATACCGCCAGCGGTCAGGCGACTCGTGCCGGCGTTCCCCTCAAGCTCGGCAAGATCCCGTTCCGGATCCTCGCCCTGCTGGCCCGCCGCGCCCCCGCCATCGTCAGCCGTCAGGAGGTGCTCGACACCGTCTGGGGGGATGAGGAGCCCGACTCCGATGCCCTGCGCAGCCATATCTACGCCCTGCGCAACGCGCTCGACAAACCCTTCCCCACTCCCATGCTGGAGACCCTGCACGGCCAGGGCTACCGACTGGTGAGCGCATGAGCCTGCCGAGCCTGCGCCGCCGCCTGATCATGGCGCTCGGCGGCGCCGGGGTGGTGCTGCTGATCCTGCTCTCTGGCCTGATGCTGGTGGCCGAGGACAAGATGGAGGAGCTGAGCCTGCGCCACTGGCTGGAAGCCGAAGTGACCCGCTACAGCGATGACTGGCTGCGACTCGGCCCGGCTGCGGCGGCTCCGAGCCCCAGACAGTTCTCCAGCTACTGGACCGAGGCGGGCCGCTTGCCGAAATGGCTGAAGCCCTACCAGACTCCCGGCTTTTTCGAGCATCAGCTGGGCAAGGAGGACAAACACTTTCTGGTGGCCCGTCACCCCTCCGGTGAGGGACTGCTCTATCTGGTGTTCAATGACGACGCCGATGACTACCTCGACCCCTACGAGGACAAGCTGCATCTGGCCACCCGACTGATCGGGGTGACCCTGCTGCTCGCCTGCCTCGGCTTCGGCATCTGGCTGGTACGCCATATCACAGGGCCGCTGCAACGGCTGCAACAGAGGGTCGCCCACCTCACCCCGGATCAGGCTGATTTCGAACCCGACGCCCCCTGGCAGGAGCTGCGGGATATCGAGCTGGCACTGTTGGCCGGTAAACAGGAGGTGAGCGCGGTATTCGCCCGCGAGCAGGAGTTCAGTCGCTTCGCCAGCCACGAGCTGCGCACCCCCAACATGGTGATCCAGGGCTCGGCCGCCCTGCTCGGCAAGGTGACGGATCTGCCCGCGCCAGCTGCCCGCGCCACCACCCGCATCCGCGCCGCCGCCGACGAGATGGCGCTGCTCACCGAGACCTTCCTGCTGCTGGGCCGCAAGGAGGCAGTGGAGCGACCGCTGCAGCAGGTGACCCCGCTGATCCGTCAGGAGCTGGCCCGCCTCGCTCCGCTGTTGCAGCGGGAGGCCCTCGATATCCGGCTTAATCTGGATGAGAGCAGCGAAGTAAACGCCCCCCTCTCCCTGCTCGCCATCGCCCTCGGCAACCTGCTGAAAAATGCCCTGAGCTATGCCGAGGGACATATCGACATCGAGCTGTGTGGCCCGGTGCTCACCATCAGCAACCCGACGGCGGCGGCGCCGGATCAGATCCTCGGCTACGGCTGCGGCCTCACCATCATCCAGCGCATCTGCGAGAAGCTGGGCTGGCAAATCGACACCCGGCTGGAGGATGGTGTATTTAGCGCCCGATTGGCGATGATCACTGCCGAACAGTTCCCTCTCCCTTTGGGAGAGGGTTAGGGTGAGGGCGCAGTGGCACCGCCAACCCACCAGCCAGATAGCAACAAGGCGCCCGAGGGCGCCCTGTTGCTATCTGACAGATGCAAGCCTGAGGCTCACTCCGCCGGTTTGTTCTTGCGGCTCGCCTTGAGTTCGAGGAACTCGATGATCTTGCCAGCCACATCCTTGCCGGAGGCGGCTTCCACCCCTTGCAGGCCGGGGGAGGAGTTGACCTCCAGCACCAGCGGGCCACGGGCGCTACGCAGGATATCCACCCCCGCTACATCCAGCCCCATGATCTTGGCGGCCTGCACCGCGGTGGCTCGCTCTTCCGGGGTGATCTTGATCGCCTCGGCGGTGCCGCCACGGTGCAGGTTGGAGCGAAACTCCCCCGGCTGGGCCTGACGGCGCATGGCGGCAACCACCTTGCCGTTGACCACCAGACAGCGGATATCGGCGCCATTGGCCTCGCGAATATACTCCTGCACCAGAATGTTGTTGTTGGTCTGGATAAAGGCTTCGATCACGCTTTCGGCGGCCTTCTGAGTCTCGCAGAGCACCACACCAATCCCCTGGGTTCCCTCCAGCAGCTTCACCACCAGCGGCGCCCCACCCACCATGGTGATGAGGTCGGGCACGTCGTGGGTGCTGTGGGCATAGCCGGTGATGGGCAGGCCGATGCCGTGGCGGGAGAGCAGTTGCATCGCCCGCAGCTTATCGCGGGAACGGCTGATGGCCACCGAGCTGTTGAGGGCCATGGTGTTCATCATCTCGAACTGGCGCAGCACGGCGGTGCCGTAGGCGGTAATGCTGGCACCGATCCGCGGGATCACGGCGTCATAACTTCCCAGCTCCCCACCCTCGTAGTGAATGGAGGGGTTGTGGGAAGCGATATTCATATAGCAGCGCAGGGTGTCGAGCACCTCTACCTGATGACCGCGCGCCTGTGCCACCTCGACCAGACGGCGGGTGGAGTAGTTTTTCGGCTCACGGGATAAAATGGCGATCTTCATGACAATTCCGCTAGAAGGCTGTGCCTGGGCAGGATGGGGCGGGAGAGTATAAGGTGCCACAGCGCCAAGACAACGCCAATTGTTTATCCTGACAACAAGACAAACCACACCAAACCGCACGCTACCACATCACTGTGACCAACAGGTTAAACGGCGGCTCTGCGCAGATTGTTCAACCCGAGCAAGGATGCCGCCGTTTCTCGTTAAAGATCAACCGATGTCACGCGGGAGTCAGTTCAGGTTGGGCCCCAGCCAGCGCTCGGCCTCGGCCAGCGTCATCCCCTTGCGGGCGGCGTAATCTTCCACCTGATCTTGCTGGATCTGCGCCACCGCGAAGTATTTGCTCTCGGGGTGGGAGAAGTACCAGCCCGACACCGCCGCCCCCGGCCACATGGCGTAGGATTCGGTCAGCTGCATGCCGATAGCCTGCTCCACCTCCAGCAGTTCCCAGATGCTCCCCTTCTCGGTGTGCTCCGGGCAGGCCGGATAACCGGGGGCCGGGCGGATGCCCTGATAGTTTTCGCGGATCAGCTCCTCGTTGCTGAGGGCCTCGTCGGGAGCATAACCCCAATGAACCTTTCGCACCTGCTCGTGCAGATACTCGGCAAAGGCTTCGGCCAGACGGTCGCACACCGCCTGAATAAGGATGGCGTTGTAGTCATCGTGCTGCGCCTTGTAGGCCTTGGCGATGGCCTCCTCACCGATGCCGCCGGTCACCGCGAAGGCGCCGATCCAGTCGGGCTTGCCGCTCTCTTTCGGCGCCACATAGTCCGCCAGACAGTAGTTGGGGAAGCCCTGCTTCTCGCTCTGCTGGCGCAGGTGGTGCAGCACCTTGATGACCTCGGTGCGCGATTCGTCGCTGTAGACCTCGATGCTGTCCCCTACCGCGTTGGCGGGGAACAGACCGATCACCCCGGCGCAGCGCACGCTCTGATCCTTTTCCAGCTGATCCAGCATGGCGTTGGCATCGGCAAACAACCTGGTCGCCTCCTCGCCAATGATCTCGTCCTCAAGGATGCGTGGATACTTGCCCGCCAGCTCCCAGCTGAGGAAGAACGGCGTCCAGTCGATGTAGGGGCGCAGTACCGAAATGGCCACATCTTCGAACTTCTGCACCCCGAGCTCGCGGGGCTTGGGTGGCTGGTAGCCAACCCAATCCAGCTGATGCCGGTTGGCACGGGCATGGGCCAGACTGACCGGGCGGGAGCGCGGCTGCTTGCGGGCATGCTGATCCCGGGCGATCTCGTACTCCTTGTCGATGCGGGCGACAAACGCCTCCTTGAGATCCGGGCTGAGCAGGCTCTGGGCCACCCCCACCGCGCGGGAGGCGTTGGAGACATAGACCACAGGCTCCGAGTAGTTCTGCTCGATCTTCACCGCAGTGTGGGCCTTGGAGGTGGTGGCACCGCCGATCAAGAGCGGCAGCTTGAAGCCCTGACGCTCCATCTCCTTGGCCACGTGCACCATCTCGTCCAGCGACGGGGTGATGAGACCCGACAACCCGATGATATCGGCGCCGACCTCCCGCGCAGTCTTGAGAATGGTCTCGCAGGAGACCATGACCCCGAGGTCGACAATCTCGAAGTTGTTGCACTGCAGCACTACCCCGACGATGTTCTTGCCGATGTCGTGCACATCCCCCTTCACGGTCGCCAGCACGATTTTGCCGTTGCTGGAGCCACCCGACTTTTCTGCCTCGATATAGGGTTGCAGATAGGCCACCGCCCGCTTCATCACCCGCGCCGATTTCACCACCTGCGGCAGGAACATCTTGCCCGCGCCGAACAGGTCGCCGACCACGTTCATACCATCCATCAACGGCCCTTCGATGACGTGCAGCGGCTTCTCGGCGCCAGCGCGCGCCTCTTCGGTATCCTCTTCGATAAAGTCGGTGATCCCCTTGACCAGCGCGTGCTCCAGCCGCTTGCCCACCGGCCAGCTGCGCCACTCCTGATCCCGCGGATCCTCGGCCTGGGCACCGGCACCGCGATACTTCTCGGCGATGGCCAGCAGCTCCTCGGTGGCGTTGTCATTGAGGTTGAGCACCACCGCCTCGACCTTCTCTTTCAGCTCCGCCGGAATGTCTTCATAGATGGCGAGCTGACCGGCGTTGACGATCCCCATGTCCATGCCGTTCTTGATGGCGTGGTAGAGGAAGACGGCGTGAATGGCTTCGCGCACCGGCTCGTTGCCACGAAACGAAAACGAGACGTTGGAGACGCCGCCGGAGATCATGGCGTGGGGCAGGTGCGTCTTGATGTCCTTCACCGCCTCGATGAAGTCCACCGCGTAGTTGTTGTGTTCGTCGATGCCGGTCGCCACCGCGAAGATGTTGGGATCGAAGATAATGTCTTCCGGCGGGAAACCGACCTGATCCACCAGGATCCGGTAGGCACGCTGGCAGATCTCGAACTTGCGGGCGCGGGTGTCGGCCTGCCCCGCCTCATCGAACGCCATCACGATGACGGCGGCGCCGTAGCGGCGCAGCAGTTTCGCCTGCTGAATGAACTTCTCCTCCCCCTCTTTCATGGAGATGGAATTGACCACCGGCTTGCCCTGCACGCACTTGAGGCCCGCCTCCAGCACCTCCCACTTGGAGGAGTCGATCATCACCGGCACCCGGGCGATATCCGGCTCACCGGCGATGAGGTTGAGGAAGCGCACCATGGCCGCTTCGGCGTCCAGCATCCCCTCGTCCATATTGATGTCGATGATCTGGGCGCCGTTCTCTACCTGCTGCTTGGCAACATCGAGCGCCTCGTCGTAGAGCCCCTCCTTGATCAGCCGCTTGAACTTGGCCGAACCGGTAACGTTGGTGCGCTCACCCACGTTCACGAACATGGACTCGGGGGTGATGATAAGGGGCTCGAGACCTGACAGGCGGCAGGCCACCGCCAGCTCGGGCAGCACACGCGGCTTGATGCCCGCCACGGCGTCGGCCATGGCGCGGATATGAGTCGGGGTGGTGCCGCAGCAACCGCCGACCAGGTTGAGGAAGCCGCTCTGGGCCCACTCGCGGATATGCTCCGCCATCTCGACGGCATCGAGATCGTACTCGCCGAACGCATTGGGCAGACCGGCGTTGGGGTGGGCGCTGACGCAGGATTCGCTGATGCGAGACAGCTCCTCCACATACTGGCGAAGCTCGTCCGGCCCCAACGCACAGTTGAGGCCGAACGACACCGGTTTGACGTGACGCAGCGAGTGGTAGAAGGCTTCGGTGGTCTGGCCGGAGAGGGTTCGGCCGGAGGCATCGGTAATGGTGCCGGAGATCATCACCGGCAGGCTGTAGCCCAGCGCCTCGAACACCCCTTCCACCGCGAAGGCGGCGGCCTTGGCGTTGAGGGTATCGAAGATGGTCTCGATCAGAATGATGTCGGCGCCGCCCTCGATCAGGGCGTGGGTCGATTCGGTGTAGGCGGCCACCAGCTGGTCATAGGTGACGTTGCGCTTGCCGGGATCGTTCACATCCGGCGAGATAGAGGCGGTACGGTTGGTGGGGCCCAACACCCCGGCGACGAAACGCGGCTTGGCGGGATCTTTTGCCGTCCACTCGTCTGCCACGGCGCGGGCCAGACGGGCGGCTTCACGGTTGATCTCGGCGGAAAACTCTTCCATCTCGTAATCGGCCATGGCGATGCGAGTGGCGTTGAAGGTGTTGGTCTCGAGAATGTCGGCCCCGGCAGCGCAATACTGCTCGTGGATCTCGCGGATCACCGCCGGACGGGTCAGCACCAGCAGATCGTTGTTGCCCTTGATGTCGGTATGCCAGTCGGCAAACCGCTCACCCCGATAATCCGCCTCCCCCAGCTTGTAGCACTGGATCATGGTGCCCATGGCCCCGTCGATGATCAGGATCCGCTCCCTGAGGCAGGCTTCCAGCTTCTTTGTTACGTCCGACTGCTTGCTCGGCTCTCTGCTCGACATTTCGTTCGACACCGCGTGTTCCTCTTACATCCATGCAACTGCGTAAACAGCATCCTAACAGCAAACAAATAAAATGGAAATCTAGCCGTCTATCAGTCCAAATGCGCCACCATATACTCATTTATGGGTAATGAGTAACATAGGGCCCGAGAGTAACCTATGCCCGTCCTGCATAGGGATACGTGCTTGCTGTCTACCAACGAGAAAAAAATAACTATGAGCGTCTACTACACACTCTGTTTTCTGGCAGCGTTGGCGATTTTTATCGCCTTTGCCAACCAGTATGTTGTGAAGATCCAGACCACCATCGCCATCACTGCGGGCTCCATGCTGATCTCCGCACTGCTGGTGCTGTTTGGCAAACTGGGTTGGTTCAATCTGGAACCTCTTGCCGTCAAGACCATGGAGAGCATCGACTTCCAGAACTTCCTGCTGAAGGGGATTCTGGGCTTCCTGCTGTTCGCCGGTGGCCTTGGCATCAACCTCAAGGCGCTGCGTAGCCAGAAGTGGGAGATCACCATTCTCTCTATCGTGGCCACCCTGCTTTCGACCTTCCTCATCGGCTACGGCTTCTGGTTTATCGCCAAGCTGCTGGGCTGGGAGTTGCCGCTGGTCTACTGCATGCTGTTCGGCGCGCTGATCTCCCCCACTGACCCGATTGCCGTACTGGCCATCGTCAAGAAGATGAAAGCGCCACCCCAGATCGCCATCCAGATCGAAGGGGAATCCCTGTTCAACGACGGTGTTGGCCTCGTCATCTTCGCCACCGTGTTTGCCGTCGCCTTTGGCGGTGTCGAGCCCACCTTCGGTAGCGTAGCCGGTCTGTTCCTGCACGAAGCCCTCGGCGGCATCCTGTTCGGTGCCGTGCTGGGCCTCATCGCCCACGTGATGATCAGCGCCACCGACGACGGTTCATTGGAGCTGCTGTTGACCCTCTGCATCCCGACCGCCGGTTTTGCCTTTGCCAACATGATCGGCGTCTCCGGCGCACTGGCCATGGTGGTCACCGGCATCATGATCGGCAACTGGACCCGTCACTCCGGCTTCTCCGAGCAGAGCAGCCATCACCTGGACCACTTCTGGGAGTTGATGGACCAGTTCCTCAACGCCCTGCTGTTCCTGCTGATCGGTCTGGCGCTGGTACTGCTGGATCTCGCCTGGCGTGACTGGATCCTGCTGGTCATTGCGGTGCCGCTCTGCCTGGGCGCCCGCTTTATCAGCGTGTCGCTGCCCTATGTGGCTTTCCGCCGATTCCGCAATTACAACACCTTCTCGGTACGGATCCTCACCTGGGGTGGCCTGCGCGGTGGTCTGGCCATGGCGATGGCACTGGCACTCCCCTCCGGCGTCATGATGATCCCGGAACACGGCGTCGATCTGCGGGAGGTCATCCTGGTGATGACCTACTCGGTGGTGATGTTCTCCATCGTGGTGCAAGGCATGACCATCACCCCGATGATCACGGCTGCCAAAAAGGCCTGTGGCGACTACTGAGTCGGTCCACAGTGCTGATTGCAGAATGAGAGAGGGCTCCCGTCGGGAGCCCTCTTTTTATGACTGATAGCTGCGGATATTTGCTGCTGATAGCACCTTGATTACACAGAGGAAAAGCGTACTGACTTCAACATCGGCAAATTATTGTTTGCTTTTTATTCATTTCGAGGAGAGAATGCGCGTCGGCTAGTTAATCAGCCTGTTTATGTTTGCCCTGCAATGCTTCACCTCACGATGAATCCTGCCAGTACCCGCATAACCTTCTTCTGATTTACTCGCCTTGAGAACCGTCAGGCTGTCTGCCTGCGTTGCCCGGCTCTCACGGTGCAGACCCGATCTGCCCACCCAATTTGATTTATGCATCAGCATATTCCTTGAAAGTGCAGACGCCCCTTAACCGGGCTGGGTATTCCTGCGCGCTTGTCGTTCACCCAATCGACCGCGCCCATTGACCTGACATTTGCCAATACAAGGAGCAAACACCTAATTTATATAGAGAAATACCATGATGAAAGCAGTACAAACACACAAGCCCCTGCGTCGCAGCAAGCCCATCAACCTGCCTGTGCAAGAGCACGACAATGATGCGTTTCTGATCCAGTTCAGCACCCGCTTCAGCGGCGGTTTCGCCATCTCCTGTGATGGTATCGCTGGCGAGTTCTCCATCGAAGACCTCAACTGATCCTGCCTGCCCTCCGGCAGCGCCCGATGCAGACAGGCCGCAACTCACGGCGGCCTCTTTGCTTATCCCCCTCCGCCATCATCTGGTGATAGTACACCCCGCATCGTCTCTGCTCCTTCCCTTAGCCTCTTTATCTCATTCGCCTTGCAAACCACCAATGTGCCACTCCGATCACAAATCGCAGTAAAGCGAACCGCAAGAGGTAGCTGACATACCGAGTTGTCGTTATAAGAGAGCCCCTTATCTCCGGAGTATGAACAAGGCAATCAGATGGCCACCATCAGACAGGTCGCAACCCTCGCCAAGGTCTCGACGGCAACCGTCTCAAGAGTGATCAATAACTCTGCCCATGTTGAACCGGCGACCAGGGAACGGGTAGAGAAAGCAATGCGTGCGCTCGACTATCGACGCGACATGGCGGCAGTGGCTCTGGCAAAACGCAGCGGCAATATGCTCGGCCTGTTGACCGGCAATCTGGCCGATCCCTTCTTTGCCAGACTGGCCCGCGGAGTAGAAGCCATCAGCCGGCAGCACGGCTTTCGGTTGATGGTCTGTAGCGGGTCCCATCAAAGCGAGCAGGAGCAGTATGGGCTCGAGTTTCTGATCAATCAGGGCTGCGAAGCCATCGTTGCCCATACCACTCGCCTCTCTGACGAACTGCTGCTCCGTTACGCCTCACACATGCCAGCACTCATTCCCATCAATCGCTATCTGCCCGAGCTGGCTCACCGCAGTGTCTGGCTGGACAACCGGGCAGGCACCCGAGCCGCCGTCGACCATCTGGTGGCTCAAGGTCATCGCCGGATCGGCTTCATCACCTGTGATTTGCCCATCGCCGATCGGCAGCTCCGCCTGGAGGGATATGAGCAAGGAATGGCTCACTATCATCTGGCACTCAAACCACAGTGGGTTATCAGCCAGCCCTTTACCGAGGAGGGGGGCGAACAGGCGGCGGCGCGCTTGCTTGCTGAGTGCCCCGAGGTAACCGCCGTGCTCACTTTCAACGATGTGATGGCGGCAGGCATGATGTCGCACCTGAGAAAATGCGGGCGACGGATCCCTGAAGACCTGTCGATTATCGGGTTCGATGACATCATGCTGGCCCGCTACCTCTACCCGACACTGACCACTCTGCACTACCCCATTGAGACCATGGCCAAACGGGCTGCCGAGCTGGCCATCACCCGACTGCAACAGCAGGACCCGGGCCCGGAGATCCATGAGTTCACCCCTGCACTGGTCATTCGCGAGTCGGTTATCCCCCTGACGCAACCTCCCCTTCTGCGACCATGATCACGTTCCAGAACACCATGTAACCGGTTACATGGCTGGCGTGCAAGGCTCACATTTCCACCAGGCTGCTCGCCCCACAATGGCGCCATGTTCTGAAGCGATGGATCAACTGTGATGAAACAAGAGAGAAAGACCCTGACCCTGGGGCTTGCCACATTACCCATTCTGGTGATGCTGGGGCTCCTGATCGTTGGCTATGTTCTGATGGGATTGCGCATTGAGCCACTGCTCCTGCTGTCCGCCATCTTCACAGCACTGCTCGCCTGCTGGCAGGGATATAGCTGGGACGAGATCATCCAGTCCATCGTCCAGAAGCTGGCCAAGGCGATGCCGGTCATTCTGATCCTGGTCTGTGTGGGTGGATTGATTGGCAGCTGGATGTTCAGCGGCACCATCCCTTACATGGTCTATTGGGGGCTCAAGCTGATCAGCCCGCAATACATTCTCATTGCGGCCTTCTTCATCACCAGCCTGGTCTCGGTCTGTACCGGTACCTCCTGGGGCTCAGCAGGCACCGTCGGGGTAGCCCTGATGGGGGTTGCGCACGGTCTGGATGTTTCGCTGGCAGCGGCAGCCGGGGCCGTGGTGTCAGGCGCCTATTTCGGCGACAAGATCTCTCCTCTCTCCGATTCGACCAACTTCGCCGCCATTGTGGCCGATACCACCCTCTACGCCCATATCCAGCACCTGCTCTGGACCACGCTGCCCAGCTTCCTGCTGGCTGCCGGCGTCTTCTTCGTCGCCGGTTTTTCAGTCATCGGTGAAGAGGTGGCCACACCGGAGAAGGTCATCACCATCCTGTCCACACTGGAGCAGCTCTACCACTTCAATCCTCTCCTGCTGCTGCCCCCGCTGATTGTGCTGTGGGGGGCGATCGCCAAGAAGCCCACTATTCCCTTGATGCTGCTGGCCAGCGCCATCGCCATTATCCTCGGGATTACGTTGCAGGGATTGCCGCTACAGTCCGGTTTCAATGCCCTGATCGACGGCTTCAACCTCACCATGTTCACCCCGCTGGGTCATGACGTCAGCCAGCTGCTCCCCGATATCCCCCGCCTACTCAATCGCGGTGGCATGTTCTCGATGATGAGCACCATTCTGCTGGTCTTCTGCGCCTTCTCCTTTGCCGGTGTACTGACCCTGACGGGGGCGCTCGACCTCATCATCAATCGCCTGCTGACCCTTATTCACTCCACTGGCCAATTGATCGCCTCGACCATTGCCACCACCCTGCTGGTCACCGGTGCCACCAGTGACGGCAAGCTGGCCCTGCTCATCCCGGGCGAGCTGTTTCAGGACGCCTACCGTCGCATGGGGCTGGATACCAAGAACCTCTCCCGCACCATAGAGGATGCGGGCACCGTGATTGAGCCCCTGATCCCCTGGACGGCTGCTGGTGTCTATATGGCGGGCACCCTTGGCATCCCGACGCTCGATTACCTCCCCTGGGCCATCCAGTGCTATGCAGCCCTTTTCTTTGCCCTGGGCTACGGCTTTACCGGTATTGGCATCGCCCATGCAGACCGGAAAGAGGTGACAGGGGAGCCGCGGACCATGACAGTGGCGGAGGAGCGATAAGATGCCGGAGCACAACTTTGACCAAGTGATTGATCGCCACAATACCAACTCCATCAAGTGGGACTGTATGCCCCAGTACCTTGGCATCGACGGCAGCGATCTGCTACCCATGTGGGTATCCGATTTCGACTTTGCCTGTCCACCAACCGTGCAGCAGGCACTGCAACGGCGGGTCGCCCACGGCGTATTCGGATACAGCGAGCGACGGGATGACTACTTCAGCGCCATACAACAGTGGTTTGCCCGGCGCCATCAGATCACCATAGAACGGGAGTGGATCCACTCCGTCGAGGGGGTGATCCCCGGCATCTCGCTGCTACTGCAAATGCTGACACAACCCGCAGAAGGGATTGTTGTCCAGGGCCCCTGTTATGGTTCCTTTGCCAAGATCATCGCGCTGAACGAGCGACGACTGCTAGATAACCCGTTGCTGCGAAAAGGGAATCGCTACGAGATGGATCTGCCGCAGCTGGCACGTCTCTTCATGGTGGAGCGCCCCGCCATGATGATCCTCTGCAATCCCCACAACCCGACCGGCAGGAGCTGGACGTTCACCGAGCTCTATGAACTGGCGACCCTGTGCCAGCAGCACGGCGTGACGCTGGTATCAGACGAGATCTGGGCCGATCTGCAACTGGCTGGCCATCGGCACACCTCGGTGCTCTCCCTGCCGCCCCATTTGCTGCCCAACATGGTGGTGGCGACCTCTGCCAGCAAGAGCTTCGGTCTCTCCTCGCTGCGCATCTCCAACTTCATCATCCCGGATCCTGCGCTGCGCCAGCGCTTCAAACAGCGTCTCGATGCCCATGGTCTGGATGTATTCAATGCGCTCTCCATGGAGGCTGCCACTGCGGCCTATCAGCACGGCGAGGCATGGCTAAACGGGCTGCTCGCCTATCTGACAGATAATCGCCACTGGTTTGCCGAGCAGCTGGCAACCCGGTTGCCCCGTCTGCAACTGATGGAGGCCGATGCCACCTATCTGGCCTGGATCGATTGCCGCCAACTGGAGCTGGATGACGATGAGCTGAAACAGCGGCTTATCGAAGAGGCGAGAGTTGTCCCGTCGATGGGGATCGGCTTTGGCAAAGGGGGGCAGGGCTTTATTCGCCTCAATCTGGGCTGCCCGCGCAGCTATCTGGAACAAGCACTCACCGGACTGGAGCGGCTGGTGTCCAGATGACATCGCAGAGCAGGGGACAACAGGGGTAGAGCATGCAACTCCGCTGTCTCCTGCATACCCCAACTGTGAGTTCACCGGCAGTTTCCTGCTCTGGTGCACCACAAGATGCAATAACGGAACGACCGCCACAGGCAGAGACTCGGAATGGTGATACAAACAGGGTCTCTTCAATCCACCTGATAACGATGCCTGCATGATGACGAAGCTTGAACGCCCCTACTTTTCCAGCGTGCACGAGACCGATGAAGGGCTAAGCAGCCCCCTCTCGCTCTACTCCGTTTATGAGGCGATCGATGTGGAACTGCGGGCTCCCCACGAGATGGCCGGTTACCACTGGCATGGCCAGGTGGAAGTCAACATCCCGTTCGATGGTGATGTGGAGTACACCATGAATGGCCAATCCTTCACTCTGGCGGCAGGCCATGCAGGGTTGTTCTGGGCGGCCATCCCCCATCAGTTGACCCGTATCGGCCACTGCTCGCAGATGGGCCTCATCAATATACCGATCCATCTGTTTCTCTCCTGGCCCATCAATCGGGAGCTGCTGAATCAGGTCACCCATGGCGGCGTACTGCAGTCGCGATCAGCCATGCTGGTGAGCGAGTTTGAACTGACCCGCTGGGTCACGGAGAGCCGGATGGATGACCCTGGCCGTCAGCAACTGGTTGCCGACGAGATCTGCCTGATGTTGCGGCGCCTAGGGCTGGATGGCTGGAGCCGCCTGCTCGCCAACCACAGCAATCAGGGGACGACGACGGGTACCTCAAAACACTCCCAGTTCCATGTGCAGCAGATGCTCGAGTACATTGCCGCCCACCATGATGCCCCGCTCACCACCAGGGAGCTGGCCGATCATGTTGGGTTGCACCCCAACTACGCCATGGGGCTGTTTCAGAAGGTGATGCAGATGAGCATCAAGCAGTACGTCACCGCGATGCGGATCAACCATGCCAGAGCCCTGCTCAGCGATACCGACCGTACCATCCTCGATGTCGCACTGACGGCAGGTTTCAACTCCAGCAGCCGCTTCTATGAGACCTTCCAGCGTTATCTGGGGCTGACACCGAGTCGCTACCGCCAACTGAGTCGGGAACGGGCCAACTCTTCGCAGTAAATTCCCAAATAAAAAAGGGGCTCACGCCCCCTGACTCAATCTCTCCCCGCTTAGCGGGACGGTACCGATACATTCACTCGTCCACCCGGCGGCACAGTCACCTCGACCGCACTCACAGTGACTCCGTTGAGGCGCTGCATACGCGCCTTGCGCAGCTTGCCATCCACCAGCAGGAATCCGTGGTTGCCCGGGAAGCGGGCCTCCCAGAACAGCGCGCGCGGCCCCGTGTTGCCCAACTTGCTGGCGGTAACGCCCTCATGGCGCAGTGACAACCGGTGGGCCCCGACCGGCAGTTGCTCGATGGCTACCCAGTCGATGAAAGCGGGCAATCGGGGCAGGGTTGCCACCCGGTGCGCGGCCGCATCCGGCTCAACCCCCATCATCCCCTCCACGGTCTGCGACACCAGCGTAAAGGAGATCTCCGGATAGTCGCCATTGGTGCCCTGACTAGGCCGCTCATGGGGGAGATTTCGCTTGGCCAGAATGTAGCGCATCCAGCGCCACGCCTCCTCGTTGCGCTGATAGGGGAAATAGGTATCCGGCAGATAGGTGTAGGCCTCGATGTTGGCGGGTGCCTGTGGTGTCGAGCCGATCCCCTCACCCACCATCTCGCTGATAAAGTCGAGATAGCGGTCATTGCGCGGCCCCGGCTCAGATAGCCGCTTCATCGGAATAAACCAGCTGTTCTCCTTGCCAAAATCGTTGCGCTTGCTGAGATTGCTGTCGAGGATGCGGGCATAGTGGCCCTGCTCATCCCCGGCAACCCGGCTCCACTCCTCGTTGAAGTAGCGCTTCAGCAGCACCGCCTTGCGCTGCCAGACTTGCGCCGCCCGCTTTTCACCGCGAGCCTGCAGCATAGCGGCATAAGCCAGCGTCGCCTGATACTGGGAGCCGATGGCATCGGCTGCCTCTATCGGGTGCTCGCCCCGCTCGTTGTAGGTGCAGGATCCCTGGAAAATACCTCCCTTGCCCTCGGCGATCCCGTTGGGGTGCTGCTCATCATGCAGCGCGATGAAGTCGGTCAGCACCTTGCCGTAAAAGGACCACAGCTCGGGATCCTCGATATAGCGGCGATCGCCGCTCCAGAGGTAGGCGTGGTAAGCCTTCTCCACCAACTCGAACTGGGCGGGCACCTCGCGCACGAACCAGCTGTCGTCCTTGTAGTCGATGGTGTGGGGAGAGCCATCAAAGTTGAAGGCCCAGAGGGTATACCACTTGCGCGCGTCGGTGGCATTGCGAGCAAACACCTTGAACATCGAAAAGTTCTCGGCGCGCCAGCCAGCAATCTCGGCACCGGCAACCTGATGGGCAAAGTCGCGTCCGTAAAAGGCCGTGCGATCGTAATAGCCGGCCCAGTAGGAGGGGATGTAGTCATGCAGGCCGGTGCCATCCCCCTCCGGGTGGTACTCGTCCTTGTTGGTGACGCCACGCTGGCCGGTCATGATGAACTGCGCCGTTTTGGCGGCCGCCCAATTAAACCCTTCCGCCAGTTCGGTGCTGGAAGAGCTGAGATGCACGGCCGGTTGCGATGCTGCCTCCACTCCGGCGGCGACCGCCGGCTGCGCACAGAGGGTAGCGATGCCTGCCGCCATCATGGCGCATGAGAGACGGGCCCGGCGACTCATTGGATATCCCATGTTCAACTCCTTTGATGATGAACGCCGACCCCAAGGTCGGCGTTATAGGTGAAAGAGATCAGCTGGCCGCCGCCTGCGCCTGCTTGGCCTCGATACTTTCGGATTCATATTTGCACATCAGATGATCTACCACCTTGCTCTGGTAGTGGCCGTTGAGCTTGTAGAAGCGGAAGTAAACAAACAGGGTCAGGGCAAAGAAGATGGCCGGCAGCACCACCATGATGGCCTGCATGCCGAAGAGGGTTTCGGCACTCTGCACCGCATTGGGGACATAACCGACCAGAGTCAACATGACACCGATGAAGAAGCCGGCGAAGGCCGAGCCAGCCTTGACCACCATGGTCTGCACCGAGTAAGCGATGCTCTCGTTGCGGGTGCCAAGCTTGTACTCGCCATAGTCGACCGTGTCGGCGACCATGATCACCTGTAGCACCCAGAACAGGGCGGTACCTATGTGGAGCAGGATGCCGGAGAGGATGATCAGCGCGACATTCTGGGGAGCAATGAAACCGATATACATCAGCATCAGGCAGCTCGTTATGGGGCAGAGTGAGGCCAACGCCCAGAGCACCCGCCGCGAGATGAAGCGGGCCAGCCGCGGGAAGATCATCAGGGTGATCAGGTTGGCGATGCCCCCGTACATCATGAAGCTGGGAAAGAGGGACTCCTGACCAATCACATAGGTAAAGTAGTAGATGGCGAAGGCGGTGATGGTGTTGTTCGCCACGTTGTAGCAGAGCGCCATAAACAGCACGCTGGTGAGCTGATCGTTGCGGAAAATAAGCTTGACCGAATCCATGATGGTGGTGCGCTGCTGACTGACAGTGGGGGTCGCGGCCGAGCTGTAGCGCTCCTTAACATTGCGCAGGGTGACCAGGGTCGAGACAAGAAAGAAGGCGACCAGGATGAAGGTGAACATCAGAAAACCGTGGGCCTTGTCCCCCTGGCCAAAATAGTCCACTACCTTGAGGCCGATGGCACCGGTAATAAGCCAGGAGAGACTGGCAAAGAAGCGGGGATAGGGAACCAGTGCCTCGCGCTCGTGCTTATCGATGGTCAACGTTGGCACCAGCGACCAGAAGGGTATATCCATCAGGGTATAGGTCATGCCCCACAGGATGTAGGTGATGGCCACATAGACGAGCAGGGCCGTCCCTTCGAAATAGTGGGCACTGAACACCATCACCAGGGCGATGGAGTTGACCACTGTACCTATCAGTATCCAGGGTTTGAACTTGCCCCAACGGCTGCGGGTATTGTCGACAATCCACCCCATGATGGGGTCATTGACCGCATCCCAAATCCTGGCAATCAGAAAGATGGTGCCGACGAAGGCAGCCGACACCCCCACCACATCCGTGTAATAGAACATCAGGTACATGTAGACGATGCCGATGGCAAAATCCTTGCCGAAGGCCCCGAAGCCATAGCTCAACTTGGTTTTCAGCGAGACGCTCATGGTTTATCTCCTTGGGGGTTAAGCCCCCCGCAGGGGGCTCTTGCTCAGCCGTGAATCCACTCCGGCAACCAGCCGCGGTGGGCTTCAATCAGTTCGTCGATCAGGGCGTAGATCTCGTCCATGCCAAGCACTGCCGCCGTGTGGGGATCGAGCAGGGCTGCATGGTAGATGCTTTCCCGCTTGCGCTCGGTGATCGCCTCGGTGACCAGCGCCTGCACGTTGATGTTGGTGCTCATCAGGGCGGCCAGATGGGTTGGCAGCCGACCGATGGCGGTGGGCTGAATGCCGTTGGCATCCACCAGACAGGGCACCTCCACGCAGCAGCCATCCGGCAGGTTGGTAATGAGGCCGTCGTTTCTGACGTTGCCATAAATGACGCTGGGCTCACCGCTCCAGAGGGAGTTGATGATGACGCTCGCATACTCGTTCGATTCGGGCACCTCGACCCGTTCGGCCTGACGATAGGCAGTGAGGTCATCCTGCCAGCGGGCAATCTGCTCGACGCAGCGCTTGGGATACTCGTCGAGCGGCACCTTGTAGCGCTCGATGAGATCGGGGCGTCCCGGCTTGATGAAGTAGGGGGTGTACTCGGCAAAGTGCTCGGAAGATTCGGTAACGAAGTAGCCAAACTTCTTGAACAGCTCGTAGCGCACCAGATTCTGGCAACGCTGGTTGTGGTGCAGGCCGGGTTTGGGGGCAGTCCCCGCTTCATAGGCAGCCAGCAGCTCGGGATAGAGATTGACGAATTCGCCGCTCTCCAGCTGATGCTCAAGGGTCAAATAGAAGGCCATGTGGTTGATACCGGCACAGCGATAACGCAAGGTCGCCGGATCGATGCCGAGATCACGGGCCAACTCGTGCGCCGTTCCCTGCACCGAGTGGCACAGTCCCACCTGCTTGATATGAGGGAACTGTTGATACATGGCCCAGGTGTTCATCGCCATCGGGTTGACGTAGTTGAGCATGGTGGCGTCGGGGCACACCTCGCTCATTACCTCGCACACCCGCCAAAGATGAGGGATGGTGCGCAGTGCCCGCATGATGCCGCCGGGCCCAAGCGTATCGGCAATGGTCTGTTCGAGACCGTGGCGTTTGCACACCTCGAAATCGGTCACGGTACAGGGCTCGTAACCGCCGATCTGGAAAGCAACGATGACAAAGTTGGCCCCTGCCAGCGCAGGTTTCAGCTCGGTATGGCAACTGAGCAGCCCCTTGGCACCGCTGGAATCCATCAGCTTGCGCACCACAATCTGGGACTCTTCAAGCCGCTGTGGATCTATGTCCATCAGGGAGATGTTGGCATTTTTCAGGGCCGGTTTGTGAAACACATCCCCCAGGATGTTCTTCACAAAGATGGTAGAGCCTGCGCCGATAAAGGTGATATTGGGAGTTCTCATGTCCATTGCTCCAATGACGGTGAAACCAGTGTGCCTACTATGCAGGGCTGGTCCCGTCAGGTGCGTCTCGCTTACGGAACAGAGACTCCCAAAAACTCATTTTTGATGGGCTGGCTGACAAGATCTTAGGAAACGGGACACTTGTTCCCGAAAGTGGGACTCCCTTCTCCTGGCATCGACCGGCTCGCAGACAGCCGGAACGTTACTCCGTTACCCCGGATTCGAGCAGCAGGCACTCATCGGCATCTTCGCTCAATTTGACCAGTCGACTGTGCACCAGCCCCAGCTTGGCCAGCAGGCCGATGGATCGCTCGTTGCCCGGAGTGACGATGGCAACTACCTGCCCGATCCCCAACCGGCTTTTGCCATCGGCAAGGGCGGCCTGCGCCGCTTCAATGGCGTAGCCCTGGCCACGATATTGCGGCAGGAAGGCGTAACCGATATCGACCTGCTCCAGGGTATCGCGCTTGATCAGACCGCAGATACCGAGGCTGGCACCGTCATCCTTGCGCTCCACCAGATAGAGCCCGTGACCATAGCGGGCATAGCTGACTGCCGGCCCCTGCTGGATATACTCCTGCGCCTGTTCGAGGGTGCGAATGCCCCGATCACCGATGTAGCGATAGAAGTCACCGTCATTGAGCAGCTCAAGGATGAAGGGGGCGTCGGTGGCGATCATTTCGCGCAGGATCAGGCGGGAGGAGGCAATCATGGCAAGGGCTCTCAAACGGAAAGTGAAGGGCAAAGAGTGCCCCGTCACTCCCGGGCTGGCAAGCCTGTGGCACCATCACTCATACAAAAGGGGCCGCAGTGCGACCCCTGACGAGATGGGAGAAACGGGCTCAGGCGGCCAGCAGTCCGGCATAGCCGTTGCCCTGCTCGCGCAGCGCAGTGAACTGGGCAGCGCAATCGGCCCAGCTCAGCCCCAACGCATCTGCCACCTTGTGGGGCCACTCAGGGGGCGCCTCTTCCCCCACATCGGACTGGGCCGCCAGCACAATGGCCAGATGGATCAACCCGGCCTCGGCGGAAAATACCTTGGCCAGCATGGGATTGTAGTGATACTCCACCGCATTGCTGATGGTATCGGGAAACTTCCAGTAACGAGCCATGGCCGCCCCGACCTGGGCATAGTTGAAGCCAACCACCAGCTCTTCTGCCTTGGCCCGCCCCTTGTGCAGCTCCAGATCGTGAATGTGGTGGACAGTGTTTTCAGGCAGCCCCACGTGCATCACCAGCCGGCCAAGATCGTGCAGCAGAGCGCAGGTAAAAACCTCATCTCCCTTCA
This sequence comes from Aeromonas sp. 604443, assembly GCF_049170315.1. Taxonomy (NCBI): domain Bacteria; kingdom Pseudomonadati; phylum Pseudomonadota; class Gammaproteobacteria; order Aeromonadales; family Aeromonadaceae; genus Aeromonas; species Aeromonas sp. 604443. The sequence continues at coordinate 64,178 of NZ_JAAKMI010000006.1, forward strand.
TCCCTTTCTTCACCGCCAGACGGCGGGCCAGTTCAGCCACGTTGAACACGCTGCCCCAGAAATGTTTGAGATCAATGCCGGGCACGGCCTTGACCGATTCGGTGAGCCCGCAGGCCAGCACCATGTTGCGCACCATCGCCAGTCCAAGCCGCACCGCGGCTTCATTGACGGTGCCGATCTGACGACTGCTGCCGAATTTGGCCGAGTTGGCCAGCCGCAGCAACTTGGCGGAGATGACAGGGTCCTTGTTGATCAACTTGCTGATCTTCAGCAGATCCGGATCCTTTTCATTGAAGGTCTGGATCAAATCGCGCATCACTTCCGGGATCTGGGGCAGTAGCTTGGGCTCGGCCAGCAGGGAATCTATCGTGGGCATAGGCGTGTCCATCCATGTTATCTGTGTTCCAACCTGTTTGCCTTGGCAAACTCTTCCTAATTATGGGTAACAAATGGCCTCCTCATCGGATTGTTTATTCGCTGGCCATTCAAGGTGTTAGTCACATTCAGGCTATACTGGCCGCCACATTCACTGTTGCGGATATCCCATGAACGACACTCAGGAATTTTTTGACGAAGAGACGCTGCTGGAGATGGTGGAGAACCAGCTCAACGATGGTCACCCTCCCCATGTGAAGGCGACCCTGATGCGGCTGGTGATGAAGGGCACCCCGCGGGAAGAGGCGTTGCAATATATCGCCTGCGCCCTAGGGGCCGAGCTGATGGCGATGGAGGCCGATCAGGGCCCCTTCAATCTGACCCGCTACGGCGAATTCCTCGACAGCCTGCCCGAGATGCCGTGGGCTGACTGATAACCGGAGCTGACCAAGGCGCTACGCCTTTGCATGACTCCTTCAAAACAGAAGGGCGGGCGCCAATGGCCCCGCCCTTGTTGTATGGATCCGCTCCGGATCAGAACTGGGAGTTGATGACCACCTCTTCCCCCAGCGCCCCTGCCAACGGCAGTGGTCGATAGCTGGAGTTGGCGGCCCGCAGCAGCCGAATGCCGCGAATGCCGACCTCCTGCGCCGCCTTGATATCACCGTAGAAGAGCGTCATCGGCTTATCCTTGAGCCACTGCACCTTGGTGTTCTGCCCCGCTGGCCACCGGCGAAGATCACCGGATTGAGCTGGTCGGCCGGAATATTCATGGTCTGCTGCAGGATCTGGCTCACGGTCTCGGTCTTGGTGGCTAGCCCCCCATTTTATCCGCCCGGGATAAGCCTCCACCAACCAGGATATGACAAGCCTCTTTTGACCCTAGATATCGGCTGGAAGAGCCAGAGTGGGCTATAACTGCTTAACACCCGCTATTGATATCAAAATCAACGACTCTCTCTGGAGATGCCATGGACGCGCACACTTCCTCTTCCAATACCACAGGTTCGGCCCCTTCCACTCATCATGCCGGGATAGACACCCTCGATCAGGTGCTGGTACGGCTCGAACTCTCGCCAGAGGGGCAGATCCTTGATGCCAACCCGCGATTTCTGAGCCTCATGGGCTACACGCTAGATGAGCTCTCCGGCAAGCACTACGGCATGCTGCTCTCCCCGGACCAGGTGCAATCCGCCACACATGACACCTTTCAGGCCGCACTGCGCAGCGGCTCCTCGCAGGAGGACGAGCTTCACCTGCTGGACAAGCCGGGACGGGATGTCTGGATCCGTGGAGCCTGCAGCCCGGTTCTGGATGACAATGGACAACTATCTCGTATGACTCTGTACGCCATGGATCTGACCGGGCAGAAGCAGCTCACGGCCAGCTTCGAGGGCCAGCTCAATGCGCTGAGCCGGGTCATGGGCAAGGTCGAGTTTTCGCTGGAGGGCACCATACTGGATGCCAATCCACGCTTTCTCGACATAGTGGGTTACCAGCTGGAAGAGCTGAAAGGGCAACACCACAGGCTGCTGGTTGACCCAGACTACGCCCAGTCGGCGGATTACCTCGCCTTCTGGGACACGCTGCGCCGGGGCGAGTTTCTGGCTGGCGAATTCTGCCGCCTGAACAAGCAGGGACAGGAGGTATGGATCCAGGGCTCCTACAACCCCGTGCTGGATCTGAACGGCAAGCCCAGTAAAATCGTCAAGTTTGCCACCGACATCACGGCGCAGGTGGAGCAGCACCGCCAGCTCAAACAGGCGATGGTGGAAGCGGAAGAGGCCGCCAGAGTGCGCGAGGAGCTGCACAAGTCTCTGCAAGAGATGTCGACCCCTGTCACCCCTATCTGGGACGGGATCCTGCTGCTGCCACTGGTTGGGATCATCGACTCCATGCGCACTGCCGACGTGATGAACAAGTCGCTCACCAAGATTGCCGAAACCCGCGCCCGGGTCTTTGTGCTGGATATTGCCGGAGTCGCCACCGTGGACACTGGCGTCGCCAACCAGCTGATCAAGATCACCAAGGCGACCCAGTTTATGGGCTGTGAAGCCATCATCTCGGGAGTCTCCCCCGCCATTGCCCGTACCATGGTGGAGTTGGGGGTGTCGGTCGGTGACGTCCGTACCACAGCGACCCTGAGAGACGCCTTCGAAATAGCGCTCAAACGGGTTGGCTCAGCCCTCTAGGTCGCGGCAATGACCATGCAGCTCAACAACGATCTTGGCATCGCCGATATGGCCGACTGCATAGTAGTCAGCATGCGCCCCGATCTCGGAGACGACGGCATGCAGATGCTGATGCAGGCCCTCTCCCAGCGACTGGTACACGGGCGTCACCATGCAGTCTTGCTCGACTTCTCCGGCGTCATGCTACTGGATCACCATGAATTCAGACAGGTTTGCAAACTTGCCGAGGTGTGCCGTCTGTTGGGTGCCACCTGCCTGCTGGTAGGGCTCAATGCCGGGATCGCCGCATTTCTGGCGCTAGCCGAGGCACAGCCCGGGCCACTGCGCTGCTTCATCGACATGGACGACGCTTTTGCCCATGTCAGCCGCCTCCAGGGCGAGGAGTAAACCGCCATGATACAAGAGCATGCGACCCGGGAGGCCAGCTATCCGCTACGCCACGATATCGATCTGCACCTGGCTGTGATGTCGGTTCGTCGGCTCCCATTTATCGCCAACCTATCCGACGTGGATCGCGCCATACTCTCCACCGTGGTCTCCGAACTTGGCAGCAATATCCTGAAATACGCCGGGCAGGGGGAGATCACCCTGATGCTCCATCACCCGAAGGGGAGATCCTGCATCGACATCATCGCCCGTGACAAAGGGCCCGGCATATCGGATGTCTATCAGGCCCTGCAGGATCACTACAGCACTTCCGGCACCCTGGGACTGGGACTGCCCGGCGTGCGGCGCATGATGTCAGAGCTCACCATCAGCACACCGCCGGAAGGGGGCACCCTGGTGCAGGCGCGCAAATGGCTGGGTTCTGTACCCTCGGTCCCACGTCTCATCACGCCCACCCAACAATGGGGGCAGGCAGGTCTGACACTGGTCTGGGCTAGCGAAAACAGACCCTGTTATCCGGAAAAGGTCTCCGGCGATCTGGTCTTTATCCGGCCCACATCCGACGGCGTCTTGCTGGTACTGATCGATGTCAGCGGCCACGGCTCCTCGGCCAACAAGCTGGCACTGATACTGCAAGAGGCGCTGCAAAACACCCCTGAACAGGAGCCGGCACCTCTGCTGCAGCTGTTGCACCAACACTGCATCGGTACCCGGGGAGCGGCCGCTGGCATAGCCCTGGTCAACAGTGAACGGGGTGAACTGAGCTACGCCGGCATCGGCAACACCCGCATCTGTCTGCGCGGCCATGACCTCTGGCGCGGTATCTCCCGTGATGGGGTGCTGGGGGAGCGCTTCCCCACCCCCTTGCTGCAACGGCAGCCCATCAAGCCGGGGGATGTGCTGATGCTCTATTCGGATGGCATCAGCGAGTCACTCAACCTGCGTGACGGCGCACTGGATCTGGGGGCTGATCCCGTCATTCTGGCCCGTCAAGTCATAGACCATAGTGGGCGCAGCACCGACGATGCGAGCTGTATTGTGCTGCGGGTACAACCAGAGAAGGAGCGCTAGATGCGGCAGCTGATCGGTGATATCAGGCTCTCTGGCCCGACGGCAGCCCTCACCGCCAGACGCAAGGTGATCCAGGTGCTCACCTGCATCGACAAGAGCCCCACCTTCGTGGCGCCGCTGGCGGGTACCACCTCGGAGCTGGTGCGCCAGCTGACGGCAACCATCGACTCACTGCAACTCCAGCTTTGGCTGGAGAGCAATACGCGGGAGCTGTGGGTCTCCCTCTCGGCCGACGAGCCACTGCAGCACAACGCACCCGGTGCAACCCATGGCAGCATCCGGCTGGTTCCTCATGCTGACACCGCCATCGCTCTGGTATGCCACCTGCCACACTGGCCCGATGACGCTCTGCTGTTGCAGATGCAGCAGCAGTTCGCTGAACCGACCCGGGATGAGCTGTTCGCCGTGATGCAGACCAAGAATCAGGAGCTGGAGCAGGCCTATGAGCTGGCAGAAAGCGCAACCCGGGCCAAAAGCGATTTTCTCGCCAACATGAGCCATGAAATCCGCACCCCGATGAACGCCATTCTGGGTATGGCCCACCTCGCCCTGCAAACACGCCTCGACTCGCAGCAGGCTGATTATCTGGGCAAGATCCAGCGCTCGGCCCATCACCTGCTCGGCATCATCAACGATATCCTCGACTTCTCCAAGATCGAGGCGGGCAAGCTGGATCTGGAGCAGATCGAGTTCGATCTCGACCATGTGCTGGAAAATCTGGCAACCCTGGTGGGCGAGAAGGCCGAAGCCAAAGGCATAGAACTGCTGTTCGAGGTCGATCACCAGCTAGACACCCTGCTCTATGGCGATCCCCTGCGGCTCGGCCAGATCCTGATCAACTACGCCAACAACGCAGTCAAATTCACCGAGCAGGGGGAGATACTGGTCAAGGTCACTTGTCTGGAGAAACGACCACAAGAGGTGCTGTTGCACTGCTCGGTGCAGGACACGGGGATCGGCATGAGCCAGGAGCAGCAGCAACGGCTGTTCCAGTCTTTCCAGCAGGCGGACAGCTCCACCACCCGCAAATACGGCGGCACCGGCCTCGGGCTCGCCATCTCCCGCGAACTGGCGGCACTGATGGGAGGGGAGGTCGGCGTGCAGAGCGAACCGGGCAAGGGAAGCACTTTCTGGTTTACTGCCCGACTCGGCCGCGGCAGATACCGCTCACGCTATCTGCCAAGTCTGGATCTGCGTGGCCGCCGCATACTGGTGGTCGACGACAGTGCCAGCGCCCGCACCATACTGGCTGCCCTGCTGCGCAGCATGAGTTTCGTGGTCGACACCGCCGAATCGGGTCAGCAAGGGCTGCAGATGATCGCCTGTGCCGAGCAGGAAGGTAACGCCTACGAGGTGGTGCTGCTGGATTGGCACATGCCCGGGCTGGATGGCATAGAGACGGGGCGCCGCCTCATCGCCCGCGGCCTTGGCAAGCGGCTTTATCGGGTCATGGTGACAGGTTATGGGCGGGAAGAGATTTTTCGCGAAGCAGAGGCCGCCGGCTTTGATAGGGTGCTGGTCAAACCAGTCTGTGCCTCTGTGTTGTTTGATACCATCATTGGGCTGTTCGGCCAGCAAACCACGGCGACTGCCTTGAAGCCCACCCAGCCTACCCACAACTATCGCTTCGAGGGACTCCGTATACTGCTGGCAGAAGACAACGAGCTGAATCAGCAGGTGGCCATGGAACTGCTGCGAGCGGCGGGCATCGACGTCAGCATTGCTGCCAATGGTGCCATTGCTCTGGAAATGGCTGCGCAACAACCATACGACCTGATCCTGATGGACATGCAGATGCCGGTGATGGATGGACTGACTGCCACCCGTCAGTTGCGCCAGCAAGAGAGCGAAGGGCACCACACTCCGATCCTCGCCATGACGGCCAATGTCATGGCCGGTGACCGGGAACGCTGTCTGGCGGCCGGTATGGATGACCACATCGCCAAGCCCATCGACCCCGACAAGCTTTATGCCGCACTGCAGTGCTGGGCCCCTGCCTTCAGCGTTGAAACCGATGCAATACCCAAGAGCGCACCTTCACCACAGCACCAGCCATTGCAGCCTCAGTTAAGAGCGCTCGGACTCAATGCCGAAGCCGCCCTGCAACGGCTGATGTACAACTGGGGGTGGTATCAGGATCTGCTGCAACGATTTGCCCAACAGGGCACCCGGCCCATGCAGAGCCTGATCGCCGCCCTGCAGAAGAACGACCGGGAGGAGGCCCATCGTCAGGCCCATACCCTCAAGGGGATTACCGCCACTCTGGGCGCCGAACCACTGCGGGGTATCTCGGCCAAGCTGGAGAGTGCACTCTCCCGGGGGGATGACACCACCAGCCTGCTTCCACTGGCGGAGCAGGGGCTGCAGATGCAGCAGCAACTGAGCGATGGCCTACAGGCCCTGCTACCCACCCAGACCACAGCCGACCTGCCGGAGCAAGAACAAGTCGACCTGGCGCCCCTGCTGGCGCAGCTGATCCGGCTGCTGGCGGAAGATGATGCCGGAGCTCTGACCCTGTTCCAGCAGCATCAGCAGCAGCTGACGAGAGTGCTGGGAGAGACGGCATCCAGGATAGCTGACGCCATTACCGGCTTCCGTTTTACGGATGCACTTGCACATCTGCAACGAGTCCGGGCCCTCAGGCCCGATCTGTTCAACCAAGAGTGAGGGCACCACCATGCTCAACCTGCTGGATCCCGATACCAAGCCCACCCTGCTGGTGGTCGATGACACCCCTGAAAACCTCTCATTGCTCAGCGCCTTGCTCAGCCCACAATACCGGGTCAAGGTCGCCATCAGTGGCCAGCGGGCACTGGAGATACTGTCATCAGACTCCCGGGTAGATTTGATCCTGCTTGATGTCGTGATGCCCGGGATGGATGGTTATCAGGTGATGCAGGCACTGCAGGAGATGCCGCAGGCACGGCATATTCCGGTGATTTTTCTGACTGCCAAGGTAGAGGAGAGCGCCGAGGCACATGGACTGGCTCTCGGCGCCGTGGACTATATTCACAAGCCGATCTCCCCCGCCATCGTGCTGGCCCGCGTCAGAAACCACCTTGAGCTGAAGGCGGCACGGGATCTGCTACATGACCAAAATGCCTATCTGGAGCAGGAGGTGGAACGACGCACCCGAGAAAACGAGCTGATCCAGAACATCACCATCCACTCCCTCGCCTCTCTGGCCGAAACCCGGGACAACGAGACCGGCAACCACATTCTGCGCACCCAGCATTATGTGAAGCTATTGGCGGAAACTCTCTGCGAGCACCCTCGCTTTCGTGCCGAGCTGACCCCCAAGACCATAGAGCTGCTGTTCAAGTCGGCCCCCCTGCACGATATCGGCAAAGTCGGCGTACCGGACCGGATCCTGCTCAAACCCGGCAAACTCGATGAAGATGAGTTCGCCCAGATGAAACACCACTCCACCCTTGGCAAGGAGGCCATAGTCCACGCCGAGGAAGCGCTGGGGGTAGAGGTGGAATTTCTGAGACTGGCCAAGGAGATCGCCTGCTACCACCACGAGAAGTGGGATGGCACCGGCTACCCCTACGGTCTGATAGGAGATGAAATTCCCCTCTCGGCCCGACTGATGGCGCTGGCAGATGTGTACGATGCCTTGATCAGCAAGCGGTGTTACAAGGCAGCCATGACCCATGCAGAGGTGGTGCCCATTATTTTGGCGGGAAGGGGCAACCATTTTGATCCCGACATCACGGATGCCTTCGCTCACATCCACGTGCAATTTCACGAGATCGCGCTGCGCTACAACGACGACAAGAGCGATCAGGAGGCCAAACTCGACTAGGTGCTGGAATCAGCAGGCAACAAGTCAGTGAAGATGAAACCATCGCGCTCCACCGTCTTCCCCGTGCAGATCGCCAGCGGGCGCAGAAACATGGGGCCATCATAGGCCAGAGTGTGAAACTCGCCGTTCTCGCCGCACGGATCGACCCCCGCCGGCTGCGCCGCCAGCAGTGCCTCGTCAAAATCGTGGCCACCCAGGCTGGCATCCAACTTGTTCGGGTCGAGAGCACTGATCCGCGCCTTCAACCCAGCGGCCACCATCTGCGACGCCAGTTCACGGGTATTGCTGCCCCACAGCGGGAACAGTGGTTCGATGCCGGTGCCTGCCAGCTGCTTTTCACGGTAGGCGCGCACATCCTCAAGGAACAAGTCGCCAAAGGCCATATGGCGGATCCCCTGTGCCACCACATCGGCGATAAAGCCGGTCATGATGCGGGCGTAATCCTCGTTGCTGCAGGGCCAGGGCAGATCGATGGTGATGAGGGGCAGCCCGACGCAGGCGGCCTGTTCGGTCAACAGCTGCTTGCGCACCCCGTGCATCGCCACCCGCTCGAATGCCTGATTGAGGGTGGTAAACAGCCCCACCACCTCGATGGCGGGATCCTGCCGCAACTGATGCAGAGCCCATGCGCAATCCTTGCCGCTGCTCCAGGAGAGCAGTACCCGTTTCTTTTCCATCATTCCTCCGCCAGCGGGGCACTCGGATTGCCCCAAAAAGATGCAAGACAGTGTTGCGAATTGCGCGATTTACACACAAGAGGCAGGCAGCATACTCTCGATCACCTGTATATACCCCTTGTCCGGGGTGACAATAACTAAAAAAACCGATGGGAAACATACGGATATGACCACGACCACACAACAACACGATCACGCCCGCCCCCTCAATCGACAGGATTACAAAACTCTGAGTCTGGCTGCCCTCGGCGGTGCGTTGGAGTTTTACGACTTCATCATCTTCGTCTTCTTCGCCGTGGTCATCGGCGAGCTGTTCTTCCCGGCCGACATTCCCGAGTGGCTGCGCCAGTTCCAGACCTTCGGCATCTTCGCCGCCGGTTATCTGGCCCGCCCGCTCGGCGGCATCATCATGGCCCACTTTGGCGATCTCATCGGTCGCAAGCGGATGTTCACCCTCAGCATCATCATGATGGCGCTGCCGACCCTGTTGATCGGTCTGCTGCCCACCTATGCGGTGCTCGGCATCGGCGCCCCCATCGCCCTGCTGGGATTGCGGATCCTGCAAGGCGCCGCCATCGGCGGTGAAGTGCCGGGCGCCTGGGTATTTGTCGCCGAGCACGTTCCTGCCCGTCGGGTCGGGGTCGCCTGCGGTACGCTCACGGCGGGATTGACGGCCGGCATCCTGCTCGGCTCCCTCATCGCCACTGCGGTCAACAAGAGCCTGACCCCGGCCGAAGTGAGTGACTGGGGCTGGCGAGTGCCCTTCCTGCTGGGCGGTATCTTCGGCATCGTCGCCATGTACCTGCGTCGCTGGTTGCACGAGACCCCGGTTTTCGCCGAGATGAAGGCCAACAAGACCCTGGCTGACGAGCTGCCCCTCAAGTCGGTGCTGCGCAACCACAAGAGCAGCGTGGTGGTCTCCATGCTGCTCACCTGGCTGCTCTCCGCCGGTATCGTGGTGGTGATCCTGATGACCCCGACCTATCTGCAGAAGGTCTATGGCATCAGCCCGGCGGACGCCCTGACCGCCAACTCGCTGGCGATCGTGGCCCTGACCCTCGGCTGCATCGTTTATGGTCGACTGATCGACCTGCTGGGCAGCGGTCTCACCTTCATGTTCGGCTCCCTGCTGCTGGCGGGCTCCAGCTACGCCTTCTATCACGGTCTGGCGGCCGGTACGAGCCAGCTGGTGCCGCTCTACATGCTGGCAGGCTTTGCGGTCGGGATTGTCGGCGCCGTGCCTTACGTGATGGTCAACGCCTTCCCGCCGGTGGTGCGCTTCTCAGGTCTGTCGTTCTCCTACAACGTGGCCTACGCCATCTTCGGCGGCCTCACCCCGATGGCGGTGACCCTCTGGATGAAGAGCGACATGCTGGCCCCCTCCCACTATGTGGTAAGCCTGTCGGTGCTGGGTTTCGCCATCGGCCTCTGGCTCTGGTTCCAGCAACGGGCCATCCGGCAACAGCAAGCGCCGCAAGCGGCCTGAACCGAACATCAAGCCCCGGTATCTGCCGGGGCTTTTTTGTACTGCTTATGTTCAGTTTCGCCAGCATAAGATAGCCTCCCTCTTGAGTCAGGTGACCACCTGGATCAAGGTATTCCCATTCATCCCTGCTATCCGAGGCTCAACATGTTCTTTCAGGTCGTATTTCTCGCTTTGCTGGCGTTGCTGCCCATGGTCAATCCGCCTACCACGGCCACCCTGCTGCTGGGGCTGAGCAAGGGGATGTCGCGCGAACATGTGCGACGTCAGGTCAATATGGCGGCCATCTATCTGTTCTGCACCCTCTGCATCACTTTCTTTATCGGATCCTCGATTCTGGATCTGTTCGGTATCTCCATTCCGGGTTTGCGCCTGGCCGGGGGGCTCATCATCGGCTTTATCGGCTTTCGCATGCTGTTCCCCGCCCCCAGCCAGCAGAGCGGGGTCGATATCAACCAGAGCATTGCCTTCGTACCACTCACCATGCCCAGCATGTGCGGGCCGGGCACCATGGCGCTGGTGATAAGCGGGGCAGCCCAGATTGCTGAGCTGCCTGACGAGTACAACCGCCTCACCATCTATGGCGCCATGGTCACTGCGTTTGCCCTGATGAGCCTGATCAGCTGGGGAGTATTGAAGCTGGCGGATCCGGTCTGCAAGATCCTTGGCGCCACCGGCATCGATGCCATGACACGCATCATGGGCTTCCTGCTGGTCTGCATGGGTATGCAGTTTTGCATCAACGGCATCAAGGAAGTGGCACAGGATCCGGTCTTCCACGGCGGCCAGGCCGTGCAAACCGCACCGGCGCTACCGCAGGCTTCCGGCACGTTTGATCAGTTGCCGCAAAAGCCCGCCAGCTCTGATTGAAAACGGTATCAAAAAGTCCCTGACGATCTGCACTGATCTTGTTCCTGATCATGTTATTGACACAAAAATGGGTTAGTTTGTTTTTTATACAGACTTTATTCAGACGGACGCTGATAGGTTTGTTGATGAATACCCACTCAACTTCAGGAGAGTATGCAGATGGAGAAGATACTGACCGAAATAGGGAGCCATAGCCTGTTTCACGAGTACCTGAACGTGGTTGGGATTGCGAGCCCATCCCTCGCCAAGATTGAGCAACACTGGGAATATAAAAAGCGGGAGCAGCTGGTCGCCAAAATCCAGATCGACAAACAGGGCAATGCCCGTTACTTCATCGATGCTCGCGCAATATCCATCAACTGATACCGAATAACCAGCCAGCCCCGCTCCACCGAACGGGGCTTTTTGTTGTCTGCGATCCCGCACTCGCTGACCCGCATTATCTCTGCTGTTGCCAGAAGCCCTGTTTGTTTTTTGTACAGCACTCATTCAGCTCGACATGGCTATCTTGTATCTGCCCCCCTTGTTCCAGAAGAGTGCCCATATGACCAAGATGCTGACCGAAATCGGCAGTCATAGCCTGTTTCACGAATACCTGAATGTGCTCGGCATAGCCAATCCAGCTCTTGCCAACATAGAACAACTGTGGGAACACAGGCAGCAAGAGAGGCTGCTCGCCAAAATCCAGATCGACAAACAGGGTAAAGCCCGTTACTTCATCGACGCCCGCGCCATCTCGGTCAATTAACACTGATGATTCTGCAAGCCCCGGCCTACTGACCGGGGCTTTTTGTTGCATTCCCATCAAGCAGGCTAGCAAATCCCCCTGTCACCCCCTCTTCTCTCCATACTCCTCTAATGGAATTTTATCTCCTTTAAAAACAAAATAACTGGAATAATTAATTATGCGATGCTGATCTCATAATAAAAATCAAAAATCGTTCATGATGGCCAACATCAAAAAAGATGATTTACGCCGGGAATGGCGACGACCTGAAGTAGAGGAAGCGATGACCATTGACCTATCAAGCATGATTACCGAAACCCGCAATCCAGCCAGCATCGAGATCGATCAGCTCCCGACGCTGGATATGCTGCGGATCATCAATCAAGAAGATCAACACGTTGCAGTGGCTGTAGGCCAACTGCTGCCCGAGATCGCCAAGGCGGTCGATGCTATTGCAGCCGCATTTGGCAAAGGCGGCCGCCTGATCTACATCGGGGCTGGCACCTCCGGACGCCTCGGCATCCTGGACGCCAGCGAATGCCCGCCCACCTACGGGGTCTCTGCCGAGCTGGTCATCGGCCTGATTGCCGGGGGCCACAAGGCCATACTGCAGGCGGTGGAGAATGCCGAAGACGATGCAGAACTCGGTGCCAACGATCTTAAAAATATCCACTTCAGTGCCCACGACGTGCTGGTGGGTATCGCAGCCAGCGGGCGAACCCCCTATGTGCTGGGCGCCATGCAATATGCCAGGAGCCTGGGTGCCACAGTGTGCAGCATCAGCTGCAACCCGGGCAGCCCGCTCGCCAAAGCGGCCGACATCAGCATGGTCGCCGTGGTCGGCCCCGAGATTGTGACCGGCTCCTCCCGCATGAAAGCGGGCACAGCCCAGAAGCTGATCCTCAATATGCTCTCGACCGGCGCCATGATCCGTACCGGCAAGGTCTACGGCAATCTGATGGTGGATGTGGAGGCGACCAACGCCAAACTGGTGGAGCGCCAGAAGCGCATCGTCATGGAAGCAACCGAATGTGACCGTGGCACGGCCGAGCAGGCTCTCGCCGCCGCAGATAACCACTGCAAGACCGCCATCGTAATGATCCTGGCCAATATCTCCGCCAGCGAAGCACGAGAGCGGCTGAAAAGCAGCGGCGGCTTTATCAGCAAATGCACAGATTAATCGGCCGACCGCACATTGGCCGCGCCAGCAATGGCGACAGGATAACAACATAAGCGGGGGCATCCGCCCCCTCACATCAGACTGACCGGGTTCTTTATGGCAAAAATAACTGATTCCATGATTGGCCAGATCATCCAGGCCATCGGCGGCCGGGATAACATCACCAACTGTGGCCACTGCATGACCCGCTTGCGGCTGAGCCTGGCGGACAGCCTGCATGCCGATCGCGATACCATCAAACGGATCGCCGGGGTGATGGGGGTGATTGAAAGCGACAACCAGTTCCAGATCGTGCTTGGTCCGGGCAAAGCCCAGACCGCCTGCGAAATGATGAACGGCATGCTGAGTGCGGACGCGGGCATCCTCACCGCCCCCCGCCCGCAATCAGCGGATCTTGTCGACATCGCCGCCGCCAACAAACAGGCGCTGAAGCAGAAACAGAGCAGTGCGGCGCACCGCTTCCTGGCCAAGTTTGCCACCATTTTCACACCGCTGATCCCCGGTTTTATCGCTGCGGGTCTGCTGCTCGGCTGCGCCACCCTGATCGAGCAAACCCTGCTGCTGGAAGGACAGCAGACAGGGGGCATGCTGGCCGAATTTGTCGGCTACATGAAGCTCTTCAGCAAGGGATTGTTCAGCTTCCTCAGCATCCTGATCGGCTACAACGCCCAGAAGGCGTTTGGTGGCTCCGGCGTCAACGGTGCCATCATCGCCTCTCTGTTTGTCATGGGTTATGACCCTCAGGCCAGCAGCGGCATCTACTCCGGTATCACCGACTTCTTCGGCCATCAGATCGATCCCCGCGGCAACATCATCGGCGTGCTGATCGCCTGCATCATAGGCGCCTCAGTTGAGCGCCAGGTTCGCCGCTACATGCCGGACAGTCTGGATATGATCCTCACTTCCTGCATCACCCTGCTGATCATGGGAGCCGTCACCTTTATCCTGATCATGCCCCTCGGCGTGCAGCTCTATAACGGCATGTCCTGGCTCTTCATCAACCTCAATGGCAACCCGTTCGGTACCGCTATTCTGGCTGGCCTGTTCCTCATCTCGGTGATGTTCGGCATCCACCAGGGGTTCGTTCCCGTCTACTTTGCGCTGATGGATGCCCAGGGCTTCAACTCCCTGTTTCCTATCCTGGCGCTGGCCGGTGCCGGACAGGTAGGGGCTGCGCTGGCGCTCTACAGCCGGGCAGGCAAGGATTCCCTACTGCGCACTCAGGTGAAGGGCACCATCATTCCGGGCATTCTGGGGGTCGGTGAGCCGCTCATCTACGGCGTCACCCTGCCGCGGGTCAAACCCTTTATCACGGCCTGCTGCGGTGGTTCGCTGGGGGGCTTCGTGGTTGGCCTGATCTCCTGGCTGGGTCTGCCGGTCGGCCTCAACACCGTCTTTGGACCATCCGGTATCGTCGCCCTGCCGCTGATGACCTCCGCCCAGGGGATCTTCCCCGGCATGATGGTCTATGCGGTCGGCCTCGCCGTCGCCTACCTCGGCGGCTATCTCTTCACCCTGATGTTCGGCTGCAAGAACGTCGATCTGAGTTAATCCCTCCTCCGGATTTCTAGCCAAGGTCTGGCCCCGAGCAATCGGGGTCATGGCCAAACTCATCCCGGCTCTGGCACAGAGCCCGTACAGGAACGATAAAAAATGAAAAAATCCATGCTTGCTCTGGTTCTTCCCGCACTGCTCGGCACAGGTTCCGCTCATGCGGCCGTCATCTATCAGGCTGACGATGGCTCCAACGTCGACCTCTACGGCCGTCTTGGCTTCAATATTTCCGACAAGAAGAGCGGCAATGATCAGGGTGACTTCGATGGCCGTATCGGCTTTACCGCCCGTCAGACCGTCAATGACGATGTCGCAGTGATCGGCATGGCGCAATATCAGGTCAATGCAGCCGAATACGCCAACAACGTGCAGAAGAACAGCAGCGACCTCACTGCCCGTTACGTCTGGGCAGGGATCGATGGTGGTCAGTGGGGCAAGGTGACCGGCGGGCGCGTCTCTTCCGGCCTCATCATGTTCACCGATATTGGCGATGTGTTTGCCGCCTCTGATGTCTCCATGGCTCGTCAGGCCAGCAAGGTGGACTCCACCGCCGTGCAGGTGTTCCGTCAGGATGGCACCCTGCAGTACCAGAACACCCTCGGCAATCTGGATCTCTCGCTCGCCTACATCCTTGGTAACGGTACCTCGGATCTTGATTACGGCTACAACGGCGCCCTGCGCTACACCTTCGATCTGGGCAATGCAGGCAAACTGGCTCCAGTCGTGGCGTATCAGCAGACCAAAGCCGCCCAGAGCAGTGGCAGCAAGGTCGATCCCAATGCCGATGAGTATCGCTTCGCCGGGATTGGTACCCGCTACTATCTCGGCCCTCTGATGTTGGGCGCCCTCTATAGCAAGGATCAGGTGACCTATCGCGATGGCCGTGCCGACAGTGAAGACAAGGTGTGGGAACTGACCGCGGTGTATGACATCAACCAGAAGTGGGCGGCCCGCGCAGGCTATCGTCACCTCGTCAACGAGGGGGGCGACCAGATGGCACTGCGCGATACTACTCTGGAACTGCAATACAAGCTCACCCCGCGATCTTCCCTCTACAGCGCCTATGTGATCCGCAATGGTGAAGATGGTCTGGCTGGTAGCACCATCACCAGTTTTGGTGGCAGCAGCAACAGCGAGAGCTTCTACCACCTCGGCCTGCGCTACGAATTCTGATCTGGTTGCCGGCCTGCGGGCCGGCTCCTTCATGGAGTCTTATGATGGCACGATCCTCCCTGCTCTCTCCCCTACTATTATCCCCCCTGTTTGCCCTGCTGCTCAGCGTACCGGCCACGGCCGCCCGACTGGAGCTGGCCGATACCCTCACCCTGCTCGCTTCGCCACAGGGCAAACCCTCGGCCTTCACCCGGACCATTGAGCTCCCGGCGGGAGAGTCCCGACTGCTGGTGCGCTTTGACAGCCCAAGTGACCCTCGCTCCACCAACGAGAGCCAGGGACGCGTGACCTCGGCTCCTCTGCTGGTTACCCTTACAGCACCATCACAAGGGACGCTGCAACTGACCACCCCGGTGCTGACCAGCCCCTCGGTTATCCGCCGGTTTGCCGCCAGCCCGGCCCTGCGGCTGAGTGACGACAAGGGCACCTCACAGCCGCTGACACTACAAGCCCTGCCACGCAGCCGGGATGGACTGGGCACCGATTACCAGGCCCTGCTGGCGAGCCATACGCCAACAGTGAGCTCGGCCCCCATTTTCGCAACACAAGCCGCAACTGCCGCTCATACAGCTTCTGCACTTACGCCGGAGCAGGCGGATGCCACCCTGCGGGAACTCTATCTGGCGGCCGATGCCAAGCGGCGTAAAGCCTTTATCCGCTGGGCCCTTGACCTCTAGCAGACAACAAAAAACCACCTGTTCAGGTGGTTTTTTGTTGTACGGATGATGCAGAGGCAGAGCCGACCTCACTCCTTGTTGAGTCGGTCGATGGCATCCCGGGTACCGTCAATCAGTGCCCAGGCTCGCTCGTCTCTGCGCTGCACCAGGCCGAGGAACAGGATGTCGGTAATGGTGTTCTGGGCGGTACGTGAGGAGATGGAAGAGATACGCAACTCGTTCTCCTCCGCCACCGTATCCAGCACCATGTCGGCCATCTGGCGCAACTGGGTTTGCCGGAACGAAGTCACGGCAATCAGGGTGGCACCATTGCGCTTGGCCAGCTCGGCCGCCGCCAGCACATCACGGCTGGCGCCAGAATAGGAGATGACCAGCTGTACATCACCCGGCCCCAGGGTCTGGGCGATGGAGATCTGCACATGGCTATCCTGGGCAAACAGGGTAGTTACGCCGATCTTGAGCAACTTGTACCAGAGATCCTTGGCAGTCAGTGCCGAACCGCCAATCCCCACCAGCTGTACCCGCCCGGCGCCATCTATGGTATCGAGTACCTGCTTCAGCAGAGCACTGTCGAGGGCCTGAGTGGTCTCGACGATGGAGTTGATCTTCTCCTGCGCCAGCTTCTTGGCCATGGTCTCCAGATCATCGTCCCGCCCGATGCCATTGTAGAGATCACCGACATTGTCGGTCTTGATGGCATGCTTGCGCCCCAGATCCTCGCTAACCGCCAGCTTGAAGGCGGTGAAGCCCTTGAACCCGATCTTCTGGGTGAACTTCACTATGCTCGACTGGCTCACCTCCGCCTGCTGGGCCAGCTCCTGGGAGGAGAAGCGAGTCACCTGCTCCGGGCAGGAGAGGATGTAATCGGCAATCTTGAGCTCGCTGGGAGAGAGCTGGCTCCGGATATTGGATATTTTCGACAGGGTAAGCATGGTTTCTCTCTGTTCTTGTTCTGCGTCGAGGCTTACTGGGTGCCACCCACGGTGAGCTGATCCAGCTTGAGGGTGGGCTGGCCGACACCGACTGGCACGCTCTGCCCCTCCTTGCCGCAGATGCCAACCCCGCGATCCAGCGCAAGGTCGCTACCCACCATGGAGACCTGGCTCATCGCCTCGGGGCCGTTGCCGATCAGGGTCGCGCCCTTGATGGGGGCAGTGATCTTGCCATCCTCGATGAGATAAGCCTCGGAGGCGGAGAAGACAAACTTGCCGGAGGTGATGTCCACCTGACCGCCGCCGAAGTTGGGGGCATAGATCCCCTTCTTCACCGAGGCGATGATCTCGGCCGGATCATACTGACCCGCCAGCATATAGGTGTTGGTCATGCGCGGCATCGGCATGGCGGCGTAGGATTCGCGGCGCCCGTTGCCGGTGAGCGGCACGCCCATCAAACGGGCATTCTGCTTGTCCTGCAGGTAACCCTTGAGAATGCCATTCTCGATCAGCACGTTGTAGCCACCCGGTGTCCCCTCGTCATCGATGGAGACGGAGCCGCGTCGACCCGGCAGGGTGCCGTCATCGACGATGGTACAGTGTTTGGAAGCCACCTGCTCGCCGATGCGGCCGGCAAACGCGGAAGATCCCTTGCGGTTGAAATCCCCCTCCAGACCATGACCCACCGCCTCGTGCAGCAGCACGCCAGGCCAGCCGGAGCCCAACACCACTGGCATGGTACCGGCTGGCGCGTCGATGGCCTCCAGATTGACCAGTGCCTGACGCACCGCTTCACGCACATAACCAAAGGCGCGGCTCTCCAGCCCGTCCAGTTCGAGGAACCAGTCGTAACCAAAGCGCCCGCCGCCACCGGCACTGCCACGCTCGCGGCGCTCACCCTTCTCGGCGATCACGGTCACCGACAGACGCACCAGCGGGCGCACATCCGCGGCCAGGGTGCCATCGGTGGCGGCCACCAGCACCTCTTCGTAAACGCCGCTGATGGAGGCCATCACCTGATTGATGGCGGGATCCAGACTTCTGGCGAACTTGTCCATCTGCTCCAGCAGGGCAATCTTCTGGTGCTTGTCGAGGGTCTGCAGCGGATCCATGGCCGGATAGAGCAGGTTTGCGGAGGTTCTGGCCCACGCCTTCACCTTGCCGTGAGCACCGGCAGCGGCGATGCCACGAGCAGCAGTCACCGACTGTTGCAGCGCCAGCAGGCTCAGCTCGTCCGAGTAGGCGAAGCCGGTCTTCTCGCCGCTGACGGCGCGCACCCCGACACCCTGATCGATGTTGTAGCTGCCATCCTTGACGATGCCATCTTCCAGCATCCAGGACTCGTGCCAGCTGCGCTGGAAATAGAGATCGCCGAACTCGACCTGATGGCTCATCAGGCTGCCGAGCAACTGCTGCAGGCGCCCTTCGTCGAGGTCGTTCGGGGCCAACAGGGAGGCACTAACCTGGCTCAATAGACTCAATCTTCTTCTCCACTCTCGTAACGAGCTGTTTTAAATCGTCTTGCCGACGGGTTGGCAACAAGCCACACCATCACAACAAACGGGCATGCTCCAGCACGGGCAAACGGCTGCGTTTCAATTTTTCACCACACCATCAGAGCAAACGGGCGTGTTGCAGCACTGGCATGGTGCGTTTCAATTCGTCGATAAGCCCGGGCTCCATCTTCGCCAGCACTGTGCCGCCCCCGGACTCTTTGCTCGCCAGCACTCGACCCCAGGGGTCGATCACCATGCTGTGGCCCCAGGTCTGGCGCCCCGTATCGTGAGTGCCGCCCTGATTGGCAGCGACTACGTAGCACTGGTTTTCGATGGCGCGGGCCCGCAGCAGCGGCTCCCAGTGCGCCTCGCCGGTCACGGCGGTAAAGGCGGCAGGCACCAGCAGCACGCGGGCACCGGCACGGGCCAACTGGCGGTAGAGCTCGGGAAAGCGCAGATCATAACAGATCGAGAGGCCGAGGGGACCAAAGGGAGAGTCCACCACCACAGGCCACTCGCCGGGGCTGAATGTCTCCGACTCACGGTAGCGACCGTGATTGTCCGCCACATCCACGTCGAACAGGTGGATCTTGTGGTAGTGGCCCCTGAGCTCACCGCTGGGGTCAAACACCAGCGAGCTGGTGTGGATATGGTCGGAATCGGCGATGGTGGTCGGCATTCTTGTCGGCATAGCCCCGGCCACCAGCCAGATGCCATAATCGCGGGCCCATTCAGCCAGTTGCTGCTGGATCGGGCCCTCACCTATGGCCTCGGCCCCATCCAGATAACCCTGCCGTTCGCCAAACAGGGCAAAGTTTTCCGGCAGCAGCACCAGCAGCGGCCGCTCTTTGGGCAAGGCCGCCAGTTCGGCGGCGATCTGCTCCCGGTTATCCTGCCAGTGACGGCCAGATACCAGCTGTATTGCGGCTAACCACATGACGTTCTCCTTGTCGCTTGAGCCATCAGACGGTGACAGCATCCCCCGCCTGCAGGGTGTAATCCAGCACTATGATGCGCTCCAGCACCGGGCGGAAGATGGCCTTGAGGGCATCGTGATCCGGATGGGGCAGATAGCGCTGGCGGGCCGCTTCGTCGGCGAAGGTCATCAGCACGCTGTGGGTAAACCCCTCGGCTCGCCCCTCCGGGCTGTCATCCCGACCCCACTCCACAGCGATCACGCCGCTGACCTGATGGGGAATGGCGAGAAAAGCGTTACGCACCGCATCTATCTGGGCAAACTGGGTGCCCGGTTTGAAGGCGATCAGCAGGATATGTCGGATCATGGCTCACTCCTTGTGATGGTGCCGGGCCGCTCGTTCAGCGCTGAGCGGGCCCCGCGTGTTTGGGGCTCAGCAGGAAAGGGGTCACCTCTTGGGTCGGCAGGCTGGGGGCAACGGCGTCAACCGCCTCTTTCTGCTGCTGGTTGAGCTTGATGCGCGCGCGATCGCGCCCCGCCTCGATCAGCTTGGGTGCGTCGAGCGGGCCCGAGATGCGAAAATCGATGCGGGTCACCACATCCACCACCGGCTCCAGCAGTTTGGAGAGGGCCAGCACATAGAGACCCGTGACCGGCGTGATGGAGAAAGCCGCCACCACCGGCAGGGTGCCCCCCAGATTGGGGGAGAAACTCAGCTCGTAGTCGAGCCGCCAGCGCACCAGATCGGCGATCCCCTCGCCGCGCAGGTTGCCTGCCGCCCCCTTCATATAGAAATCATCGTTGCTGACCTGCCCCTGCTTGATGGTGGCAGAGGCGGACATGGATTCGAAGTAGAAGCCCTTGTCGAACACATCGCGAAAATCGAGGCGCAGTTTGCGCAGCAGGGAATCGAGGCTGAGCAGGGAGAGCAGTCGCGCCCCCTTGTCGTTGACCTCCCGCAGGGTGCCGCCCTCCAGCTGATAGTTGGCACTGCCCCCCAGAGTCGGCAGGCTCGGGCGATAGGGCACATCCTGCCAGTTCAGATCAAAAGCGAGGGAGCCGGGGGCATCGCCGATGGGCGAGGTGTAGCCGAGCCGCTTGAGCAGCAGCTCGCTGTTGTTGCTGGTCAGCTTGCCACGGGCGCGGGTCTCCATCTGGTTGCCATCGGCCAACCAGTCGACGCTGCCGGTGAGCTGACTACCTGCCAGCCGCATATCCAGTCCCTTGAGGGTCACCTTGTTGGCGCCGGGCACCAGCTCCCCTTTCACTTCGCCGAGCGGCAATGCGCCAAAGCGGCAATCGACGCAGCTGAATGTCAGCCAGGGGATGGAGGCCATGATGGCGTTATCCTGCCTGGCATCGGGGTCCGGACTGAGATCCGAACTCTTGCCGGACCAGTAGATGCGGGCAAACTTGGCATCCACCGGGCGATTGGCTACTGCAGGCAGGCGGATCACCCCCATCACGTCGGGGCTGTCGATCATCACTTCGGTCGCCTGATTGGTCGGCCCCACGGTGAAACGCGCCGCCTTGAGGGTGGCACTGCCGATATAGGCGCGAGCCAGCTGTCCATCCACCCACCACTCCTGCGGCAGGAAGGCGGGGCCGACCACCGCATTGCCGGTCTGGTTCTGCGCTGGCAACCACTGCTTGAGTCGCGCCAGCCAGCCGCCCACATCGGCCTCCTGCTGGTTGATGGCGAGCAGCATGGGGGCATCGCGCATTACCCGGGCGCCCGGCTGGCCCACATCAACTCGCACCCGGCTGAGATAAGGTACCCCTTCGCCGTAGACCAGTCGGGTCTGCATATCCACATCAGCCCCCAGTACGGCACGAATGTCGGCGCTGCCATCCCGGCCACGGGCGATCACCTTGAGCGGCAGCCGGCTGGCACTGCTCTTGGCCAGCGGCAGCGGCAGATCCAGCCCCATCCCCTGCAGGTTGGAGTCGAGCGCCAGCTGGAAGCTGAATGGCTTGCTCTCGGGCAAGGTCAGCCCGAGCTTGCCACCCCAGTTACTGCGGCCGTTGAGAATGCCGAATGAAGAGATGGCGGCGGGCTGGCGGCGGCTATCCCACTGCCCCTTGAAATCGAGGTCGACCTGATAGTGATCCGGATGCTGGCGCCCCTGATAGTCGAGGGTCAGCGGCTGGTTCCACAGGCTCGCCTTGAGGTTGCTGAAGCGGGTCTGTTCGTTGTCATATTCGAGGCGCCCCTGCACCTTCTCCAGCGGCAGGTCCAGACTGGCGACCCGCACCTTGTTGTTGCTGAAGGTGGCATCACCGCTCGCCTTCACCTCGCTCTCGCCATCGAGAGGAATATCGAGCTTGACCGAACCGGCCATCGGGCCGCGGATCTCGATCTCTCGCAGCGCCTGACCTACCGAACTGCCCAGCGGGGAGTCCTGCAGGTAGTCGCTGATGGCCTTGCCCTCCCCCTGCACCTTGGCATCCACATAGAGGTGGGCGCCGGGGGAGAGATCCGGGATCCAGGCATGCACCGAGTCGGAGCTCGCCTTGCCGAGTTTGGTGGATCGGCTGCGCATATCGAGACCGGCATTCTGGAACAAGAGATCGATCTGCAGGTCGGTAAGCGGTTGCCAACCGGGGAAGAACTCGTAGGTGGCCTGCTCCAGCGGCACCGCCACCTGGAAGATGCCCTTGCCGTTGTCGTAGGGGAAATCCCGAAACTCCCCATACCAGAGCAGGTCGGCCCCCTTGGCCTTGCCCCCCTTGATGGCGCCGCTCAGGTAATCCACCAGCCCCTTGTCCATCGCCTGCAGCGGGAAGTAGCGATCCGCATGGCCCGCATTCTTCACATCGATGCGACCGGTCAGGGCGAGGAAAGGGTGCTCGAACAGATCGAGGCGGAAACGGCTGGCCAGGGTCAGATCCGGGTTATCCAGCGCGATATCCTGACCGTAGAGCACCCAGCCCTGTTCCTCGCGCCACCAGTCGAGGCGGGCCGAGAAGTTGTCGACCGGGATCGGCATCTTGAAGTGACGGGCGGGATCCACCTTGTCGTTCGCCAGCGCCAGTCTGGCGCTACCACCGGTCGGGGTAAGCCAGAACTCGCCGTTGAGATCCTGCATTCCGGGTATATCTTGCCAGGCCTTGAGGCGCACCTTGCTGAAGCGGCCACTGAAGGAGAGATCCTGCCAGTCGGCATTGGTCAGCAGCGTCAGATCCTGCACCGCCCCCTGCGGATTGGTCTGGCGCAGGGTCTCGCAGAGTGTGGGGTAGAGCGCCGAGACCAGCTGACTGATCTGGGTGATCTTGTCGAACTCTATGCTGGGCAGATAGCCCTGCACCCGATCCCCGACCCGCTCCAGCTGCAAGCGGCTCTGCAACCAGGGTTTGCCGTCCAGCTTGAAGGTGACGTTATGGCTGGCCAGTTGCCAGTCGGTGCCCTCACGGCGCAGCTGGATCTTGCCGCCATCGAGGCCGAAGCGGTGCATCTCCCCTTTCTTGGGATCCTTCCAGATCAGGTAGTTGTTGCCAAACGCCAGCAGGGTATTGCCCAGCTTGCCGCTGTCAAACTCGCTCCAGAGCTGGAAGTCGAGCTGACCGGTAACCCTGGGTTCACCAGCATGGATCCTGGCCAGGGTCGGGGTGATATCGAGCTGGCGGGCCCCCAGATAGAGCTGCCCCTTGAGGCGATCGAGTCGATCTTGCGGCGTATCTACATCGAGTATCAGATCGAGGGTGCTCTCGCCCACCCCGTTGATGAGATAGGCCTTGCCGACCCCCTGATGGCGCTTGCCCCTGTTCTGCCAGCGCAGATGGGCGATATCGAGCGCCCGCATGTCACCGAGCGCAGTAGTGACACTGAGGCGTGTATCGTGCACATCGAAGGTGGAGAGCTGGGTCAGCAGAAAGCGCAGCAGGGCACCCTGCTGGGGATCGCCGGAGGGGCTGTCGTCAGCCGGTTGGCTGAAGTCGAGAGTGATATCGCCATCGCTCAGGATCAGCTCGCCAAAGACCGGCTTGAGCTGGTTGAGGGTGCGCCAGAAGTCTAGATGCACCCAGGCCTTGCCGAGCTTGATGGTATAGCGCTTGGAGTCGGGGGCGACGGCGAGCTGTTGCAGCTCGAGGGCCGGGCCAGACTGTGTCCAGCTCAGCCCAATCTGATCGACGCTGACCTTGATTTGCGAATCGCCGAGCAGAGAGTTGATAAGGCTCTCCCGGTACTGATTCAGCAAAGGGCCTCCGACCCGTACCAGGGTGACCAGCATGGCCAGCAGTACGAACAGAACCCCCAGGGCCAACCAGCCCCGACTCAGCCAGCGATAGACCAATTACATCATCACCACGTCGAACTGCTCCTGACCACAGAGGGGTTCGCTCACTACCCGCACCTGTTTGCCGATAAACACTTCCAGCTCCGCCAGACTGTGGGACTCCTCGCCATGGAGGTAGTCGGCCACGGCAGGGGCTGCGTAGACGGTGAACTGATCCGCATCGTAGGCACGATTGACCCGGATGATCTCCCGCAGGATCTCGAAGCAGACCGACTCCACCGTCTTGACCCGGCCGCGCCCTTTGCACTCGGGGCACTCGGAGCAGAGCACATGCTCCAGACTCTCGCGGGTGCGCTTGCGGGTCATCTCTACCAGACCCAGCTGGGAGAAGCCGTTGACGTTGGTCTTGGCGCGGTCCTTGGACAGCGCCTGCTCCAGACTGTGCAGCACCCGGCGGCGGTGATCTTCCGACTGCATGTCGATGAAGTCGATGATGATGATGCCGCCGAGATTGCGCAGGCGCAGATGACGGGCGATGGCCGCCGTCGCCTCGACGTTGGTATTGAAGATGGTCTCTTCCAGATTGCGGTGGCCGACAAAGGCGCCGGTGTTGATATCCACCGTGGTCATGGCTTCGGTCTGGTCGATGATGAGGTAGCCGCCGGATTTCAGCTCCACCTTGCGCTCCAGCGCCCGCTGGATCTCGTTCTCCACGTCATAGAGATCGAAGATGGGCGACTCGCCGGGATAGTACTCCAGCTTGCTGGCCAGCTCAGGCACGTACTCTTCGGTGAAGCGCTTGAGCTGATCGAAGCTCTGGCGCGAGTCGACGCGGATCTTGTCGAGTTCTGCACCGACGAAATCGCGCACCACCCGAAAGGCCAGACTGGGATCCTCGTAGAGGATCTTGCAGGGGGGATACTTCTGCTTGCGCTCGAGGATCTTGCGCCACAGCCGCTTCAGGAAGGCGGCATCCTGCTCCAGCTCCTGCTCCCCCACCCCTTCGGCGGCGGTACGGATGATGTAGCCACCCAGCTCATCCACATAACCGGCCACGGTGCGCTTGAGGCGTTCCCGCTCCGCTTCGGACTCGATTCGCTGGGAGACGCCGACGTGAGCGCTGCCCGGCATAAAGACCAGATAGCGGGAAGGCAAGGTGATATCGGTAGTGAGACGGGCACCCTTGGTACCCAGCGGGTCTTTCACCACCTGCACCATGATGTCCTGCCCCTGACGCACCAGCTCGGCGATATTGCCGACCTGGAACTGCTCCTTCTCCTTCACCGCCACACACTCGGTATGGGGCACAATATCGGAGGCGTGCAAAAAGGCCGCCTTGTCCATGCCGATATCGACGAAGGCTGCCTGCATGCCAGGGAGCACCCGGCTTATCTTGCCTTTGTAGATGTTGCCGACAATGCCGCGTTTGGCCTGACGCTCTACATGCACTTCCTGCAGCAGACCGTTTTCGACCAGAGCGACCCGGGTTTCGGAGGGGGTAACGTTAACCAGCAGTTCTACCGACATAACTAACCTTGCCTGTTCCAGTTTTGAATTCTTATACAGCCAATCCGGTACAACGCGCGCAAGGAAGAACGCAGCAGAGCACAGCTGACGGAAAATTACTTGTGTTGTTCCAGATGCTGCTTGATCAATAGATCCGTCTCCAGCAGCGGCAGGCCGACCACGGCGCTGTAGCTCCCTTCGATACGGCTGACAAACTTGCCGGCAATACCCTGAATGCCGTAGGCCCCGGCCTTGTCACAGGGCTCGCCGGTTTGCCAGTAAGCCTCGATCTCGGCCTCGTCCAGCTTGCGAAACGCCACGTTGGTGGTGACCAGTCGCACGTCACAACGCTCGGGGCTGGCCAGCGCCACCGCGGTCATCACCTGATGCACCTTGCCGGAGAGCGCCTCCAGCATATCCTTGGCATCGAGCAGATCGGACGGTTTTTCCAGCACCCTATCCCCCAGCACCACTATGGTGTCGGCCCCCAGCACCGGCAACGCTGTCGGCGCACACGCCACACCCGCCATCGCCTTGTCGCGAGCGAGACGACAGACATAATCTTGCGGCTTCTCCCCCTCTTCCCGTTGCTCCGGTACATCCAGTTTCAGCACATCAAAACGATAGCCAAGCTGGGTCAGCAGTTCGCGACGACGGGGAGAACCCGAGGCGAGATAGAGTTGCAGTTCGTTGTTTTTGCTCATATTTACCTGATATTGAAGCGGCGCCGCACCTTGCGCAGCACCAGAAATACCCAGGGCCATATTAGCATCGTCGTCAACATCGACCAAAAGTAGGCGAAGTTGAGGCTGGCCCGGCTGAACAGGTGCTCGGCCCAGAACACCGTCAGCTTGCCCACCAGCGACAGCCCACCGATGATCAGGGCCTGTTGCCAGAGGGAAAAGTTGCGGATCTTCTGGAACTGGAAGGCGGCCAGATAGGTAGTGATGGCCATCGCCATCGCCCGCACGCCGAGGGTGCTGCCAAGCAGCACATCCAGCAGCAGGCCGGCCACCCAGGCGGTGCCGACATTGGCCCGGTGCGGCAAGGCCAGTGCCCAGTAAATGAGCACCATGGCCAGCCAGTCCGGACGGAAGGGGTCAAATTCGAAAGGAAGCGGCAGGATCGACAGGCTCAAGGCCAGCAGGATCGAGATCCAGATCCAGATCCTGCCGCTGGCGGGTTCTAGCATCAGCGAGTGGCTCCAGCGGCGGAGGCAGCCGTTGCCACCCGTTCGCCATTCTCATCATCATGTACTTCGGGTTTCTTGTCGGTCCACAGCAGCAGCAGATAACGCAGCCGATCCAGCTCTACCAGCGGCTTGGCCTCGACCTGGGCGAAGGGCTTGCCCTCCACATATTCGGATCGGGTCACGGTCGCCACCGGATAACCTTCCGGGAAACGGCCACCCAGACCCGAGGTGACGAGCAGATCCCCCACCTGAATATCGGTGTTGCGCGGCAGGTTGCGCAGCTCCAGCTTGTCGAGCTCGCCACTGCCGGAGGCGATGGCGCGCAAGTCGTTGCGCAGCACCCGCACCGGAATACCGTGGCTGGAGTCGGTGATCAGCAGCACGCGACTGGTGGTGGAGCCCACGTGGAGCACCTGACCAATCACCCCCTGATCGTTGATCACCGCCTGACCGTTATAGACGCCATCCAGCGCCCCCTTGTTGATCAGCACCTGATGGCTGAAGGGGTCGGAATCCACCGACAGCAGCTCAGCCACCATCTTGCGGGACTCTTTGTGCACCGGTGAACCCAGCAGCTCGCGCAGACGCTGGTTCTCGTGCTCCAGATGATCCATCTTGAGCAGGCGAGAGCGCAGGGTAAACAGCTGTTGCTCCTGCTGCTTGGTCTGCTCGATGAGATCGGCACGGGTCTGCACCTGGGTCGACATGGTGTCGAGCAGGGTACCGGGCGCATTGGCCATGTATTGCAGGGGACTGACTAACGAACTGAGGTAGACGCGGACATGGGTAAACACACCGAAGCGGGAATCCGCGACGATGGCAGCGATGGAGATGATGACGGCGAGAAACAACCGTAACTGAAGCGAAGGGCCTCTACCAAAAATGGGTTTCATGGGTCGTCAAAAAAGAGCCGGCACGCTGGCCGGCTTTGGGTCTTATTCGTAGTGGAACAGATCGCCACCGTGCATATCGATCAGCTCCAGCGCCTTGCCGCCGCCACGGGCCACACAGGTGAGGGGATCTTCGGCCACGACGACAGGAATGCCGGTCTCTTCCATCAGCAGACGGTCGATATCTTTCAGCAGCGCACCACCACCGGTTAGCACCATGCCGCGCTCGGAGATGTCGGATGCCAGTTCCGGCGGAGACTGTTCCAGCGCAACCATCACGGCAGCCACGATACCGGACAGCGGCTCTTGCAGCGCTTCCAGGATCTCGTTGGAGTTGAGGGTAAAGCTGCGCGGCACACCTTCAGCCAGGTTGCGACCACGTACTTCAATCTCGCGCACCTCTTCGCCCGGGTAGGCGGAGCCGATCTCGTGCTTGATGCGCTCGGCAGTAGCTTCACCGATCAGGCTGCCGTAGTTGCGACGGACGTAGCTGATGATCGCTTCGTCAAACTTGTCGCCACCGATACGGACAGACTGGGAGTAGACCACACCGTTCAGGGAGATGATGGCCACTTCAGTGGTACCACCACCGATATCCACGACCATGGAACCGGTCGCTTCGGAGACCGGCAGGCCGGCACCGATGGCAGCGGCCATAGGCTCGTCGATCAGGTAGACCTCACGGGCACCGGCACCCAGTGCGGATTCCTTGATGGCGCGACGCTCAACCTGGGTTGAACCGCACGGTACACACACCAGCACGCGCGGGCTGGGGCGGAAATAGTTGTTGTCGTGAACCTGCTTGATGAAGTGCTGCAGCATCTTCTCGGTCACGTAGAAATCGGCGATCACGCCATCTTTCATCGGGCGGATTGCGGAAATGTTGCCCGGGGTTCGGCCCAGCATCTGCTTAGCGGCATGACCGACAGCAGCGACCGATTTGGCGTTCCCGCGCTCTTGGCGAATGGCGACAACTGAGGGTTCGTTAAGGACGATCCCTTGATCTTTTACATAGATCAGGGTGTTGGCAGTTCCCAAATCGATCGACAGATCGTTGGAAAAGACGCCTCTGAGCTTTTTGAACATGGCTACGGGAAATCCTAAGAATTTGGAGGTGCAGAAAACCGGCTAACTTTACCAATGCCCACCCCAATGGGCAAGCGCTCAAACTGTCGCCAATCAATCAGGCGCGACAAAAATGCGAGTCATCACTCACTCGCACACGCTTGCAAACACTAATAAACAAGGATTTAGGGGGATGCTGTTGAGCCATTCCTCCTTTCACATCATTCAGTGCAATACTTCGCGCCGATAAATAATTCTGTCATTACCCCGGCTGGAGCCGAAAATGGCCTCACCTTGCAGGTTGCCGTCATTGGCACTCGTTGGGTCAGACAACCAGAGGGGCTGCGACGGCTGTTTTGCCAATTCGACCTTGTAGGGGATGCGCACCGAGATGTCCGGCTTGGCAAAGTGGAACAGGATCTCCCCGTCTTTCGCCAGTGCAGCCTCCCCACCCGGTGCCGAACTGCCCAACCCCAGCTTTATCTTGCGACCCGCCCCCAGCTCCAGGTCACGGCTGGCCCCATCAAAGGTGTGACTCGGGTTGAGGAAAGTGAACCCCTGATTGGCCAAAGAGAGCTGGGTACATTGATCTTCCTTGTTTTGCAGCCAGTTGCCCGCTTCGTAATATTGCGTCTGCAGTGGAATGGCCAGCGGCGCCGAGGCCAAGCCCGCCGCCGTGCCAGCCTGCAGGCGGCCAAAATAGGCTTTCATAGGCACACTGTCTATCTGACGGGCATTACAGCCGCTGCCACTGCAGTTACCTACCACGGCATCATTGAAATTCGGGCTGGCAATCAGCGTTCTGTCACCATCGTTATCCCTCATATACAGACCAAACAACAAAGAGTTGTAGGGACCATCCGGTTGCGTGCCAGAGAGGCGCACAAACTCGCTGCTACCAGTAGTCAAGGCCGCACGGCCATTGAGCCATGGTAGCGGCTGCAGACTGCGCAAGCGGCTCGACAGGGATTTCCCATCCTTATCATTGGCAACCGAGAGATAGGCTTCGCCCTTGGCAAAGGGCCCTGTATAGTTTCGGGTCTGTACACCCGTCGTATTACGAGCTAGCACATCCAGCATGACACCAAAGGGTTGCCCCATATAGGAGAACGCATTGCAAGCCGGCACTATGTCGCCGCTCACCAGATTGAAGTCGGCAGGAATAAAACGCCCCACCGGCTGGCTCTGGGCTGATGGGATGGTGTAATTGAAGTAGCCATTGACTGGCGGCGTCACCGTCATCCGGAACACTCCCACCTCGCTCACAGTCTGGCTAAGGCTATTGACACTGTTGGTCGCTGCCACATGGTTGTAAGTAGAAGTACCCAATACGGCATTGGAGCCCGGGCTTGGTGCCACCAAGGTGCTACCCAAGCCAATGCCACTCAGCACAAAGTTGGGCGTAGTCTGATTTCCTGCGCAGATATCCCCATCATTAGCCGACTCCCAGGCCATCGCCTTGATATCTACCTGAAACGTCTCCCCCGCTTTTTTGAATACCGGGCAACTGCTGTCACCTGCCGCGCAGGCCCCTTGCGGAGGGGTAATGCACAAGCCCACCGGACGCGCTACAAACTGATCTGCGCCGAGCATCACCAGACCGGCTTCACTGCCGGTACCATCATAACGGGCATCCAGTTGCACCTTGCCCGCGTCCGGGTACTTAACCGTTATGGTCGACTGCCCCTGAGCATCGAATGCGAGGGAGAGCGGCGTTGCAGCGCCCTGACTGGCACCAATCGTACTGCTGTTGACGCTCATCTGGCTGTTATAGGGGTTACTGGTGGGGGTGATATAGCTACCCCAGAACTTGACGCTCTTGCTCTGGTTGGCAAACCCCGGCACGCACTGCCTGGTCACGTCGCTCTTCTTGACCGCCTTGATGGTCACCGTCTGCGGCTGGTTCGAGTAAGTGTCGGGCACGTCGAAGATAAATCCGCTGTCGGCAAAGGTGAGCGTACAGGCAGCCGCACTCTTGGCGCCACCGCCAACCCGACACAGGGTGGTACTCAACGGTTTGGTCGAGGGCGTCGAGCCGCTGACCCCGACGGTCACCGTACCGGCGGTATTCTGTCGCAGCGCCAGCGTGGTGGTTCCTCCGCTGAAGCTCACTTGATTGCCTCCCACCCAACCACCGCTGCTACTCGTTGCGGGTTGCAGGGTGGCAGTCACGGGTTCGGTCACCAACAGGCTGCAGTCGGCATTGGCACAGGCCCGAATGGTCAGGGTTTCAGGGTTGCAGGTCAGCGCATTGCCGCTGTGATCGAATTCGAAATGATCGATCTGGGTGCCCACTGGACTGGAACGCAGCGCACAGATCCGCACGTTATCGATCTCGTGGAAGTTGGTCACCGACCCGGTGGACCCAGTCAATGACAGCAGGAAGTTGCCCGGTACTGTCGCTTGGCCGGTCTGGCTCGTCATGTTGATTGGACCAACGAGCGTACGAAACCCGTCACCGCTATCCCGTTCGACGGTGGCCACCGAGTTGCCCGCCGTGCGAGAGTCGACCGTAATGCGATAGCGGTGGGGGCGATTGCTGTTGGTACCGCTGTCGACGGTCGGGTTGAGATTGCTGGCGGTTCCGGCCAGGTAGCGGTAACCGGAGGTACCGGAGCCGGATCCGCGAATAGATACGGCCTGCGGTCGGGAGCCGATATTATAAGACCCCCCCTCATTGGCGTAGTTGCCGTATTCGTCGATCCCGACACCAAGCCAGCCGCCCGCAAAACCACTGATCCCGGTCTTGAAACCGTATCCCAGGGGGCCACCAAACGCACCTGGTTGTGGCGTCAGGGTGGCATCCGAGAGCACCACCGCCATGCCATCCGCCCCGCTTGTGCCGGAAGTCTTGTAGGCGTATTGATCGAACTCGACCGTCACCAGGTTACCAGCCCCGGGGAAGAGGCGCTGGAAAGTGGCCGACGTGGCCTGGTTGGTGACGTTCTGGGTGAGACGCAGGCGACCATTCTGCACCGATGGCAATGTGCTGTTGTTGCGCTGAGCCACGACCCAACTGTCGGGGTTGATCTGGCTGCTTTCGAAACCGTCGACAAAACAGGTCAGCATCGGCGGAAGTACCACTTCATTGATGCTGGACTGGGCATCCATGGCCAGATAGCGGGCCGTCACCCTGCCATAGACGGTGGCATTATTGTTCATGGTGAGCTTCCCATCGGCATAGAGATAACCATAAAACGTGGTGCGGTTGTCGATCACCATGTCGTTATAGTTAACCCAGATGAGACTGCCCTGATTATTGGCATTGATATTGACCGTATTGACCAGCTTGACATCCTGATTGACGAAAATCCGGGTGGTGCCACTGCCTGAGAGACGGATGGTACCGCTGTCCAGAATCAGCTTGTCGATGAAGTAATCCCCCTCCCCCAGCACCAGGATCGCGTTGTTGCGCACTGTCAGCGTCTTGATCAGGTAGGTGCTGCGGCTGGGGAACGTCATAGTGCAGTTTTCTACCGTCATCGCACCATAAGAGGTACTGGAAGCCGTTTGCGCACCGAACGAACAGAGCTGGGTCGAATTGGAGGTGATGGCGGGAAAAGCATTATTCCCGCTCAGGGACAGCCCGCGGATATCTTTGCCAGTAACGCTACAAACCATGTAGCCGCCAGTACCATCATCGCAGCGCGGCGTATTGTTCTGATCCGGCTGGATGGAGCAGAAGTTGAGAGGCAAACCGCCGGAACCGTTGATCTTGGCGTTGTTGAGTTGGCTAAGCTGGTAGCCGCTAATCTGATGGCAAACGTTATTGTTGTTGCCATGATGCCCTTGCACCACATCCGGAAAGAGCGTGCCTGTGTCGATAGGGTCGAAGGCCCAGACATGGCCAGTAAAGAGGGCAAGCGCCCATAGCCATTTCATTGTCCGCCTCCGTCATACGCTTCAAGCATCAGAGTTCTGCTCACGGCAAAATCGGGACTCGCACTATCCAGTTCAGAGGAACCACAGGTTCCGACACTCTCGAGACGATAGCCATTAGTCACGGCACCGTTATAGGTCACCGGAATCTGAGTGCAACGCACAGCAACTTGGCACTGCACCAGACCGGTAACGCCGGTGAACGAGGGGGTCGGGCTGATCCAGTCACAACGATCCTGGGGAGATGGCGCAGCAGGCCGGTTCGGAAAAAGCTGATACAGAGCAATCTCCAGCCCGCTCTGGGCGGCCAGCAGAGCACGCACACTGCGTACCTCCACGGTATTTTTCTCGCTACTGTCGACCAGAAAACGGCCCATGGCGGCCGCCAGCAGCGCCATCACCACGATCACAAACAGGGCGATCATCAGGGCGCTACCACGCATCCGTCCTGCCGGGAGTGCATCACGGGACATTGAACACCTCGATCTTGTGGCTAAAGGTGACCGACTCCCCCTTGCGTTCGAACAAGAACCGCATGCCAAACTCCCCTTCCGCGTTGAATGCCGATGTTTCCCGATAGAAACCGCCAGCGCGGAGCGACTCTGCCATCAGCACGCCTTGCGCAGGTAAAGGAGCACCGATTGCGGCACTGGCACGAGTGAGGGTGCCCCCATCAACGCAATAACGTACCTGTTGATTGGCAAAGTAGACACGGCTACCGGGAGAGAGGCCAGCCAGACTCTCGCTATTGGTATAGCGGATCGTTTGTGCGCCGGAGACGGGCGCCAGCACATCAGCAACCCTGGCCACACAGCGGCCATATTCACAATTGCTCAGCAGCGACCCTGCACTTGGGTCAGGTACCGGGAAAACGATCATCCAGTCACCTTTGCCGACGGCTAACGGATCTGCACTCGACGGGCTGGCAGCAGAAGCCGGAGTCGCCATCACCAGCTCAAGGGTAGCCGTGCTCCCCGACATGGCACGGTTAAGTGCCAGATAGCGGCTGGAGGTGCTGATAGGCCAGAACCGCAGGCAAGCCCCCGAGTCAACCCAGGTACCATCAAGCGTCTCGATCCGCACCGATCCTGGCACCGCATCGCGCAGTTCGCGGTTAAGCCGCTCCATGGCGAAACGGGCATCGCTCATCAACTGTTCACGACTGCTGGCATCACCATAGATCTGGCTGCCGATGCCGATAAACTGGCTGGTAAATGTCGCCATGATGCCCAGCAGCAGGATCACCATCACCAGCTCGACCAGGGTAAAGCCACTGTTACCCCCAGGTTTACGGTAAGTTCGACTAGCCGCCAGACATAATCGGAAGCCGGAAGTGGTTACAGGAGCGGACTTTCGGACAGGCAGGCAACACCCGACAGCGGAACGATTCATCAGTAGTTCCCCCGGTAGAAGGAGAAGTCGAGTACGCTCTCATCCGGCAGCTTGATCTGCAGATCAATCCGCTTGCCCACAGAACAGGGTGCGGTACAACTCTTGAAGGTGCCATCGCTAAAATCGACGGCGCTGACCGCAATCCTGACCTGATAGTTGCGATACTCCTCGCCGCTGATCCCCGCCGCCGTCTGGGTAAACCAGCTGGCATCCCGCCAGTTTCCCGCAGTATCGAAGTCATCCACATCGTTATAGGCGTAGGGAGCCGGCTCACCATCGGGGCCATAACTGCCGGAGCAGGGAGCTATGTTCACCCCCGCCACCTGCTCGCCACAACGATAACGGCCACCATTATGATCCGAATGTTCATCAAACGACTTTTGCAGGATCTCGCCGGAGAGGCGCTGGGCCAGCTGGGCGGCGCGTACCTGCTGCACCGGGTCTACCGCCTGCGGCGCCTGATTGATGAGTAACCCCAATATGCCGGTCAAGGCCACCGCCAGCAGCACTATGCCAACGATCAGCTCAATCAGGGTAAAGCCGCGCTTAAGGGATCTCATGGATATACCCCTCAGACTCAATCTGGATGCGGCTGGTTTCGCGACCATCACTCACCAGCAAGGTACAACCGTTGGCACAGCTGCCTAGCGGTCTGCCCATCTGATCGAAGCGGAGTACGAAGCTTCTGTTGCTGTTCAGGGAAAGCGTGATTCCGTCAGAGGCGGTCACCAGCCGACCACGGGTGCGCAGGTTATCGGTCCAACCACTGCCCAGATCATCGCTGGCGGGACACGCCGCATAAGTACGGTGGGCAAAACGGGGAGAGGCGACCACCAGCAGGGTACAGCGGTTGGCAGGCTCATGCATATTGACGGTCTGTACCAACCGTAGACGGGTCAGCAGTTCATCACGCACAGTTTGAGTTTCAACGCCGCCTTTGCCCAGCCATTTGGGCACGACAAAGGCGGCGAGAATCCCGAGTAACAGGATCACCACAACCAGTTCAATCAGGGTAAAGCCCTTGGTTGCAGGCATGGTTTTTCTCATAGGGGGAAAGAAGAAAGCGAGGCCAAAGCCTCGCTTGATAATTCAATCAGTTGCTACAACCTGTCACATCAACACTGAATGCAGCGGCTGAAGTGGCCTCATTGTATTTAACTTGGCAATTAGCGTTATTGCCAGCCGCCTTGGGCTTGAAGGTCCCTTTGGATGCAGATACTTCATCCCACCCATCTAAAGTAACGGCGTTTGCAATGGTACCTACTGTCGGATAGCCATACTTGGCATCGACGGTAGTGCCAGCAACAGAGACTGCCGCAGAAGAGTTTTCAATACCTTGGATAGCCGCCTTACTGTAAATCATCTGAGCCGCACTCTGTAGTGATGCTTTGACCCCATCAGCAGCTGCTTTACGCGCATCATCCTGCAGATTCAGGAACTTGGGTGCAGCGGTGACCGCCAGAATACCCAGAATAATGATCACGATAACCAGTTCGATCAGGGTAAAACCCGCCTGTTTTTTCATTTCACTTTCCTCTGTCAATTGATGTTGGTAGTCACCTGACCGGACGCCGGACGGTAACTGAAACTCATGAATGCATCAGTACTGCCTTGCGGATCCTGATACTTGCCATCGCTGCCCTTACTCAAACTATTGACCAGATAGTAACGACAGACCGAATCCAGTCCATTACTGCTCACAGTGGCATAGTATTTCAGGTCATTGCCGCTACCGCGTACTTCATTGAAGTTGGCCGTAGCCTTGGGCGGGTTTTGCAGCAACCCCTCCCAAATCTTGAGACAACGCTCTGCGCTCAGATTGGCCGGATCCACATCCGGATTGCCGCTGGCAGCAGTATCCATGGGATAGCCGGGAGACAACTCGCCGTTGCTGATCTGGGCATCGGTCGGCGTGGTCAGATAGAAGCGGCTGCCGTCATAGAGCACGGTATTGAGGCTATCCTGTTTGGCGCGCCCTTCCGCTTCCCACTGGGCCCGCACTAGCGACACTCCTGTTGCAAAACCACCCGAGACGCCCTCGACGCTGGCCTTTTTCGCCTCGTCGGTTACATCCAGAAAACGGGGCAACGCTGTTACCGCCAGGATCCCCAGGATCACGATAACGATCACCAGCTCAATCAGGGAGAAGCCGGCGGTCACTCTTGTCATCCCGTTATTTGGCATTGATGGTGCCATTGGTTTCATTTTCATGCTCCCTTGGTAATGGCCGATATTATTTCATGCAGACCTAAAAAAATCATGTAGTTGGGTCATATGATTAGCCTCATTCAAGGCTTTTTAATCACTCGCCCGTCGGAAAACAGATAAACCAGCCAATAACCATCCCACCCCATCTCGCACCCGCTGCCATCGGGGCGGGCCAGAAACTGCAAGGGTGGCATGCCCCCCTCCGTCTCTCCCACCAACGCCAGCCACAACTGACGACAATTTTCTGATGGTGATTGCAGGGGCAACAGTCCGAGTGGCCAGCCACGCTCATCAAATTGCCAACCATGACCCGCGCTATGCAGGGTGTCGGGGCGCCGTTCATTCAGCCAGATCCCGTGCAAACGCTGTGCCCGCTCCGCAAATTGCTCCCCCAGCAGGGTGAGCGAAAGCTGTTGCGCCTCCTCCCGGTTGATCTGATAGCTGCGCACCAGGGTCGTGACGATCACCATCAGCAGGATTATCACGGCGATCTGCCGATATCCGGCCAGCCAGCGATCATCCTGTTGTGTCTGTCTGTTCATCCACTCCTCGACTCCCTCGCCCTATTGCCTCTTACGACGCTCATCATGCCCAGCCACTCAGGTGTGAAGATGCCGAGTTACTTGCTACGAACCACTCACATCCCGCTCGCATCATGTCCCACCATTCTGGCGTGAAGATACGGGGTTACTTGCCTCTTACGGCCCTCATCATGTCCCACATCGGTGTGAAGATGCCCAGCGCCAGGATCAGCACCATCACCGCCACGATCCCGATCAGGATCGGCTCGATACGGGCGGTGAGACTCTTGAGGTCATAATCCACCTCCCGCTCGTAATACTCGGCCGCTTCGTGCAGCAGGTCATCGACCTGACCGGTCTCCTCCCCCACGGCGATCATCTGCATCACCAGCGGGGTGAACAGGCCGCTGCTGCTGGCGGTGCGCAGCAGGCTCTCGCCCCGCTCGATACCAGCGCGCATATCCCGCACTCGCCCCGCCATCCAAGCGTTATCCACCGCATCGGCCACCAGGGTCAGCGCGGTGTTCAGCGGCACCCCTGCCTTGAGCATCATGGAAAAACTGCGGGCAAAACGGGCCAGCAGGGAGCGCTCTATGATGGTGCCGACGATCGGCAACTTGAGCTGCCAACGGTGCCAGGTCAGCTTGCCCTTGGTGGTGGCAACCCAGCGGCGCCAACCGAACACCATCCCAGCCAGAATGGCGAGCAGCAGCCACCAGTAGTTGACAAAAAAGTGCGAGGTGGCGAGCAGAATGCGGGTCGCCAGCGGCAACTCCACCCCGAATTTGGCGAACATGCCGGCAAACACCGGGATCACCATGATATTGAGGATCACCATGGCGATACCGATGGCGATCATCACGAAGCTGGGGTAGCGCATGGCGGTCTTGATCCGCTTGCGGGTCTCCAGCTCCAGCTCGAAATAGTTGGCGAGCTGCAAAAAGGACTCTTCCAGCTGACCTGTGTTCTCACCCACATGGATGATGGCGACAAACAGGCTGCTGAATACCTTGGGGTGCGCCTGCATCGAGCTCGACAGCGGACGACCGTTGCCGAGATCTTCCCCCAGCGAGTGAAGCGCCCGCTTGAGCGGCTTGCTGTGAGTGCTCTCCTCCAGCCCGGCGATGGCGCGCAGGATCGGGATCCCGGCCCGGGTCAGGGCATACATCTGACGGCTGAAGATCACCAGCTCATCCAGCTTGACGCCCCCTTCCAGCAACAGTGACCAGTCGATGGCGGCGGATTTGGCCTTGCCCGGTTTGAGCTCGGTCGGCATCACGCCACGGCGCATCAGCTGTTCGGCGGCCGCCATCTCGTTGGCCGCTTCGACCACGCCACTGGTGGCGTTGCCCTGGCTGTCACGCCCCTTGTAGGCAAAGTTAGCCATCGCTTACCCCAAATCCTCGGCCAGTCGCAGCACCTCGTCCACCGAGGTGACCCCCTGACGTGCATAATCGAGGGCGGTGAGGGCAAGCGGCCGGTAGTGTTCGTGTTGACGGGCCGCCTTGGCGAACCCTTCCGCATCGTTGCGGCGCAGGGCATCCATCATCGGCTGATCCAGCTCCAACAGCTCGTAGACCCCGATACGGCCGGAATAACCGGTAAAGTTGCAACTCTGGCAACCCCGCCCCTTGTGATAGGTGTGTTGGCCGGGCGCCTCGCCGGAGAGCACTGTGAGCCAGGTGGCCTGCCCTTCGTCGGGCGCCTTCTCCTCGACGCAGTGCTCACATACCCGCCGCACCAGCCGCTGGGCGACCACCGCCCGCAGGGCACTCGCCACCAGATAGCCGGGCGCCCCCATGTCGATAAGGCGCAAGGCACTGGTCACCGCATCGTTGGTGTGCAGGGTGGTCAGCACCAGGTGACCGGTGATGGCGCCACGCAGACCGATCTCCACCGTCTCGTTGTCCCGCATCTCACCCACCAGCAGGATGTCCGGGTCCTGGCGCAGGGTGGAACGCAGCACATGGGAAAAGGTGAGACCGATCTTGGGATTGACCTGCACCTGGCTGATACGGGGCAGACGATACTCCACCGGGTCTTCTACCGTGATGATCTTGTTACTGGACTGGTTGAGCTCGGAGAGGGCGCCATAGAGGGTGGTGGTCTTGCCGCTCCCGGTCGGGCCGGTCACCAGGATCATCCCGTGCGGCCGTTTGAGTTGACGACGGAAACGGGTCAGGATCTCAGGCGGCATGCCGGTCTCGGTCAGCGACAGGATGCCGGAGGATTGATCCAGCAGACGCATCACCACAGACTCGCCATACTGCACCGGCATGGTGGACATCCGCACATCCACATCACGGCCGCGCACCTTCATGTTGAAACGGCCATCCTGCGGCAAGCGCTTCTCGGAGATATCGAGCCCGGCCACCAGCTTGAGACGCAGCACCAGCGCCTGGGCGATGCGCACCTCGTTGAGGATATTCTCGTGGAGGATGCCGTCGATCCGCTGGCGAATGCGCAGCACCTTCTCGTCCGGCTCGATGTGGATATCCGACGCTCCCACCTGCACCGCATCCTCGAACAGGGAGCGCAGCAGCTTGGCCACCGTCGCCTCCCCCTCGTCATTGGCCCCCAGATTACCTGAACCCAACTCGAAGCCGGAGTCCTGATACTCCTCCTGCAGCTGTTCGGCGAAGCTCTCAATCTCGCGGGTGCGGCGATAGAGGCGGTCAAAATAGTCCAGCAACTGCCCTTCCCGCGCGACCGCCAGCACCATATCCCGCGGGCTCAGCAAGGCAGCAATGGCATCCAGCGCACTCAAGTCCGCCGGATCCGACATGGCTACCGTCACCTTGTCGTCGGTAAGGTTGACCGCCAGCGCCCGATAACGGCGCGCCTGCACTTCGGGCAGCAGCGGCACCGCGGCGGCATCGATGGTGAGGTTATTGAGATCGAAGAAGGGTACATCCAGCTGGCGAGCGAGGAACTGCAGCAGCTGTACCTCGCTGATAAAGCCGAGGTCAATCAGAGTGGTACCCAGTTTGCGTCCGGTCTGACGCTGCTGCTGCAGGGCAAGCTGCAACTGATCATCAGAGATGATCTGCTCCTGAACCAGCAGGTCGCCGAGGCGCATTTTCAGTCTGGGTTGTGCCATGTTTGCTCCGATATCTGTTACTTCACACCCGTTGCCGCATCCGATGAGGCTTCGCTCATCGAATCTGCGTTTATCAAGGGGTTAGTTGGCCAATTCGTTGTTCCAGCCAGTTGGTCGACGCCTCGCCGAGATTGCCGTGCAGCAGGGCGTTGCGATAGGCATCGAGTGCCCGCTGGCTGTGCCCCTGACCATCCTCGGCGACACCGAGACCAAGCCACCAGCGGCCCTGATCCGGCTGCTGGCGCAGCAGCTTCACATAGAGCGCCGCCGCATCGGCATTTTGACCCAGCTCCTGGGTCAGACCCGCCCAAGTGGCGTAATAGTCCAGGTTGCTGGCAAGATCAGGTTGATAACCGGACAACCAGCCAAGCGCCTGCTGTTGCTGCCCCTCGTTGATGGCAAGACGGGCCAGCAGCAGACGAAAATCGGCCTGTTGGGGATCGAGCCGGATCCCCTCCTCCAGCAGCTGGCGCGCCTCGGTCAGGCGCCCCTCGCCGTAGAGCAACCCCGCCAGTTGCTCGCGCGCCCCCTGGTTATAGGGGTCGTGGGCCAGCACCTGATAGTAGTTGTCCTGCGCATCCCGCAGGCTTCCCTTGGCCATGGCGGTCGTCGCCTTGCGCTCCGCCAGTGCCGCCAGCTCCTTGGCCGACAGCTCGACCGTCTCGATCTTCAATATGCCCGGTTTACGCGGGGCGCTGGCGACAGCCTGCTGCTCTGCCGCCAGTTCGGCGTAGAGCTCGGGCTGCAGCTCTTCATCGGTCGGCTCCGAATCGTCAACATCGCTGGAGGCATCAAAGGGGGCACCATCGGCCATCTCTCCCTCTACCTGCCCGCCAGCGGTATCAGCCACTCTCTCATCCCCACCCGGCAACGGCAGCGCAGCGGCCACTGCGACCGGCTCGGGCGGATTGACTGGCTCGGCGGCCCGTGTCACCACATCGGGAACCACCACTTCGCTGGCGGCGACGACAGGGTGTGTCTGCTGCCAGTAGATCCAGGTGCGCCAACCGAGGATCCCCAATGCCAGACCACAGATCAGGGTCAGCAGCAACATCCACCACCCCTGCTGGCGCGCAGGGGCAATATAGACGGCAGTTCCCTCGGCGCCTTGCTGGCGCCGATCCAGATCTTTCAGCATCTGGTTGATAACGCTCATGGCCAGACTCCATAAGCCAGGGCGCACCCCAGCAACAGTAACAGTAACAGTAACAGGGGCCACCAGCGCAATGGCGCAAAGCGGCTGGCATCGTCGGTATCGCGAATGGCGAGCCTCACCAGACGGCTATCGATCCGGCGCCTCCCCTGACCGTAGGCCAGCATCAGGCACTTGTGCGCCAGGATGTTGATAAGTCTCGGGATCCCTCGCGAGGCCCGCCACAGCATCCGCATGGCGCGGCCGGCAAACAGTGGTGCCCCGCGGTAGCCGGAGACCTGCAATCTGTGCTCCAGATAGGCGCGGGTCTCGTCAAAGCGCAGCGGGCGCAGGCAGTATGAAAAGCCGATCCGCTGGCGCAGTTGGCGCAGGTGGGGCCTGGCCAGTCTGATATCCAGCTCCGGCTGGCCGAACAGCACAATCTGCAGCAGCTTGCTCGATTCGGTCTCGAGATTGCCAAACAGGCGAATCGCCTCCAGAGTCTCGTCAGGCAGCGCCTGGGCCTCATCGATCAGCACCACCACCCGACTGCCCTGCTGGTGCAGGCTGATCAGGTGACGATGGATGCGATCGGTAAGATCCAGCTCACTCTGCTCCCGCACCGACAACCCCAGTTCCAGCGCCAGCGCTGTGCGCAGCTCGGCCGGGCTGAGGTGGGGATTGGGCAACCAGGCGAGCCGCACCGGGCACTCTTCCGAGCCCAGCTCGCTCAGCAGTTTTCGGCAGAGCAGGGTCTTGCCGGTACCCACCTCGCCGGTCACCTTGATAAATCCCTCCCCTTGCGCCAGCGCCCAATTGAGCACCTGTTGCGCCTCCTCGTGAGGGGGCAGGCCGTAGTAGAAGCCGGTATTGGGGGTGAGGCCGAACGGCGCCTCCTGCAGGCCGAAGTGGCTCAGGTACATGGGCGCTCACCAGCCAGTACGGGGAACCTGCGACCGCGAGCCTCGGCCCGCAGTACGGCGGAATGGAAAGATGCCAATCGCCAGCTCATGGCTTACCCCTTCGCCGGATACCACTTGTCGAGCAGATCTGCGGAACGCTGCAGCTCGTTTTGCCAGGTATCTTTCTCCACCACGGTCGGTTTGAGCATGATCACCAGCTCCACCTTCTTGGTGCTCTCGCGACGATTGGTAAAGGCTTCGCCCACCCAGGGAATATCTCCCAGCAGCGGCACCTTGCTGACGATCTCCTGCTTGTCGGTCTTCATCAGACCACCGATGACGATAATGTCGCCGTTATTGGCCTGCACCACGGTATCGGACTCGCGGATCGAGCTCTTGGCGAGCGGCAGCTCCAGCGGTTTGGCGGTACCGACGTTGATGGTCTTCTTCTGCTCTTCTGTGTCGATAACGGAAGGGTGGATATGGAGCAGCACCTTGCCCTCTTCATCGATTTGCGGCGTTACGTCCAGCGCAATACCGGAGAAGAAGGGGGTCAGCTCCACATTGGGGGTCACGATAGGTTCGGCCGTGCCGGTCGAGGTCACCGTAGTGGTCGAGGCATTGGTGACGAAATATTCGTCCGTCCCCACCTTGATCACCGCCTTCTGGTTGTTGGTCGCAGTGACCCTCGGGCTTGAGAGGGTATTCACATCGCCCTGGGTCTTGAGCAGGTTGACCGCCACCTCGAAGTTGCCATCAGAGATCGTGAAACCGGCGCCGCCGCCCAGCGCACTGAAGATCTGGTTGGGGGTGGTGGGCAGCTGGGTCTTGGCAAGTGACTGACCGCCGGTAATACCCTTGCCGCCATCCCAACTGGCGGAGAGACCGCTCCAGTCAACCCCCTGCTCATACCCTTCGTTGAGGGCGACTTCGATGATCCGCGCCTCCAGCACCACCTGGCGCTTGAGGTGACTCTCGGATTGATTGAGGAATTCACGTACCGCCTTGAGCTCCTTCGGATAGGCGCGAATAGTGACCAGGCCCGCCTGCGGGCTGGTGATCACGGCGCGACCATCACCCGTGCCAATCAGGGTCTGCAGGGAGTCGCGCAGATCGGTCCAGTAGTCGCTGTTGGTGTCAGTCTCGATCCGGGTACCGTTGCTGTTGTCACCGCTCGAGTTGTTGCTGGAGGAGCTGTTGCTGCCGCTGTTGTTGGACGCGCTGTCGAAACTGCTGTTATTGCTGCCATTGTTGTTGTCATTGGCAGTCACCCCGCCGGTGCTGACCGAGGTGCGGGAGAGGCCACGGCGGGACATCATCAGATAGTTGACCGGAATGGTTTCGGTGCGCAGACCCGCCGGATAGATGTGGAAGACATTGCCCTTGCGCTGCACGTCGAAGCCATACATGTCACCTACCACCGCCAGCACCTCCGGCAGGGTCACATCCTTGAGCTCGACCGAGACCAGCCCGGCCACCCCGGGATGAACCGCCACGCTGTAGCGGGAGCCCTTGAACAGGGAACCGAAAAACTCCACCGCCTCCACGTCGTGAGCCGCGATGCGCAGCCGCTTCTCCGGCATGCCGACCGGCATCTGCGGCCGGTTCAGCTGCAGCAATTCACTCTGCACCGATTTGGGCAAGGCGGTCAGCGGGGCAGCCTGCTTCTGCTGTTCGTTCATGGCCTGTTTGAGAGCATCCTTGGCCTGGGTCGGCTCGGGGTGCTGATACGTGGTACAGCCTGCGGCCATCATGGCCATGGTGATCAGACAGAGACGGTGTTTTTTCATGTAATTAGAGCACCCTGACTTGCAATTAAACTCGATAAAGCCGCTCCACCTCTCGAAAGGCAAGCACGACTCAAACCCGGATCTTGCTGGCAAAGAGTGTGACCGCATGGCGTTTGCCCGCCTTTTCCAGCACCACGGCATCTGCCGTGATGGCCACCAGCGTATAGCCATCCACCTGTTGCCCGACCCGATAACTCTTGCCATTGAGCACCGCCAGCGCCGGGCCATTGCCCAGCACCACACTCTGCAGCTTCGGTAAACCGGTGTTGCTCTCGCCGGTCGCACGGGCGCCAATCGCCACATCCGCCAGCGGTGCGGTGGGATCCTGCAATACCTCGACCTGCTCCGCCTTTACCAGCACGCTGAACAGGCAACAGCACAACGCAAACACTCTAGCCACGGATAAACTCCTTGCTGGTACTCAGGGTGTAGATCTCCATCTCCACCACCGCGCCGGGATAGGATTTGACCCGGTAGTCGAACTGCTTCCAGTAAAAGTGGCGCGGCAAGGCTTCCAGCGCTTTGAGATATTGATAAACATCGAAATAGCCGCCTTCTAGCTGAAGCCGGATACCATGTTTGTAGAGATTGACCTTCTGTTCTCCCGCCATCAGCGGGGTCGGCTCCAGCGAACTGAGCGCCAGCATGTGAAGGTTGGCGGAGCGGGAGAGCAGCGCCTCCAGCACCTGCGGCATCTCGTGCGCCGGGATCAGATCGACGGTCTGGGCCTTCAGCTCATCGTCGATCCGGGCCAGATCCGCTTCGACCTGCGCCAGCTGGTCGCGAACGCCCTGATTGGGATCCCGCTTGAGCCGAGCCTGTTTGCCGAGGTTCTCCAGCTCCATGATTTCGAGGTCGCGCTCGGCGGCGCTCAGGGCCATGCGATCCTGCTGCAGGCGGGTATCGGCGCCATCGAGCCAACCGTAGATGCTACCAGCGCCCAGCAAAACCAGACCGGTAAGCAGGATCAACACCCGCTCCCGCTGGCTCAACAGGGCGATACGCTGGCCCCACGCCTGCCATTGTGCTTTCAGGTTCATCAGGGTTTCTCCCGCGCGATGCCGCTCAACTGGAAGGTCAGACGACCCTCCTCGTCACGGCCGAGGGTCAGTTCACCAAACTCCTTGCCTACCAGACTCGGGGTCTGCTTGAAGCGGTTGACCCAGGCCGGCACATCCTGACTGCGTCCGGCAAAACCGGAGAGGTTGATCCGCCCTTCGTTGATCTCGATGCGCTGCAACGAGAGGTTGCTGCTGCGAATGCGGGAGAGATCCGCCATCACGCTGGCATAGCCCTGGGATTTTTGCAGAGACAGGCTACCGAGCTGACGCATCAGCCCCTGCTTGGCGGTCAGCTCATCCCGTTTATTGACCAGTTGCTGTTGCAGCCGGGGATCCGCCTGATGGCGCGCAAGCTCGGCATCGAGGCGTCTGGCCTCGCTGCGCTTGAGCTCCAGCTCGGCGGTGCGTTGCGCTAGCGCCCGGCTGACCTGTTG
This sequence comes from Aeromonas sp. 604443, assembly GCF_049170315.1. Lineage (NCBI taxonomy): Bacteria > Pseudomonadati > Pseudomonadota > Gammaproteobacteria > Aeromonadales > Aeromonadaceae > Aeromonas > Aeromonas sp. 604443. The sequence goes on from NZ_JAAKMI010000006.1 coordinate 109,006, forward strand.
CTGCTGCCAGCTGTAACCGATAGCCGTCAGCAGGATCAGCAACAGCGCAACACCCCATACCAACGCCATCTGATTGAGGCTGGCCCACTGCCGCTTGGGACGAAACTCGGCACCATAGAGGTTTATCTGACGTTTCATCACGCATCCTCCCCGATGGCGGCTGCGTAGGCAGAAAGGTATTCGACGCCAGCCAGCAACATTGTCTTGTTGACCATGGCAGCAAGGGGGAATAACACTCTCATTGATCATCCCCCAATGCGGCAGCATAAGCCGAGAGGTATTCGACGCCGGCCAGCACCGCCTTGTTGGCCATGGCGGAGACGGCAAAGCCGAAGGTCTGCTCCATGTGACGCACCAGGGTACCGATAAAGGGCGAAGCGACGGCAAACTGCATCTGCCCCAGCTCGGGCAATTTGAGCTGGCCCGCCAGATAGTCGAGGGAGCGCTGGATCTCCAGCGCCAGTGAATCGAGCAGCATGGCGTCAGGCTCATGTTCGCCGGTCAGGCTGGTGAAACCGCGCAGCTGGCGGGAGAAGCAGAGCCCCCCCTGATGGAAGACCAGCAGTTGCAGATCCTGCCCCTTGGGCTGCCACAGCAGCATGCGCACAGTGTCATCCGCTTCATAGAGAGAGGTGAGCGCCAGCTCGTCGCTGATGATGGATTGCAGGGTGGCGATGCCGTTGATGGCATCGGCCAGCTGTTGCACCCGGCTCTTGGGCAGGCAGATCACATTGATGCGCGGACGACCGGCAGGCGGGGTGGGCAAGTCCACATAATCCATCGCCAGTTGCAGCACGGGTTCGCTGACATAGTCCTTGATGGCCCAGGGGAGCGCCCCCGCCATCTCGGCGTCAGGCACGGCAGGCTTGTCGATCTGGATCTGTTGATAAAGGCTGGCGGCGAGGGCTACCCGCACTTTAGACTTGGCCAGCCCATAACGGCTGAACAGCTCGTTCATGGCCACAGCCCACTCCTGTGGGCCGTTGATGGTGCGCGTCGCGAAGACGGGGGGATTGCCCACTGCAGCCAGCATGATCCTGTCATTGGCCAACAAGAGCCCGACCTGGCGGCTTGGCGTCGACCGTCTGAACAGTTTTTTCATGTAAGCCCGCCCATCAATAGTGATTAAATGTATGAAATACTAACATAAACAGCAGATTAGCCTCTATATAAAAGACGGACTCACCATTGCAAGCCAGCCTTCCAGCCGAGCCAGAGGGGGCAGCTATCCTGCCCTCCCCCCTGCACCCCCTCCACCACCCGTTGCTGACCCGCTACGGCGTCGAACTCTGGTGCAAGCGGGATGATCTGATCCATCCGACCATCTCCGGCAACAAGTGGCGCAAGCTCAAATACCACCTGCTTCATGCCAGAGAGCACGGCAAACGGCATCTACTCTCGTTTGGTGGCGCCTACTCCAATCACATCCATGCACTGGCAGCAGCAGGGTGCCAATCTGGCCTTCGAACTACCGGTATCATACGGGGCGAATCTGATGCCGTCAGCAATACCACCCTGAGGGATGCCAGACGCTGGGGTATGGATCTCGTTTTCGTCGACCGCCAGAGTTACCGCCGTCGCCAGGATCCCGACTGGCTGGCCCAATTCGATGCACCCGATACCCTGATCGTGCCGGAAGGGGGCAGCAGCCCGCTGGCTATCCCCGGGGTTGCCGAACTGGTCGGCGAGGTACCCTTCTCGCCGGATCTCTGGGTACTGCCCTGTGCCAGCGGCGGCACCCTGGCGGGCCTAATCGCTGGCAAACAGGACCGGGAGCAGATCCTCGCCATTGCGGTACTGAAAGGAGGCGGCTTTATCGCTGACGAGGTGTGTCGCCTCCATCCCGCTGCCGCCAGCATCCCCAGCTGGCGGGTCGCACTCGATCACCACGATGGTGGCTACGCCAAATTCAGCCCGGCCCTCTGGCAGTGGGTTCAAGATTTCAGCGCCGAAACAGGTCTGCCTTTGGAGCCCATCTACAGCGGCAAGGCGATGTGGGGGCTGTTTCGCGAGCTGGCTGCGGGCCGCATCGCCCCCGGCAGCAAGATTGTCTTTATCCATACCGGCGGCATGCAGGGATTGGCCGGACTGCGGGAGCAGGGGCGACTGTGAGCCCCGCCTGACGGCAACCGAAAACGAGAGAGGGTCGCCCCACGACGACCCTCTCTTGTTTATCTCAATCACCAGCCGGCTCCTGCACCAACCGGCGTGGCTCGGCAAACCAGGGCCCCTGCCCGGCATGCACCCCGAGGTGGCGCAGCATCTTCCACTCATCACCACTCTCTACCCCCACCGCCAGCACCCGGGTACGGGTATTGGCGCAGCCCCCCACCAGACTGCGGACCGCCATCTGGTTCACCTGTCGGGCGTGAATCTCCCGCACCAGGCTGGGGTGCAGCTTGAGGAAGTTGATCTCGAACTCCTTAATGTACTGGGTGCTCACCACATCCTGGCCAGCATGATCGATGGCCAGCTGGCAGCCCAGCATGCGCAGGGAGCGCAGCGGCCGCTTGAGTGCTTCGAAGTGGCGTGTGACCTGAGCCTCCGAGAGCTGCAGGATCAACCGCTCGTTGATGCTGCGCGGCAGCTGGAACAGGGCGAAGAAGAGCCAGCGCTGGAACTCGCGGTTGAGCAGACTCTGGGCACTCAGGGTCAGAGTGATGGGACAGCTCTGCTCGGAACGCTGGCGCAGCAACACCAGCGTTTGCTCCGCCACCAGCCGATCCAGTTGCAGCAGCAGGCCCACCTTCTCCGCCATTGGCATGAAGATCCCTGCTTGCAGTTCCCGCCCCTGCTCATCGTGGATATAGGTGAGCAGATCCTGCTGCAGTACCACCTGATCCCGATCCTGCTGGACCGGTTGGGTATAAAAATCGATCCCCTGCTCTTCAAGACGGCGACTGATGAGGGTGCGCCAGCGCACCGTCCCCTTGCTGCTCTGCTCCTCGTCCAGCTGCTTTTCATAGAGGAACCAGCCGTTGTGCCCCTGCAGACGTGCACTCTTGAGGGCCAGCTCGGCCTCCTCCTGCACCTTGAGCAGAGTGTCTTGCGCCTGGTAGCAGACAGCCCCGATATAGATGGCCGTCTCCGGATTGACCTGCTGCGGCCAGTGTAGCCGTTGCAGACTCTTGAGCAGCTGGCTGGCACTGTCCACCATCTCGCTCTCCGACATGTTGGGCAACAATACCGCAAAGACATGTCCGGCATAACGAGCCTGCAAGGCACCGTTATGCTTGCGCACAAAAGCACTGATCACGGCGCTCGCCTCCAGCAGCAGATCATGCCCCTGCAGCTCGAACTGCTCCGCTTCCAGCTCTTCCAGACAGGCGAGTTCAATCAGCAAGACACCGCCACTCATCACGCTCGCCTCCATGATAGCGCTCTCGAGCCGGTTATCGAAGAAGAGGCGGTTGCCGATGCCGGTCATCTTGTCGACGAAGGCGTTGCTGCGAATGAAGTTGTCGAAGCGGCTGCGCTCCTTGCGGGCATCCGCCAGCTCGGCGAGCAGATGATCGAGGGCCTGACTGGCGGCCACCGGCCACTCTTCGACGGGGTCATGGCTCAGTTTGGAGAGCTTGTCATCGAGGATCAGCTGGGCGCGAATGCCCAGCAGCTCGGCGCCGCGCAACTGCTGACGCAACCAGCGGATGGAGTACCAGAGACCGAACACCACGATGAAGATCCCGAACGAGATGCCCGACATCGCCTTGATGGAGTACTCCGCCTCCTTGAAGGGGCGCTCCAGCTTGAAGCTGGCCTGCATGCCAGCCTGATGGGGCAGCGGATGGCTGTATGGCACCAGCAGCGGTTCATCAACCGGACGCTGTACGTCACGGAACCAGTAGACCCGCTGGTCATTCTGGCGCACCTCCAGCTCCACCACATGAGCCGCCCGCAGCAAGGTGGGCAACCAGCGGCTCATATCCTCCATACCGTGAGCAACGTCGAGTTGCTTGTCGATCACCTCGACCAGCGCATCGACCTTCTTTTGCTGCAACTCCATGCCCAGCTCGCGAAAGCTGAACACCCCGCCAATCAGCACGGTCGCCATGGCAGCGATCACGCACAAGGTAATAAACGAGACAAGATGTGTTGTGAGTTTCATGTGCCTTTCCGTGTGCCCGGCATCATCCATTGGAGTTCATGGTAGCAGTGGCGCTGTGGCCATCACTATGGACGGGGATCCCGCTTCTGTAATTTAAGCGGGGCAGCATACCCAAAGCAGCGGGAGAATACCAAGGAAGGTACACAGGTGGAGCAGGGGAAGATAGCAGACAGAAAAATGGTCCCTCAAAAGGGACCAAAAGGAACACTCATATCAAAACTAACACTCTGTGCTACTGACAAAAAACAGATACAGGAGTATTGAACACACGGTGAGTCAAACCGCAGGGGTACTCTAAAGCAGTTCGGATAAGTTGAGCAATTGTCATTTATGACAGGTCAGCGATTGAATCTTTTCAAGGTTAATAATAAAAACATTTAAAATCATATATTTAAAAAATCATCCAATAAGTGTGACAAGCAGAGCTCAAATTGATTGTACTAATGCACTATGATGGCTTGACCCATTTGTGTCTCGTGAAACTGGCAGGCGCCCTTGTTACGCATCACCCCCCTCTGGATCACTGTACTGCTACTGCTCTTGCCCATCCTGGCAAGCCAGTCCGTCGGTCTGTGGCTAACAAAACCGATGGCCAACCACCTGCTTGAGCAGAAGGTGGCCGAGATAAAGCGAGCCATGGCGATACGCCATCACACGCTGGACAAGGCCATGAGCGAGCAGCTGACGCTGTTTGATTTCGATTGTGGTGCCAACGACATGGCACTGCTGCGGGATCCCCGCTTTTACAACACCCATATTCGTCTGCAGGGGCTGGAACTGGCATCAGGGAAAAGCTGCTCAAGCCTGGGTGTGGGTATTTCGCTCATCAAAAACGCCAACCAGGATGGCGCCCTCCCCGACAAACTGGGGCTGACTGCTACAACGGCCAGTTTCAATACGGAACAGGAGATGGTTGCCTACTACAAAAACGGCGGCAACATTGCCTACTGGGTGCTCGATAACAGCTGGAGCCACGATCTGCTACAGCTCCCCTGCAGTGACTGTTTCTATCTGGAGTTCAGCCAGCGGGATCCCGCAGCGATGACCCCCCACTTCCCGCGCGGTGACCGGACCATCAAGCTGGAAGAGGGCAGCCGCAGCCTGAGCTTCTTTGATCAGGACAAACTGACCCGACAAACCATCTGGGCCGGTTCTGCACTGGATCTGTATGCTCGCGAGCAAGTCAGACGAATCGCACTCTGGAGCGGCACTATCCTGGGCCTGCTGCTGGTGACCGCTTACTGGTCGCTGCGAAACTATCGCCGCTCGCTCAAGGGGCTATTGCAGGCCGGATTGGTGCGCCAGGAGTTCATCCCCTTCTATCAACCCGTGGTGGATCTTCGAACCTGGCAGGTTGCCGGTTTTGAGGCGCTGCTACGCTGGCAACGTGGACACGAGCTGATCCCCCCGAGCGCTTTCATCGAATATGCTGAAGATCAGGGACTTATCCTGCCTATCACCAGGCAGTTGCTGGAGCAGGTGATCACGGATCTGCCGCTGTTGCCACCAGAGCAGTGGATCAGTGTCAATCTGATGGCCACCCATATCGAACAACCCTTGCTGCGCAACATGTTGAGTGAACACCATAACCCTTCGCCCGAGCGCCTTACCTTCGAGCTGACCGAACGCAAGCCGATCCTCGACATCAAAGCCGCTACCGAGGAGATCACCCTGTTGCAGCAGATGGGATATCACTTCAAACTGGATGATTTCGGTACCGGCTACGGTGGTTTTGCCTACCTGCAGAGCCTCGGGATCCGCCAGATCAAGATCGACAAGATGTTCGTCGATACCATAGGCACCAACGACCTCAAACGCAGCGTGCTGGATGCCATCATCACGTTTGGCCTGGAATCAGGCATGGAGATGATTGCGGAAGGGGTTGAGACGCGGGAACAGGTTGATTACTTGCGGCAACACGGCGTCTATCTGATCCAGGGTTACGTCTTTGGCAGGCCCATGGCGCTGGCAGATCTTGCCATCTGGCAGCAGACATGGCCTCCACAATATTCGCAAGAGAGCTGACACCGATATTGCACAGGCCAGCGCTGGCAGGGCTCCCCCCACCGGGAGCACACGCACCCTTTTGCACAGAGGCTGACACTCCCAAAGCCTCTGCCACGACCTGGCTCATCGCCCTTGAACCACCATTTACATTCAGCAACAAAATGATCTGCCCCTGAGAGGATGGAACCCTTATCATAAGCATTCGGCTAGCGTGAGCACCTTCACGCACGCCTCCCATCAATCCCTGTCGGCCAGCGCCGTCCCGAGATGAGAACCATTGCCTATGAAGACATTTATCCGGCAAGAGATTGCCCTGCCCGTCGGCCTGCTGACCCTGCTCTTTTTCAAGACGATCGGGAGCGACCTGCTGACAGAGACAACTCCGCTCGGGATCTATCTTCCAGTTTCGGCGGCGCTGCTAGCCATCGTCACCTGGGCCATCTTCTCGGTGGTGCGCCACTCAGATGCCCTCGCCATCAAGCTAGGCGAGCCCTTCGGCACCCTGATCCTCACCCTCTCGGTCATCTCGCTGGAGGTGGTGATGATCTCCTCGGTGATGCTGACCGGCGAGCCCAACCCCACCATGGCCCGCGATACCATGTTTGCGGTAGTGATGCTGGTGAGTACCGGTCTGGTGGGCTTCACCCTGCTGTTTGGCGGCTGGCGCTACCACACCCAGAGCTTCAATCTGGACGGAGTGAAATCCTATCTGGTGGCCATCATCCCGCTGGCCCTGCTCTGTCTGGTACTGCCCAACTTCACCGAGGGCGGTGCAATCGGCAGCATGTCGCGCGCCATGTCGTGGATGCTGATCATCATCTCGATCCTGCTCTACGGGGTCTTTCTGCTGATCCAGACCCGCAGCCACAGCCACTTCTTCGTCGACAGCGATCACGAGGATTACGAGGAGCACCACGGCCCGCTGCAGAGCAACGTCTATCACACCATCCTGCTGCTCGCCTACCTGCTGGTGGTAATCCTGCTGGCCAAGACCCTGGCCATCCCCATCAACTACGGGGTGCATGTGATGGACGCGCCCGCCGCACTGGGCGGCTTTATCGTCGCCTGCATCGTGCTGGCTCCCGAAGCAGTCGGCGCCATCAAAGCCGCCTTCAACAACCAGTTGCAGCGAGCAATGAACCTCTACTTCGGCTCGGTGCTGGCCACCATCGCCCTCACCGTACCTGCCGTGCTCTTTATCGGCTCCATGCTGGGTCAGGAGGTACGCCTCGGCCTCTCCCCCGCCGATATGGTGCTGCTGGTCACGACCCTGATGGTCTGTAAAGTGACCTTCAGCAGCGGCCGCACCAATGTGCTCCATGGTGCGACCCATCTGGTGTTGTTCGTGGTCTATCTGTTCCTGATGTTCGAACACGAATAACCGCGTTCAACCAACGTCAGAAACGCAAAGACCGCCCGATTGGGCGGTCTTTTGTTATCTGCTCCCGGCGGTCACCGGCGCCACTGAAGCGGCTTCCCCCTCATCCCCAACCCTTCTCCCGCCAGGAGAGAAGGGGGATCAAGGCTTACAGGCTGGGCAGTACCCCGACCGGGATCAGGTCGTTGTAGCTGGCACGGCCCAGCAGGGCGGCGGCCGCTTCGATATCCGGCGCGAAGTACCTGTCCTTGTCGTAGAAGCTTACCTCTGCCCGCAGTCGTCCCTTGGCCAGCTCGATCAGCTCGGTACTGCGCAGCGGCGCGCGGAAATCGAGCCCCTGTGCCGCCGCCAGCAGTTCGACTGCCAGAATGCCGCGGGTATTCTCGGCCATGTCAGCCAATCGACGACCGGCGAAGGTCGCCATGGAGACGTGATCCTCCTGATTGGCGGAAGTGGGCAAACTATCCACCGAGGCGGGATGGGCCAGGGTCTTGTTCTCGGAGGCGAGCGCCGCCGAGGTGACCTGAGCGATCATAAAGCCCGAATTCACTCCGCCGTTGTTGACCAGAAACGCCGGCAGACCGGACATCCGCGAGTCGATCAGCAGTGCCATTCGCCGCTCGGAGAGCGAGCCGATTTCGGCGATGGCCAGCGCCAGATTATCGGCGGCGAAGGCAACAGGTTCTGCGTGGAAGTTGCCGCCGGAGAGGATGTCTTCATCCTCGGCAAACACCAGCGGGTTGTCGGAGACCGCGTTGGCCTCGCACACCAGCACCTCGGCGGCCTGACGGATCTGGGTCAGGCAGGCCCCCATCACCTGCGGCTGGCAGCGCAATGAGTAGGGATCCTGCACCTTCTCGCAGTTGTGATGGGACATACCGATCTCGCTGCCATCCACCAGCAGGTGGCGATAGCAGGCGGCCGCGTCGATCTGGCCACGCTGACCGCGCACCGCGTGGATGCGAGCATCGAACGGCCTGCGGCTGCCGAGCGCAGCCTCCACACTCATGGCACCTATGGTGATGGCACCGGCGTAGAGATCCTCGGCATGGAACAGCCCTTCCAGCGCGAAGGCGGTGCTCGCCTGAGTGCCGTTAAGCAGCGCCAATCCTTCTTTGGGTGCCAGCGCGATAGGCTCGAGCCCGGCAATTTTCAGCGCAGTAGCGGCGTCGATCAGCTCGCCCTTGTGGCGAGCTTTGCCCTCCCCGATCAGCAGGCAGCTCATATGGGCCAGCGGCGCCAGATCGCCGGAGGCACCGACGGATCCCTTCTTCGGCACCACCGGATAGACTTCGGCGTTGATGAGGGTCATCAGGGCCTCAAGCACCGTCAGCCGGATGCCGGAGAAGCCCCGCGCCAACGAGTTGAGCTTGAGCACCATCATCAGCCGTACGGTGGCGTCATCCATGTACTCGCCAATCCCTGCCGCGTGGGAAAGCACGATGGAACGCTGAAGCTCATCAAGCTGCTCCACCGGAATGCGGGTGTTGGCCAGCAGGCCAAAACCGGTGTTGATGCCATACACCACCCGGTTCTGCTCGATCACCTTGGTAACCACGGCGGCGGAGGCGTGGATCCCCGGCAGGGCGGCCGGATCCAGTGAAACGTGTACCGGCTCGCGGCTGACGCGGCGCAGGGTGGCAAGATCCAGCTCGCCCGGGGTAATAGTCAATTCAAACATGGTGTTACACCTTTCCTTTGACACCGTTGGCGCCGTCAATCATCGGCAGATCCAGTTTCGCCTCATGGGCACAGTTGATGGCAATCTCGTAACCCGCATCCGCATGGCGCATCACGCCGGTGGCCGGGTCGTTGCGCAGCACCCGACCGACCCGCTTGGCAGCATCATCGGTGCCATCACAGACGATCACCACGCCGGAGTGCTGGGAGAAGCCCATCCCCACACCGCCGCCGTGGTGCAGGGAGACCCAGGTCGCGCCGCCAGCAGTGTTGAGCAGGGCGTTGAGCAGCGGCCAGTCGGAGACGGCATCGGAGCCATCCATCATCGACTCGGTCTCGCGGTTCGGGCTCGCCACCGAGCCGGAATCCAGATGGTCGCGGCCAATGACGATGGGGGCTTTCAGCTCGCCGTTTTTCACCATCTCGTTGAAGGCCAGACCGAGGCGCACCCGATCCTTGACCCCGACCCAGCAGATCCGCGCCGGCAGTCCCTGAAACGCGATGCGCTCGCGGGCCATGTCGAGCCAGTTGTGCAGATGAGGATCGTCGGGGATCAGCTCTTTCACCTTCTGATCGGTCTTGTAGATATCTTCCGGATCGCCGGAGAGGGCCACCCAGCGGAACGGGCCAATCCCCTCGCAGAACAGCGGGCGAATGTAGGCGGGGACGAAGCCGGGGAAGTCGAAGGCGTTCGCAACCCCCTCCTCAAGCGCCATCTGACGGATGTTGTTGCCGTAATCCAGAGTCGCCGCGCCGCGCTCTTGCAGGGTCAGCATCGCCTCCACCTGACGGGCCATGGAGCGACGAGCGGCCAGATTCACCTCCTGCGGGGCACTCTGCTGCAGCTCGCGCCACTTGGCCACGCTCCAACCCTGCGGCAGGTAGCCGTGCACCGGGTCGTGGGCGGAGGTCTGGTCGGTCACCACGTCAGGGGTGATGCCACGGGCCACCAGCTCGGCGAAGACGTCGGCGGCGTTGCCAAGCAGACCGACGGAGATGGAGCTGCCGCTCTGTTTGGCCTCTTCGATCATGGCCAGCGCCTCATCCAAGCTGTGGGCCTTCTTGTCCACATAACGGGTGCGCAGACGAAAATCGATGCGGGTCTCGTCGCACTCCACGGCGATCATCGAGAAACCGGCCATGGTGGCGGCCAGCGGCTGGGCGCCGCCCATGCCGCCAAGACCACCGGTCAGGATCCAGCGCCCTTTGGGTTCACCGTTGAAGTGCTGGTTAGCCACCGCGAAGAAGGTCTCGTAGGTGCCCTGCACGATCCCCTGGGTGCCGATATAGATCCACGAACCCGCAGTCATCTGGCCGTACATCATCAAGCCCTTCTTATCGAGCTCGTTGAAGTGCTCCCAGTTGGCCCAGTGCGGCACCAGATTGGAGTTGGCGATCAGCACCCGCGGCGCATCCTTGTGGGTCTGGAACACCCCGACCGGCTTGCCGGATTGCACCAGCAGGGTCTGATCCTCCTCCAGCCGGGTCAGCACCTCGACGATCTTGTCAAAGCAGGCCCAGTTGCGGGCGGCGCGACCGATGCCGCCATAAACCACCAGCGACTGGGGATGCTCGGCCACCTCGGGGTCCAGGTTGTTCATCAGCATCCGCAGCGGCGCTTCGGTGAGCCAACTCTTGGCGGTCAGTTCGGTGCCGCGTGGGGCACGGATCACACGGTTCGGATCATGACGGGGATCCTGCTGTTGCACAGACATACACACTCCTTGTTGTATCAATAGGGTGCCTTCGGCGACGGGCGACCAAAGGGTTAACGGGTCAACAGATGAACCAGTCGCGCGGCCACGCGGGCACTGCGGTTGTCCTGATCCAGCGTCGGGTTGTACTCGGCCAGATCGGCAAGCCTCAGCTTGCCGCTGGCCCGGATATGGGCGATCAGTGGTTCGATCACCGCCAGCTCCACGCCACGGGCGGCGGGAGCACTCACTCCCGGCATCAGGTTGCCGGGCAGCACGTCAAGATCGATGGTCAGATAGAGGTGATCACAATCGGCGATAAAGGCGTCCAGTCCGCTTAGCAAGGCTGGCAGCTCGCGCAGGGTCATAGCCTCGTCCAGCACATGCCACACTCCCAGCGCCTTGGCACGGGCAAACAAGGCTTGGGTATTGGCGGTCTCGGCCACCCCGAGGCAGGCGTAGTGAAACGGTGTGCCCTGAGCGGCGCACTGCTCGGCAATCTGGAAGAAGGGGGTGCCGGAGCTGGCCAAATCCTGCTTCATCCGCAGGTCAAAGTGGGCGTCGAAGTTGATGATGCCTACCTTGCCACTGCCGCCCAGATGACTGTTAAGGCCGCTCCAACTGCCGAAGGCCACCTCGTGGCCGCCCCCCAGCACCAGCGGGAAATGGCCCAGTTCGAGCGCAGCAGCGACCCGCTCGGCCAGACGGCCGTGGGCGGCATCGAGATCCCCATCGGTACAACTCACATCCCCGCCATCGTAGACAGGTCGATTCAGGTGCCAAGCGGTGTTGGCCAGCAGCTTGCGCACCGCCAGCGGCGCACCGGCGGCGCCCACACGCCCCTTATTGCGGCGCACCCCTTCATCGCAGGCAAAACCAAGCAGCACCACGCCGGGCTCGCTGTCGGCTTGCCTAGGCTGCGCCTCTTGCCAAGGCAGAACTTTGTCGTGCCAACGCAGGGCCAGTTCGCCATCTTCCGGATCCTGTCGTCCCTGCCAGAGCGACATGTCGATCGGGTTGAGCTTATCCATGGAGGGTCTCCTCGCCGTTGAAGATGCGGCCTGCCAACTGATCGACGCCGACCATGTAGCTCAACTCGGCCGGATGGGCGCAGTGCCAGATCAGGAAATCGGCAGCCATCCCCACCCTAAGCTGGCCAAGGCGCTCCTGCTCGCCAAGCGCTTTGGCGGCGTGGCGGGTCACCCCGACCATCGCCTCCACCGGTGTCAGGCCAAACAGGGTACAGGCCATGTTCATCGCCATCCGCAGCGAGACGATGGGGGCGGTGCCCGGGTTGATGTCGGAGGAGACCGCCATCGCCACCCCCGCCTTGCGCAGCGCGGCAACCGGCGGCAGCTTGGTCTCTTTGAGGAAGTAGAAGGCGGTGGGCAGCAGGGTGGCAACCACACCACGGTGGGCCAGCGCCAGGATCCCTTCCGGATCCAGATACTCCAGATGATCCACCGAGAGGGCGCCAAAGTTGGCGGCCAGCGTGCTGCCGCCGAGATTGGAGAGCTGATCCATATGCCCCTTCACCGGCAGGCCGTATTGATCCGCCGCAAGATAGACCTGCTCGGTCTGGGCCAACGAGAAGCCGATGTGCTCGCAGAAGACATCTACCGCATCGGCCAGACCCGCCTCGGCGGCGGCCGGGATAATCTCCTGACAGATGGTCTCGACCCAGCTGTCAGGGTCATCGCGATACTCCGGCGGCACCGCATGGGCCGCCAGCAAAGTGGTCTTGACCCGGATCGGCAACGCCTCTCCCAGTCGGCGGGCCACCCGCAGCATCTTGATCTCGTCATCCAGCGTCAGGCCGTAGCCCGACTTAATCTCCACTGTGGTGACACCCTCGCGGATCAGGGATTTCACCCTCGGCAACGCCAGCTCGAACAGTTGCTCTTCGCTGGCGGCACGGGTGGCACGCACCGTGCTGATGATGCCGCCGCCCTTGCGGGCGATCTCCGCATAGGGCACCCCTTTCTGGCGCAGTTCGAACTCCTCGGCACGGCTGCCAGCAAAGACCAGATGGGTGTGGCAATCGATAAGGCCGGGAGTGACCAGCTTGCCCCGCATATCCTGCCAGTGAGCGGGATACGGCCCCTTCAACTCGGCCATCGGCACCAGCGCGTGGATCTTGCCATCCTTCACGCCGATGGCGTGGAGCGGCAGCAGGCCGTAGTCGGCCAGCTCATCATTCAGGGTGGCGGGTGTCACGTTGAGCCAGACCCGCTCGCAGTTCAACAGTTCCTTGTTCATAGCGACCTCAAATGTATATACATATTCTTATAGTCGATCTCTATGACGAAAGAAAGAGCGAAGTTCACATCCTGATAACAGCATCAAACTTAGAGTTTAAGCACAAAAAAGCCCACCAGGAGGTGGGCTTTGCAAAATTGAGTTGTATATACATTTACTCCAACTGAGTCTTGGAGCTGAGCTTGTAGCGGGAACCGGGGGAGAGCAAACGGGCGTAGGAGACCAGGTGCCCCTCCGACCAGGTACGCCGGTGCAACAACAGGCAGGGGGAATCTACGCGGATCTGCAACAATCCCGCCTCACCGGCGCTGGGCAGCACGGCTTCCACCACGTGCTCCATCTCGGAGAGGGGGCAGATATCCATCAGATAGCGGTTGGGGGTCTGTTGGGTAAAATCCTGCTCGCCATAGCACGGCAAGCGCCCGGCATCGACGAAGCGTTCCTCCAATTGCAACGGCTCCCCATCGGCCTGATGGACGATCAGGCTGTGAAAGATGGGGGCGCCAACCCGTAGCCCCAGTTGTACCGCCACCTTCTCGTCGGCAGCCAGTCGCTGTAGCCGGATCACCCGGGCGCTGTACTCGCTGCCACGCTCGGCGATCTCGTCGGCAATATTGCGAATAGCCAGCAGCGGCGATTCGGTGCGCCTGTCCGCCACGAAGCTACCGGAACCGGCGGTACGCACCAGCCAACCTTCCGCCACCAGCTCCCGCAGCGCCCGGTTAACCGTCATCCGGCTCACGGTGAACTGCTCGCACAGGGCCGCTTCGGTCGGGATCCTGTCCCCCGCCTGATAGTGGCGTTCGCGGATCCCGTCCAGAATGTGCTGCTTGATCTGCAGATAGAGGGCTGGCGCCACCATGAAGCTCCCTAGCGCCGACGGTGGGGCGGACGCATGTCCGGCCAGGCGCGATAGACATCGGGGATCTGATCCGGGCCGCTGATGCAGAGATCAAGATCGTGCAGCAAGCCATCCTTGATCCCGTAGATCCAGCCGTGAACGGCCAGCTCCTGCCCCTTGCGCCAAGCGTTCTGGATGATGGTGGTGTGGCAGACGTTGGCGACCTGTTCGGCCACGTTCAGCTCGCACAGGTAGTCGAAGCGCTCATGCTCATCCTCGATGGCCTCGAGCTCTTCACCATATTTGAAGTAGACATCCTTGATGTTGCGCAGCCAGTTGTCGATGAGCCCCAGCTCCTGGTTCTGCATCGCTGCCTTGACGCCGCCGCAACCGTAGTGACCGCAGACGATGATGTGCTTCACCTTGAGCACTTCTACCGCGTATTGCAGCACGGAGAGGCAGTTGAAATCGGTATGTACCACCAGATTGGCGACGTTGCGGTGGACGAAGACATCCCCCGGCAGCAACCCCATCAGCTGGTTGGCGGGGACCCGGCTGTCGGAACAACCAATCCAGAGGTATTCGGGGGCCTGCTGGGCAGAAAGAGTGGCAAAGAAAGCGGGATCTTCGGCTTTGATCCGTTCGGCCCACTCACGGTTGTTGGTAAACAGGTCGTTCAACAGTTTCACTTCTGCTCTCCCTAATGTGGCAGTGGCGGCAACATAACACACTCAAGGGTAACCAAAGCAAGGCCGACCAGATCCCTGCGAAACAAAAACAGGGCCATCAGGCCCTGTTTTTATGAGAGGAAGCATCAGGCTTCCATGGCATCTTTCAGCTTCTTGAGTGCGTTTTTCTCAAGCTGACGCACACGCTCGGCGGAGACACCGTAGGTATCGGCCAGCTCCTGCAGAGTGGTCTTGCTGTCATCATCGAGCCAGCGGGCGCGGATGATGTGCTGGCTGCGCTCATCCAGAGTGGCGAGGGCCGAGCTCAGACGACGGGTCGCGTGATCGTCCCAGTTGTCATTCTCGATGGTCGCGGCCAGATCGGAGGATTTGTCCTCCAGATAGTGAACCGGTGCGAAGCCGCCCTCTTCCTCATCGTCACCAACCAGATCGAACGCCTGATCGTAGTTGGCCATCCGCGCTTCCATCTCGGTCACGTCAGCGGCAGAGACGCCGAGATCGGCCGCCACGGCCTGAACCTCTTCGTGGTTCAGCCAGCCCAGACGCTTCTTGGATTTGCGCAAGTTGAAGAAGAGCTTGCGCTGGGCCTTGGTGGTCGCCACCTTGACCATGCGCCAGTTGCGCAGGACATATTCGTGAATTTCGGCCTTGATCCAGTGCACGGCAAAGGAGACCAGACGCACGCCGACCGTCGGGTCGAAGCGCTTGACCGCCTTCATCAGGCCGATGTTGCCTTCCTGAACCAGATCAGCCTGAGGCAGGCCGTAACCGGCATAACTCTTGGCGACATGAACGACAAAGCGCAGGTGCGACATAACCAGCTGACGAGCAGCCTCGAGATCGCCATCCTGCTGCAAACGCTCAGCCAGCTCACGCTCTTCCTCTGCGCTCAGCACCGGAATAGAGTTTACTGCCTGGATATAGCCTTCCAGACTACCTTGCGGAATCAAAGCCATAGTGCGCTGCAATGAAGTTCCCATCTGTTACCTCTTACTTTTCAATCGAATCAGTCTAACACCCAGATTGGGTCTGTCTACTGACCGGATGTCATTCTGCGGCGTGTATCAAATAACATGCCCCAGCTTTAGACCGGCTTATCTTATGCCTGCAGGATGAATCATGAATGAACAGTCAAAAAAAAGGGGTCACAATGAAGGACCCCCGAAAAGTAGCATGCTAAGTCCATTGTTGCGGAGCTCGCAACCTTCACATGCTTGCCAAGTCTGACGAGCAAGGCAGAGGGGCCACACTCGTATAAATGCTTCAGCTTAATAGACTGCTTATAAATCAGAAGGTTCCACGGATCCAGCAAAGATCCGGAAGATCGCCGCTATTCAGAATACTCTGACTAAGGGGGTCAAGCCAGAAACGGAGCCTCTTTTACTTGATCCACCTCTCAAAATCCAGCGATTTACTTTGATAATAAATTAATCAGGATGGCTCTATATCTCGAATGTGACGATGAACCGAAAACCAGGAAGCAATCAGCCCCAGCAAGGCCCCCAGCAGGATCAGGTTCACCCCATCTACCAGACCCATGCCAACCAGCCGGAAGTTACTGTTATACAAGCCCGCCAGCTCCTTCACCACCCCTTCGCTCCAGATCACCATCACCTCGGTCAGCCACCATGCCAGCATGCCGCCGATCACCCCGAACCAGATGCCGGTATAGAGGAAAGGGCGATGGATGAAGGCATCGGTTGCCCCCACCAGCTTGAGCACCTCGATCTCTGAACGCTGGTTGAGGATGTTGAGACGCAGGGTGTTGCCGACGATCAGCAGCACGGCGGAGAGCAGCAGCACGGCGATACCGGTAATGGTGTGACGCAGCAGGTTCATGATCCCCTGCAGGCGGGTCAGCCACTGCAGATCCAGCTTGCCCTGCTCGACCCCATCCTCATTGTTTAGCTTGCCGAGCAACTCGGCGGCCCCTTCCGGATTCTGCCAGCGCGGATCCGGAATGACGCTCAGCACCGGCGGTAGCGGGTTGCTGTCCAGATAATCGAGGGCATCGCCGAAACCGGAGATCTCGCGAAACTCCCGCAACGCATCGTCACGGCTCAGGTAGGTGACCGAATCCACCTCGGGATAGAGCAGGATCCTGTGCTGCAGATCGAGAATGCTCTGCTCCGGCAGATCCTTGCGCAGATAGAGGGAGATCTGGGAGCTGTTCTGCCAGCTCCCCTCCACCACCTCGGCGTTTTTCAACAATACGTGGAAGCAGGAGGGCAACGCCAGACTGACACCGAGCACCGCCAGCGTCATCAGGGAGGCGAGCGGATTTCGCCACAGCTCCCCGAGACTGGCAAACGCCTGCCGCACATGGTCAACCCCGTACATCATCAGACGACGCAGCGGTGGTTGTTTATGACGAACAATAGCCATCAGAGCTCCTCCCCGGCCGAATACATGCGACCCGCCTTGAGGGTCAGGGTGCGATAGCGCATGCGGGCGATCAGCCCCAGATCGTGAGTAGCAATCAGTACAGAGACCCCAAAATTGTTGAACTCCTGAAATAGCCGCATGATATCCATGGAGAGCTGGGGATCCAGGTTGCCGGTCGGTTCATCCGCCAGCAGCAGCGGCGGCTTGTTGACGATGGCACGGGCGATGCCGACCCGCTGCTGTTCACCCCCGGAGAGCATCCGCGGCTGGTAACGCTCCTTGCCGAGCAACCCTACCTTGTCCAATGCCGCCGCCACCCGCTTGTTGATGTCCGCATGGCTGTAACCATCGATCACCAGCGGCAGCGCCACGTTGTCAAACACGGTGCGGTCCATCAGCAGGCGGTGATCCTGAAAGATCATCCCGATCTGGCGGCGAACATAGGGGATCTGGCTGCGCTGGATATGGCTGACATCGTCGCCATGAAAGAAGACGCGACCATCGGTCGGTCGCTCCATCACGCTGATCAGTTTGAGGAGGGTACTCTTACCCGCCCCCGAGTGCCCGGTCAGAAAGGCCATCTCTCCCTTGCGCAGGTGAAAGCTGACCTTCTGCAGCGCCTGATGGCCGCCGCTGTATACCTTGCTGACCTTGTCAAAACGAATCATAACGGTTCCCTGACATTGACAAACCCCGACCGAAGTCGGGGTATGGAACACTTAATCATCACGGCTGAGCTGACTCATCGCGGCTGAAGAGCGCCTCGATGAAATCGTTGGCAACGAAGGGACGCAGATCGTCGATCCCCTCGCCCACCCCGATATAGCGGATCGGGATCTGGAACTTGTCGGCCACCGCGAAGATGACGCCGCCCTTGGCGGTGCCATCCAGCTTGGTGAGGGTGATGCCGGTCAGGCCAACCGCCTCGCTGAACAGCTTGGCCTGGCTCAGGGCGTTCTGGCCGGTGCCGGCATCCAGCGTCAGCATGATCTCGTGGGGGGCCTCTTCATCCAGCTTCTTCATCACCCGTACTACCTTCTTGAGCTCTTCCATCAGGTTGCTCTTGTTCTGCAGGCGACCGGCTGTGTCGGCGATCAGCACGTCAGCCCCGCGGGAGCGGGCGGCCTCGATGGCGTCATAAATAACGGAGGCGGAGTCGGCACCGGTATGCTGGGCAATCACTGGAATGTTGTTGCGCTGGCCCCATACCTGCAGCTGCTCGACCGCAGCGGCACGGAAGGTGTCACCCGCTGCCAGCATCACGCTCTTGCCTTCAGCCTGGAACTGCTTGGCCAGCTTGCCGATGGTGGTAGTCTTGCCGACGCCATTCACGCCGACCATCAGGATCACGTAAGGCTTCTTGCTGGTGTCGATCACCAGCGGCTGCTCCACCTTGGCCAGCATCTCGCCCATATCCTGTTTGAGCAAACCGTAGAGCGCCTCGGCATCCTTGAGCTGCTTGCGATCCGCGTGCTGCACCAGCCCCTCGATGATACGAGTGGTGGTATCCACACCGAGATCGGCGGTCAGCAGCTGGGTTTCCAGCTCTTCAAACAGCTCATCGTCGATCTTCTTGCCACGGAACAGGCCGAAGAAACCGGAACCGATATTCTCCTTGGTGCGAACCAGACTGCGTTTGAGGCGAGCAAAGAAGCCCTCCCGCTGCGGTTTGTCCTGGGTGTCGTCGTCCACCTTGGCGGCCAACGGCAGGGCAGCCAGTGCGGCAGTCTCAGCCTCCATCGCGGCGACCAGGCGCATATCTTCCGCTCGCTGGGCCTCTTTGGCGATACGGGCTTCTTCCGCAGCCTGAGCTTCAGCGGCAATGCGAGCCTCCTCCGCAGCGCGAGCTTCAGCAGCAATGCGAGCTTCTTCCGCAGCACGGGCTTCGGCAGCAATACGAGCCTCTTCCGCAGCGCGAGCTTCAGCAGCAATACGAGCCTCTTCAGCCGCACGGGCTTCAGCGGCAATACGAGCCTCTTCCGCAGCACGGGCTTCGGCGGCAATACGAGCCTCCTCTGCAGCGCGAGCCTCGGCGGCAATGCGAGATTCTTCCGCGACGCGAGCCTCGGCGGCAATGCGAGATTCTTCTGCGGCGCGAGCTTCGGCGGCGATACGAGCATCTTCTGCAGCGCGAGCCTCGGCGGCGATACGAGCATCTTCTGCAGCGCGAGCCTCGGCAGCAATACGAGCCTCCTCTGCAGCGCGGGCTTCGGCAGCGATACGTGCCTCTTCCGCAGCGCGAGCTTCGGCAGCAATACGAGCCTCTTCGGCTGCCTTGACCTCAGCGGCTTGCGCTTCTGCGGCAGAGCGAGCGGCTTCAGCGGCACGCTCCTCTTCGGCGATCAGCGCTTCGTTGACGATCACCGGCTCCAAATCGGAAGCGCACTCCTCCACCACCAGTGGGCCGTGGTCGTCCAGGTCGGTCGGCAGGCAGCAATCATCTTGCAAAACGGAATTCTGTGCGCTGGCAGGCACTTCGGGGGCAACGGCCGGCGTACTATCGGAAACAGTGGTATCGGAAACGGGAGCGGGGGTAGCAGTGACCTCGGGCTCAACGGTAACGGGGGTGGCTTGGGGTGTCTGTGGTTGGACAGCCTCAGCCTCTTCTTTCTTGCGGCCGAAACCCAGCCAGGAAAACAAACCTTTTGCCATCTAAAAATACTCACATCAAAGGCTGACTGCTAAGATAGCCGTCCCTTGGCGGGTCGGCATAAAAATGAACCGCCTTATACTACCACTTTATTTTCTGACGATGAAACGCGATGCCCAGAGTGAAATCCAGCCGTAGCAACCCGAGCAAGAGTCCTGCCCCGCAAGGAAAATCGGGCTTTGTAAGAATCATCAGCGGCCAGTGGCGAGGCCGCAAATTGCCGGTCAAGGATGTGGAGGGGCTCAGACCCACCACGGATCGCGTCAAGGAAACCATCTTCAACTGGCTGGCCCCCCATATTCGCGGCACCCGCTGCCTGGATCTGTTTGCCGGCAGCGGCGGACTCGGACTGGAGGCGCTGTCGCGCTATGCCGAGCAGGTGACCCTGATCGAAATGGACAAAGGGGCCGCCGACCAGATCAAGAAGAACCTGACCGCTCTCGGCAGCAGTCAGGGTCAGGTGATCCAGTCAGATGCAGTGAGCTGGCTGCAAGGCCCGGCCACGCCGTTTGATCTGGTGTTCCTCGATCCGCCGTTTCGCCGCGAGCTGCTGCCGCAAGTGTGCGAACTGCTGGAGCAGCGCGGCTGGCTGGCAGCGGACGCCCTCATCTATCTGGAGCGGGAGAAGGAGATGGCCGATCTGGCGCTGCCCGCCAGCTGGCAACTACTCAAGGACAAACAAGCCGGTCAGGTCTGCTATCAACTCTATCTAAGGGAGGTAAACAATGAAGCGAGTCTTTAATCTGTTGGCGATGGGGCTGATATTGTTCTTCTGGTTTGGTGTGCTGATGAGCCTGATTGCCCCGCTGCCCGGCAAACTCAACGGCTTTCTGCCGGTCTGCGGCGTGATCGTCGCCCTGCTGCACTGGCTGCAGGCCAGCATGATCAAGGCAGCTTGCAAACGCTACTTCGCTGTCACCAAGGCCGAGTTTGTCACTGTGCTGATATTTGGCGTGTTTGGCATGGTCGACATTCGTCAGCGCCTGCAAGAGATCGTCAACGCCGCCCAGCGCGGCAATCTCTCGGACAAACCATAAAAGAAAAGGGGACGGCGGTAGCCGTCCCCTAGAGTCGTGTCGTCCTGTCCGTAGAACTGCAATGCTCCCTGCAATCCCTGACGTTATCCTAATCCTTTGGAATATCCCCTTTCCAATCCGTTGGCGTGTCCTGCGGCGTTCCTGGCCTGGCAATTCATCCTGAACTGCTTCCCTGTCTCCATCCTGGAGGTGTCCATTACCACGTCCTGTGGGGTTCCTTGCGTCTTCCTGACAGATAACCATCCGGGTTATCTCACTTCATCCTGAAGTATTCCTCTCGCATCCGGCGAGGTCCTGTTCATCCTGAAGAACGAGGTTCCGTTCGTTCTACTCCCATCCCGAGAGTGTCCTGCCGCATCCCGCGGTGTTCCTTGTCCACATCCTGCGGAATATTCCATCTTTATGCGCTGCCCTGCATCCTGCCGGACCAGCTCCGTCCTTGTGAGACCCATACTAAGGAAATGCGCCCCCCGAACAAGGGCCATCCGATGATAAAGATCCGATGCAGCTCTCATCCCAAAAAACAAACTTAAAAACTAACCCTTTAATATCAGTTATTTATTTAGTTTCACGGGAAAGTTCGATCATTCTGGCATGGCTTCGCGTACGGCTCAAAGCGCCAGCCTCTTACAGTCGCTATGGCAGATCTCTTACACGGGTTTCGCCCCCAAAAACGGGGCAGGAAAACGGTTCAATCCTGACGTTAAGACTTAAAAATTAGTTGAATAAATATGCTTAAAAAAACCGCAAAAAAAGAGCCGAGACCAGGCTCGACTCTTCAACATTCCAATTTTTTAATCAGCTCAAGCGGTTGGCCGGATTGAGATAGGCCTTGCGCAACGATTCCGGTGCCAGCACCTCCAGTTCACCGCCGATGTTGTTCAACCAGCTGCGAAACTCCGGGGTGTCCTGCACTTCGGTCTCCACCACCACGCTGCGCTTGTCATAGCGGGTCATGCGCGGATTGTTGCCGGGGATCTGGTTATCCACCAGCGACTGGCTGTTGGCATCGATCCGGCCGACGAAGCGGATCGGGCCGCTCACATCCTGATAGCCCTGATCGCGGATCAGCTTCTGGATATTGAAATCCTTCGGCTGGGTGGCGCTGAAGTTGGTCAGCTCCACGTTCTTGATATGGTCAAACGGGATGCCGTAAACCTTGGGATCCAGCTCGGATAGTGTGCAGAGCAGGATCGGCCCGTCCGGCTGATTGAGAATGCCGAGCGGGTTGATACGGTCGTAGCAGAGCCACACGGTGCGCTCTTTGATCACGCGCTGGATCTCGGCACTGAACTTGCGACCACGCCAGAGCGCATCGCGGATCAGGGTGCTGCGACGGATCTCCGGGTTGCCGGCAAACGGGCGCGGTGACTGGTGGACACTCTCCAGCCAGCGTTCGGCCAGTTCACTCTGGCTGTCGCGGATCACCTGGCTCGCCTTGTCGACCAGCGGATTCAATTCAGTCAGTACACTCGCCGGCAACAGTTGGCTCGCCTGATCACTCCAGGTTTTCAGGGCCACCGCCAGCGAGAGCGGCATGATATTGGCAAAGTCGTTGAGGCCGTGGCGCTCGAAGCACCAGCCATGGGGTTTGCTGCGCTCGTCCGAGGTGAGGTCGAACAGTCCCATGCCGGACATCTCCTCCAGGTCCCGTTGCACGGTACGCAGACTGACATGGATGCCTTCCTCTTCCAGTTTTACCTGAAGTTGGCTGGCGGTCAGCTTGTAAGGGCGGTGCGGGATGCAACGCGCCAAGGTCAGTTGTCGTAACAGCTTCTTACTCATGGTGCATGCCTTCACTGGTTTAGCGTTGACTGTATGCTAGTCGCAACTTGCGACAGTATATGTCGTAAGTTTTGTAGCGACAACTGTCGCCATTTTCATACAAAACTACGTATATATATGATTTATAAGAAAAAATATGGATAAACACAGCTAACTTGACGTTTTCAGACAAGCTAAGCGTATCGAAGAAAACTAAGTGGAGAGGCAGGCTAACATAGAGGGGCGTAGGATTTTTCTGAATCTATTCTTTTGAGATAGCCGGAGGGAGGCAATCCTCCCTCCCAGCCAAATCACGTCAGCCACGACCAGGCTGACTTGGTGATGGCCGCACCGACCATGTAGCCAAACACCGCCAGTGCCGCCACACCGGCCACCAGCTTCTGACCGCGGGCCGGGCGCTTGAGCGCCATGACACCCAGACCGATATAGAGCACCAGTGCAATCAGCTTGGCCATCAGCCAGGGTTGTTGACCCGGGCTCAACTGCAAGGCCACCGCCAGCAACACACCAAACAGCAGCAGGAAGGTGTCGTTGATATGCGGCAGGATCTTCAGCCACTTCTGCTGCAACCGATCGCTGCCGGCCAGCGCCAGACTCCAGCGATAGATAAAGAGCAGCAGACTGACCAGCGCCAGCGTCATATGCAGGTGTTTAAACATGGGGTAATAGGCAATCATTTTGCTTCCTTGTCGTCGTCGGGTAACCCGCTGTTCCAGTTATGGGCATGGATACGCTCCTGCCCCTCCTCGTCGTCTTGCAACAGATCGGAGAGGATCTCCCGGTATTGCAGGCTCTTGTTGATATAAGTGTGCTCGTCGTCCAGATAGTTGACCTGCTCGCGCAACAGCCAGTTATCGTGCTGCTTGAAGGTCTGCCCCGCCCGCCAGGCCTGGTTGGCACGAAAACCGAGCTGGGTCAGGGCTTCCACCCCCAGATCGACCGCCGAGCCCAGGGTTTCCCGGTGTACGCTCTCGACCCCGTGGCGCAGGATCTCGTGGGCATGGGGTCGATCCAGCGCTCGCGCCAGGATCTTCAGGTGCGGGAAGTGCTTCTGCACCATCTCGATCACCGCCAGCGAGGTAGCCGGATCGTTGATGGAGAGCACCAGCAGCTTCGCCTTGTGCGCCCCGGCGGCATGGAGCAGGTCGATCCGGCTGGCATCGCCATAGAAGACCTGATAGCCGTACTTGCGCAGGGTCTCTATCTGGCTGGCATCCTGCTCGAGGATGGTGGTGCCGATGCCGTGACCATGCAGCAGACGCCCCACGATCTGACCGAAGCGGCCGAAGCCCGCGATGATCACCGGATGCTCCACCAGCTCAGGTTGCTCATGCTGCGGCGCATCGCTCTGGTTACGGTAATCGAACCAGGGCTGGATCACCCGATCATTGAGGATCAGCAGCAGTGGGGTGAGCGCCATCGAGAGCGCTACCACCAGCGTCAGCAGCGAGATGGTCTCACCGGGCAGCACCCTGTTTTGCGCGGCAAACGAAAAGAGCACGAAGGCAAACTCGCCCCCCTGTGCGAGCGCCAGCGCGAAGGTCCAGCGCTGGCTCGGCGAGATGCGGATAATGAAGCCGAGCGCCATCAGCACCAGCCATTTGAGCACCATCAGGCCAACCACCAGAGTGGGTATCAGGAAGGGGTGCTCGGCAAACAGCCCGAAGTCGATCCCCGCCCCCACCGACATAAAGAACAGGCCGAGCAGCAAGCCCTTGAACGGCTCAATGTCTGCCTCCAGCTCATGACGATATTCGCTGTCGGCCAGCACCACACCGGCGAGGAAGGAGCCAAGTGCAGGCGAAAGCCCCACCGACTCCATCAGCACAGCGATAGCGATCACCAGCAGCAGGGCGGCGGCGACGAAGATCTCCCGCATATGGGACTGGGCGATGGCACGAAACACCGGCCGCATCAGATAGTGGCCACCCAGCACGATGCCGGAGATGGCCGCGACCACCAGCAGACCATGCTGCCAACCCGCCAGCTCGGAGCCACCATTGCTAGCGACCGGCGCCATGGCCAACAGCGGCAGGATCGCCAGGATCGGAATGACCGCAATATCCTGAAACAGCAGCACCGCAAAGGCGGAGCGACCGCTCTCGCTCTGCATCAGCTTGCGCTCCTGCAGGCTCTGCAACACGATGGCGGTGGAGGAGAGCGCCAGAATGAGGCCGATGGCCAGCCCCTGTTGCAGCGGCAGACCAATCAGGTGCGCCACGCCGGTCAGTGCCGCCGTGGTGAGCAGCACCTGCAGGCCGCCGGTGCCGAGGATCGGCCCCTTCAACTGCCACAAGAGGGCCGGACGCAATTCAAGACCGACCAGAAACAGCATCAGCACCACGCCAAACTCGGCGAAGTGCATCACATCCTTCTGCTCCCCCACCAACCCCAGCAGAAAGGGGCCTATGATGATCCCCGCCAGCAGGTAGCCAAGCACCGAACCGAGCCCCCAGCGCTTGGCCAGCGGCACCGCGATGACGGCGGCAGAGAGATAGATAAAGGCATCAAACAGGATCCCGTGGCCCATCAGTCAGCCCTCCGTGTGAACATCAGATCCGGCTCATAAGCTCGGCCAACAAGCTGTCCGTGTTTCATCAGAGCACCTCCAGCAAGTCGCGCAGATAAGGGCGCCCGGCCAGTTGCTCTGGAGTCAGCTGATCGTCACGCAAGGCGCAAAGCAGCTGGCGGTAATCCTGTCCACAGCGGCGCAGGGCGGCGGGATCCTTGATCTTGTGAAAGGAGTGGAGCACGAAGGGGGGCAGCCAGTTCATGCCGCACAAGGTGGCAGCCTGCTGAAATGGCAGCAGAAAATCGAGCAGCGGTCGGCTGTTGTAACCCTCGCTGCAGTAGGACTCCGGCGCCCCGCCGGTGGTGATGGCGCTCAGCCACTGCTTGCCCTTGAGGGCGTGGGCTTCGGGGCCGTAGGCGTAGCCATACTCCAGCACCAGATCCATCCACTCCTTCATGATGGCCGGACAGGAGTACCAGTAAAACGGGTGCTGGAAGACGATGATATCGTGCTCACAGAGCAGCGCCTGCTCCCGCTTCACATCGATGAACATGTCGGGATAGTGCTGATAGAGGTCGTGAACCGTGACCCCCTCCAGCCCCTCAATCGCCTGCAACAGCTGCTTGTTGGCCCGCGAGCTCTGCAGAGCGGGATGGGAAAAAATTACCAGAATGCGTTTCATGACCACATCACCCGAACAAAGCCTTGCAGTGCAAGGCACGGTAAACAGAAAAGGGGAGTCTGGGGAGCTGCATCGTAAAGGTGCACAGGAAAGCGACCTTATCAGGAAGCGCCATAACCTGCCAACTCGGGGATCAGCTCCCGCAGCGCCGGATTGAGGGTCTGGTGGGCGGGATAGCAGAGCCCGATCCGGCGAAACATCCGCGGCCCGCTCACCGGCAGGGTACAGAGCCCCGCCTCATCCTCGACCAGCCCGTCCGGCAGAAAACTGATGCCGACCCCCGCCAGCACCAGCGCCATCACCAGCCCCTTGCTCTCGGCCTTGGCCACCAGATTGAGGGTAAGCCGGTCACAGGCCAGCAGGCCGATAGTCTGCTGATGGGCTTCGCAGGGCGGGCACTCAATAAAATCATAATGTTGCAGCTCGGCCAACTCGATCCTTTCGCGACTGGCCAGGGGATGATCGACCGGCACGCAGAGCACGTAATCCTCCTCCCACAGCGGCAGAAAGATCTCGTCCTCCCGGCGCAGGACATCCAGCGTCAAGCGGCAATCGGCGGGCGTAGCGTAGTCGGAGAGGGTGAGATCCAGCTGCGGCAGCACGCGCTGTACTTGCTGCAGCAGCCCGGCCACCCGGCGGCGACTCAAGTCCGGCATGATGGCGATATTGAGCCTCGCACGCGTCGCTTTCTGGCGAAACAGCTCCGGCAGACGGCGCGCCTCCTCCACCAGCTTGACTGCGTGAGGATAGAGATAGTGGGCCGGATCTTTCGCCACCACCCCTTTCTTGCCCCGGACAAACAGGCTGTCACCGAGCGCCTCTTCCAGCTGGCGCAGTCCCGCCGAGAGGGAGGGCTGGCTGACGTGGCAGCGCTCGGCCGCCGCCGTGATGTTCTTCTCTTCATAGATGGCGATGAAGAAACGCAGCAATCTCAAGTCCAGCATAAACCAACCATAGTTTTTTCAGATGATAACCAGCGGAAAACAATATTTATCACTTATAGATACAGTGACTATAGTGATTGGGTTCCGTGCTGGCCAGCCACCTGTTTGCTCAAACCGACTCTTGAATCAGAAGGAAAGACCCATGTCCAAATCTCTCGTCGTGATCACCGGCGCCTCCGCCGGGATCGGTGCCGCCATCGCCCGTGCCTTCTCTGCCGCCGGTCATCCGCTGCTGCTGCTGGCCCGCCGGGTCGAGCCGATGCAGGCGCTGAACCTGCCCGATACCCTCTGCATCGGGGTCGATGTGACCGACACCGCCGCCATGAAGGCCGCAGTCCAGCAGGCAGAAGCCAAATTTGGCCCGGTCGGCTGCATGGTCAACAACGCCGGCGTCATGCTGCTGGGTCAGGCAGATGTGCAGGATCCCGCCGAATGGCAGCAGATGCTCAACATCAACGTGATGGGGGTGCTGAACGGCGTCCACGCAGTGCTGGCAGGCATGAAGGAGCGCCGCAGCGGCACCATCATCAACATCAGCTCCATCGCCGGTCGCAAGACCTTCCCGAACCATGCTGCCTACTGCGCCACCAAGTTCGCCGTGCACGCCCTGACCGAGAACATCCGCGAAGAGGTGGCCGATGTCGGCGTGCGTATGGTGACCATTGCCCCGGGTGCGGTCGAGACCGAGCTGCTCAGCCACACCACTGACGAGAGCATCAAGGCCGGTTACCACGACTGGAAAGATCAGATGGGCGGCGTCATTGCACCGGAAGTGATCGCCGATGCCGTGCTCTACGCCTGGAACCAGCCTGCCAACGTCTGCGTGCGCGAGATCGTGCTGGCGGCGACCCGTCAGCAACCTTAATCCTGGCTGACTGACTCTATGGGGAGGGCTTGACCCTCCCCCGGGGCACAGGGTTACCATGTGCCCCTTGTTATTTTCGAGTCATTCCATGGTTCTCACCCGTCGCCAACTCGCTCACGCCCGTCGCTGGCTCCCCTTGTGGAGTCTGGTGCTGGTGTTGATGTCGTTTGGCAGTCGGGCCGCAACCGACCTCTGTACCCTGACCACCCACTGCAGCCAGAGCGAGCGAACCCTGGAAAAAGCAATGCCCTGCGGCAGCTTTACCACCGCCCTCTCGATGACGCTGGTAGGCAGCGACAGCCTGACGGTCGCCGTGCTGGAACCGGATACCCCCGACTTCGCCTCCCCCTCTCTCTTTATGCCGGACGCTCCGTGCGAGCGGCTCGAACGTCCCCCACGCACCCGGACCTGAAACGCATCCCGTATCGGGCATCTTTTCTTTCAATCTGAGGTGAGTGATGTACAAACCCCTGTTACTGGCCATGCTGGCCGGTACCGTCAGCTTTTCGGCTCTCGCGGCCGAGAAGATGACCGTCTACAAATCCAAATATTGTGGCTGTTGCCAAAGCTGGAACGAGCACATGGAGCAGAATGGCTTCGAACTGGAAGTCATCGAAACCGAACAGCTCGGCGCAGTGAAGCAGCAATACGGTATCGCGCCGGAACTGGCCTCTTGCCATACCGGTATCGTAAATGGCTATGTGATCGAGGGGCATGTACCGGCCGCCGATGTGCAGAAGCTGCTCAGGGAAAAACCGGCGATCCGGGGCCTGACCATTCCGGGCATGCCCCAGAGTGCGCCGGGCATGGATATTCCGGGCCATCCCTATGAGGTACTGAGTATCAGCAACGAGGGCGCGACCAACCGCTGGTCGAGCTACCCAGGCTGACGAAAACTGGCCATGAGAGGGCACTCCCATATCATGTGAGGCACACCTGAGCGGACTCTTGCCGCTCATGGCCAGAAAGAGGGCCGCTATCGCGAGATAGCGGCTTTTTTTGATTACATTTCCTGCAATAACAAGGGATTGCTTGCAACCACCGGCAACAAGGGGCAGATTTAACGCCAATTCATGGAGCCGATGCTCAGGTCTACCAACCCTTTCCAGCGCCAAGGATGCGACATGTTTACCTTTTCCCGAGGAGTTCTGCTGCTAGCCTTTCTGACAGTTCTCCCCCCCACTTATGCCAATGAAGAGCCCGCCATGCTGACAAGCGAACATCCAATCCAGCCGCCCGTGGCCGCCAAACATCCCCGCACTCTGAAAAAACACGGGGATACCCGCATCGACAACTACTACTGGCTGCGTGACGACGAGCGGCAGAAGCCCGAGGTGTTGGACTATCTCAAGGCCGAGAACGCCTATACCGAGGCCATGCTCAAGCCGACCCAACCCCTGCGCGAACAGCTTTACAAAGAGATGGTCGCCCGCATCCCCCAGCAGGATGAGTCGGTGCCCTATGTGAAGAACGGCTACCGCTACCAGACCCGCTATGAGCCGGGCAAGGAGTACGGGATCTATTCGCGCACCAAGCTCGGTGAAGAGCAGGCGAGCCTGCTGCTCGACAGCAACCTGCGGGCTGAAGGGCACGAGTTCTATGCCCTCGGCGCCCTTGAGGTGAGCCGCAACAACCGCTGGCTGGCGGTGGCGGAAGATTTCCTCTCCCGCCGTCAGTACCAGATCCAGTTCCTCGACCTGGAGAGTGGCCAGTGGGCCACCGACAAACTGGAAAATACCTCCGGCAATCTGGTGTGGGCCAACGACAACAAGACCGTCTTCTATGTGCGCAAGCATCCGCAGACCCTGCTGCCCTATCAGGTCTATCGCCATACGCTCGGGACGGATCCGGCCACGGACAAGCTGGTCTACGAGGAGAAGGATGACTCCTTCTACATCAGCCTCTACGCCACCACCTCGGAAGATTTCATCGTCATCGCCCTCTCCAGCACCACCACAGGCGAAGCACGGCTGATCGATGCCAACCAGCCGGAGCACGCCCCCCGCCTGTTCCTGCCCCGTCAGGTGGATCACGAATACAGCCTGGATCACTACCGCGGCCGCTTCTATGTCCGCTCCAACAAGGATGGCAAGAACTTCGGCCTCTACGAGACCAAAGAGAGCCCGGTCGATCGCTGGAAGGCGGTGATCGCCCCCAATCCGGACGTGCTGCTGGAGAGCTACGCCCTGTTCAAGGATTGGCTGGTACTGGAAGAGCGCAACAAGGGGCTGACCCGCTTGCGTCAGGTCAACTGGCAGAGCGGTGAGCAGAAGGAGATCGCCTTCGATGATCCCGCCTATGTCACCTGGCTCGCCTACAACCCGGAGCCGGATACCAGCGCCCTGCGCTATGGCTACTCCTCCATGACAACCCCCGCCTCCACCTATGAGCTGGACATGGCGAGCGGCAAGCGCACCCTGCTCAAGCAGCAGCCGGTGGCCGGCTTCAAGGCCGACCAGTACGCCAGCGAGCGGCTCTGGGTAACCGCCCGCGACGGCGTATCGGTGCCGGTGTCGCTGGTCTATCGCAAGGACAAGTTCAAGAAAGAGCAGGCCGATGCGCCCAAGAATCCGCTGCTGGTCTATGGCTACGGCTCCTACGGCGCCAGCATGGATCCCGACTTCAGCAGCTCGCGCCTGAGCCTGCTGGATCGCGGCTTCGTCTACGCCATCGCCCATATCCGGGGTGGCGAGGAGCTGGGCCGTCACTGGTACGAAGATGGCAAGTTGCTGAAAAAGCAGAACACCTTCAATGACTTCATCGATGTCACCAAGGCGCTGGTGGAGCAAGGCTACGGCGCCAGGGATCAGGTCTACGCCATGGGCGGCAGCGCCGGTGGTCTGCTGATGGGGGCCGTCATCAATCAGGCGCCCGAACTCTATCGCGGCGTGGTGGCGCAGGTGCCGTTCGTCGATGTGGTCACCACCATGCTGGACGAGTCCATTCCCCTCACCACCGGGGAGTATGACGAGTGGGGCAACCCGAACCAGAAGCGCTACTACGACTACATGAAGAGCTACAGCCCCTACGATCAGGTCAAGGCGCAAGCCTACCCCAACCTGCTGGTCACCACCGGGCTGCACGACTCGCAAGTGCAGTATTGGGAGCCCGCCAAGTGGGTCGCCAAGCTGCGCGAGCTGAAGACGGATGATAACAAGTTGTTACTGAACACCGACATGGACGCCGGCCACGGTGGCAAGTCGGGCCGCTTCAAAGCCTACGAAGATATCGCGCTGGAGTACGCCTTTATCCTGGATCTGGC
Organism: Aeromonas sp. 604443; assembly: GCF_049170315.1. Taxonomy (NCBI): domain Bacteria; kingdom Pseudomonadati; phylum Pseudomonadota; class Gammaproteobacteria; order Aeromonadales; family Aeromonadaceae; genus Aeromonas; species Aeromonas sp. 604443. The sequence goes on from NZ_JAAKMI010000006.1 coordinate 139,781, forward strand.
CACCCCGGCCAACTGATCCATTATGACCCCGGCCCTTGTCACACAAGGGCCGCATAAGAATCCCCTCCTAGTTTTTCCCTCTTCCATTTCCCTTCATATCAAATTAATCTTCGGCTAGAAAATGAATGATCAAGGTCATGTTTCTCAAGATTAAACTCCGTGATTTTGCCATTTCGTTTGATTTATGTTGGGTGAATGTGCTTAATCGGAGTGCTTGCAACTTTTTATTTGGCCCCTCAGGGGCCAATTTATCTTCGACCGACAGGAGGTCGGTAACCTCACCACAGGATGAGGGTGACCGCCGGAAAAGGGGGCAATCAACTCCCCCGCTTTCGCGCAACGAGAAGAGCGGGCAAGCCCGGCGCAGAACGGGATTGCCATCAATTTATCCGGGGATCGGATAAACAAAATCAAAGAAAAGGGAGAAAAAATGAAAGGATTAACTTTGGCATGCGCCCTGTCGGCGGCTCTGGTCGGTGTTTCATTCGGTGGTCCGGTACAAGCGCAGGAGCGCTTCGTGACCATAGGCACCGGCGGTCAGACCGGCGTCTACTATGTCGCTGGCCAGTCCATCTGCCGCTTCCTCAATCGCGGCGCCGCCGATCACCAGATCAAGTGCAACGCCCCAGCCAGTGGCGGTGGTGTTGCCAACGTCAACGGCATCCGCAGCGGTGAGTTCAACTTCGGCATCATGCAATCCGACCACCAGTTCAAGGCGATGAAAGGGCTGCCACCGTTCCAGGCCGAAGGGGCCATGGACGATATGCGCGCCGTCTTCTCCCTGCAGAGCGAGGTGTTCACCATCCTGGCTCGCCGCGATGCCAAGATCGCCAGCTTCGACGACCTGAAAGGCAAGCGCGTCAACATCGGCAACCCGGGCTCCGGCCAGCGTGACACCATGGAAGAGATCATGGCGGTCAAAGGCTGGAAGAAGGGTGACTTCGGTCTGGTCTCCGAGCTGAAGCCGGCCGAACAGGCCTCCGCCCTCGGTGACAACAACATCGACGCCATGAGCTACTTCGTCGGTCACCCGAACGGCGCCATTCAGGAAGCTTCCACCACCACAGATGCAGTACTGGTACCTGTGACCGGCGCCGACATCGACAAGCTGCTGGCCGAGAAGAGCTACTACAGCAAGGCCGAGATCCCGGGCGGCATCTACAAGGGCAGCGACAAGCCGACCCCCTCCATCGGTGGCAAAGCGGTGCTCTCCACCAGCGCCAAAACCGATCCGGAAGTGGTCTATCAGCTGGTCAAGTCGGTGTTCGACAACCTGGATCGCTTCAAGCGCCTGCACCCTGCCTTTGCCGACCTGAAAGAGGCCGACATGATCAAGGTGGGTCTCTCTGCACCGCTGCATGAAGGGGCTGCCCGCTACTACAAAGAGCGCGGCTGGATCTGATTGAAGGCCCCGGGGCCTTTGTCACTCTCTTCGACACCCGTCCGCCGCCTGATTGCGGGGGCGGGTGTCGCTCTTGTTGTACTCGTTGGCACAAGTTAACCCTATGCAAGATAAACAACTCTCTACCGAGGAACTGATCGCCCAGGATGTGGGCGCTCGCCTGCCGCTGGGCATCATGGGCTGGCTCATCACCGCGCTGGCGCTGGCCTGGTCCCTGTTCCAGCTCTGGATCGCCTCGCCACTCCCCTTCATGGTGGGGTTTGGCGTACTCAATGACACCGAAACCCGCTCCATTCACCTCACCTTCGCCCTGTTGCTGGCTTTTCTGGTGTTCCCGGCATTTCGCTCCTCGCCGCGGGATCGGGTTCCCCTCGGCGATATCGCCCTCGGTCTGATCGCTGCTGGCGCCGCCTCTTACCTGTTCGTGATGTATGAAGCACTGGCGCTGCGTCCCGGCACCCTCACCACCGCCGATCTGGTGACCGCCTGCATCGGCATTCCGCTGCTGCTGGAAGCGGCGCGCCGCGCCCTGGGGCCGGCACTGGCGGTCATCGCCATCGTCTTTCTGATCTACAGTCTGGCGGGCCCCTGGATGCCGGGACTGCTGGCACACCGCGGGGTAGGTTTCACCGCGCTGGCCAACCACCAGTGGATCACCACCGAAGGGGTGTTTGGCATTGCCCTTGGCGTCTCCACCAGCTTCGTGTTCCTGTTCGTGCTGTTCGGCGCCCTGCTGGAACGGGCCGGTGCCGGTCACTACTTTATCCAGCTCGCCTTCAGCCTGCTCGGCCACCTGCGCGGCGGCCCCGCCAAGGCGGCAGTGGTCGCCTCCGGCCTGACCGGTCTGATTTCCGGCTCGTCGATTGCCAACGTGGTGACCACCGGTACCTTCACCATCCCGATGATGAAGAAGGTGGGCTTCAGTTCAGAGAAAGCGGGGGCGGTGGAAGTAGCCTCCTCGGTCAACGGCCAGATCATGCCACCCGTGATGGGGGCTGCGGCTTTCCTGATGGTCGAATACGTGGGCATCCCCTATGTGGAGATCATCAAGCACGCCTTCCTGCCTGCCACCATCTCCTACATAGCGCTGCTCTACATCGTCCATCTGGAGGCGCTGAAACTGGGCATGCAGCCCATCGGCAACCATCAACCCAAACCCTGGCTGCGTCGCCTGACCGGTTTTGCCTTTGGCGCGGCCCTCATCAGCGGCCTGTCACTGGCGGTCTACTATGGCCTCGGCTGGCTCAAACCTGCTCTGGGTGACTACGCCCTGCCGGGGATCTCGGTACTGCTGGCTGCCACCTATGTGGCTCTGTTGAAGATCGCCGCCAGCAATGAACCCCTGCCTGCCGAAGATCCCGACAAGCCGCTCACCGAGTTGCCCAACACCCGCGCCGTGCTGCTCTCCGGCCTGCACTTCCTGCTGCCGGTGGTAGTACTGGTGTGGTGCCTGATGGTGGAACGCCTCTCGCCGGGGCTGTCGGCCTTCTGGGGTACCGTGATGCTGGTGATCATCCTGCTGACCCAGCGCCCGCTGCTCAACTGGCTGCGCAAGGACGGCAAGCACGACTACGGTACCGTCGCTGACGGCGTGGTGGATCTGCGGGAAGGGCTGGTTGCCGGTGCCCGCAACATGATCGGTATCGGCATTGCCACCGCCACCGCGGGGATTATCGTGGGTGCGGTCTCCCAGACCGGGGTCGGTCTGGTGCTGGCGGATCTGGTGGAGTTCCTCTCCATGGGCAACCTGCTGCTGATGCTGCTGCTGACCGCCCTGCTGAGCCTGATCCTCGGCATGGGGCTGCCCACCACCGCCAACTACATCGTGGTGTCCAGCCTGCTGGCACCGGTGGTGGTGACGCTGGGGCAGCAAAACGGGCTGATCGTGCCGCTGATCGCGGTGCACCTGTTCGTCTTCTACTTCGGCATCATGGCGGATGTGACGCCGCCGGTGGGGCTGGCCTCCTTCGCGGCAGCAGCTGTCTCCAAGGGCGACCCCATCAAGACCGGGATCACGGCGTTTTACTACAGCCTGCGTACCGCGGCGCTGCCGTTCCTGTTTATCTTCAACACCGACCTGCTGCTGATCGACGTGGACTTCGCCCACGGGGTGCTGATCTTCATCGTGGCGACCATCGCCATGCTGATCTTCGCCGCCGCCACTCAGGGCTGGTTCCTGGTGAAGAGCCGCTGGTACGAGAGCGTGCTGCTGTTGCTGGTCGCCTTTACCCTGTTCCGCCCGGGTTTCTGGATGGACATGGTGCACGACCCCTATCGCGAGACCCCGCCTGCCCAGCTGGCCCAGACCATGGGTGAAGTGGAGGCGGAGAGCACCCTGCGGCTGCGGATCCTCGGTGAAGATGCGGTGGGCAAGCCACGCAAGTTCACCCTGCTGGTCGCCGTACCGGATGGGGCAAATGGCGAAGAGCGGCTGGCCAATCTGGGGCTGAGCCTCTATGAGCAGGATGGCAAGACGCTGATCGACAACGTCGCCTTTGGCAGCCCGGCCGCCACCATGGGACTGGAGTTCGATCAAGAGATCCTCACCGTCAAGGCGCCGACCGAGCGCTGGACCAAGGAGTGGATGTGGATCCCGGGCTTCCTGCTGTTCGGGGCGATCGTCTGGCTGCAGCGTCGCCGCAGCGTCAAGGCCGGTTAATCCGCCAGGCAAATAAGACAGAGGGCCGCGATTGCGGCCCTCTTTTTATGGATATCGATCTCGCTGCAGCGGCGATCAGTGACCCGCCAGCTTCATATTCTCTACCAGCACCGAGCCGGTCTTGAGACTGGAGCGCTCATCCTCGTCACTACCCACCGCCACGATATGACTGAACATCTCGGCCAGATTGCCGGCGATGGTGATCTCCTCGACCGGATAGGCTATTTCGCCATTCTCGACCCAGAAACCGGCAGCGCCGCGGGAGTAGTCGCCATTGACGATATTGACCCCCTGCCCCATCAGCTCGGTCACCAGCAGACCGGTACCCATCTCTTTCAGCATGCCCTGAAAATCCTGGCCGGTATTGGAGACCTGCCAGTTGTGGATGCCACCGGCATGACCCGTAGTGGTCAGCCCCAGCTTGCGAGCGGAGTAGGAGGTAAGCAGCCAGCTCATCAGCTCGCCGTTACGGATGATATCCATGTCGCGGGTACGCACCCCTTCGCCATCGAACGGGGTACTGGCGAGCCCCCCCAGCAGGTGGGGGAACTCCTGAATGGTGAGCCACTCTGGCAGGATCTGCTTGCCCAATTTGTCGAGCAGGAAGCTCGACTTGCGATAGAGGTTGCCACCGCTGATGGCCATCACCAGATGGCCCCACAGGCCGGAGGCAGTATCGGGGTGGAACAGCACAGGGGCATGGCGGGTAGAAATCTTGCGGGCGCCGAGACGGGAGACGGTACGCTCCACCGCCTCGTCGGCGATGCGCTGCGCGCTCCAGAGCCCGTCGAGGGAACGGCTGGAGGAGTAGCCGTAATCCCGCTGCATGTCGCCATCCTGCTCGCCGATCAGCACGCAGCTAAGGGAGTTACGCGACGCCGCGTAGCCTTTGACGAAGCCGTGGCTGTTACCATAGACCTTGATGCCAAGATGGCTGGAGAAACCGGCACCGTCGGAGTGCTTGATACGGACATCGCGACCCAGAGCGAGTCGTTCGCACTCGATGGCCAGATCGATGCCGCGCCGGGGATCCAGCTCGATTTGGTGACACAGTTGCAGGTCGGGGGCATCCCAGGCCAGCAGCTCGGCGTCCGCCAGACCGGCGCAATCATCCGCCGAGGTGTGGCGGGCAATCTCGATGGCCGCTTCAACGGCGGCACGAATGGCGGGTTTGCTCAGATCGGTGGTCGAGGAAGATCCCTTGCAACCATCGCGATAGACGGCGATGCCGAGGGCGCCATCCTTATTGAATTCAATGCTTTCTAGTTCACAACCCCGGGTGTTCACCGACAACCCGGTCTGCTTGCTGATGGAGACTTCGGCCAGCGAGGCGCCCAGTCCTTTGGCTATCTCCAGGGCTTCGGCAACCACGGCCTCGAGATGGGCTTGATCCTGGCGGATTTGGTCTTGCTGATCCATAACTCACATCTGTATGAAAGAAGGAAAGGGGGGTAAGCATATCAGACCCCTGCGCCCAGCGGGAGAAGCTGGTAACATATCCGCCAAACGTGAATGACAGGAATCAAGAGACCGATGAGTCAATATCAAGACGACAACGAGTTCGAAGACTGGGGCCCCAGCAAGAGCCAGCTCAAGCGCGATGCCGAAGCATTGCAGAAAATGGGGGAAGAGATCGTCTCCCTCAGCCACAGCGAGCTGGAAAAAATCCCGTTGGATGAAGAGCTTGCAGAAGCTGTCGAGCTGGGTCGCAAACTCAAGCCGAAGAAGGATGAGTCCTTCCGTCGCCATCTGCAGTTCATCGGCCGCCTGATGCGCAGCCGCGATATCGAGCCGATTGCCGAAGCGCTCTCCATCATCAAGAACCGTCACTCCACCGTGAATGCGCGCCTGCATCGCCTGGAGCAGTGGCGCGAGCGCCTGATCACCGAAGGTGACAGCGCCCTCAATGAGCTGATGTCCCAGTTCCACGAACTGGATCGCCAGAAGCTGCGCCAGCTGATCCGCTCCGCCAACAAGGAGCGGGAGCTGAACAAGCCGCCGGTCGCCTACCGCGAGATGTACCAGTATCTGCGCGGCGAGATCGAAGACCTGCTGTGATCCCCGACACACGCCTCCCCTCGGGGAGGCGTGTTTCTATTGATGCCTTTTCCTCTCAACATCCCCCGCCAGCCCTGCGCGTTTAATATATCCACCATTTTACTACCCCAGCCATAACGGCTCATCTCAACAGCCCCGTTAAATCGCCGCTTAAGAGCCGTTCAAGACAAACCTGTTAACAACTTTGCATCATTTTGTTTGACATATTGAACAGCCTTGGCAGACTGGGGAGAGGATCCAGGCTGTCGCTGCCGAGGCTGACCGACGATTCGATTCTGCCACCCGGTAAGACGCGGGATCCCATGACCATACCTTGAGGCATGCCCTTGCCCAGCCGATGTGCAAGGGTCTGCCCAAGGTGCAGGATGAGACTTCAACGCCAAGGATAATCAAGGTGCCCTATGCCAAATCCCCTGCCTCCCGCTCCCCGTAAACCTGTCGTACTGATGACCATGGGCGCCCAGCCCCGCAACGGCCACGCCTATCAGGTGATGACCCACAAATACATCATGCCGCTGGTCGAGATCAGTGGCTGTGTCCCGCTGCTGGTACCCACCTGCTGCGGCACCGCCGATCTGGAGCAGTATCTGGATCTCGCCGATGGGGTCTATCTGAGTGGTGCAGGTTCCAATATCGATCCGGCCCTCTACGGTCAGGAGAACCTCACGCCGGAAAAACAGCAAGACAGGGATCGCGATTTGTTCGACCTGCCCCTCATCAAGGGGGCGCTCGCCCGTGGCTTGCCGATCCTCGGTATCTGCCGCGGCATGCAGGAGATCAACGTGGCGCTGGGGGGAGACATCCATCAGAAGGTCTATAACGAGCCGGGATATGACGATCACCGGGAGGATGCCGACGATCCGGTCGACGAGCAGTATGGGCCGAGCCATCAGATCAAACTGCTGCCCGGCAGCTGGTTTGCCGAACTGATGGGGGAAGAACAGATTCCGGTCAACTCCCTGCATGGGCAGGGCATCAACCGGTTGGGGAAGGGTCTGGAGCCGTTGGCCCACGCCGAAGATGGGCTGATAGAGGCACTTCATGCTCCCGCACTGTCGCCCTTTTTGCTGGCAGTGCAGTGGCATCCGGAGTGGAAGGCCAATGAAAACCCCCACTCCATCAAGATATTTCAAGCCTTTGGCGATGCCTGCCGCCAGCGCTGTGCATTGATGGCAGCGAGTTAATCCCTCATCGATTCAGTCGCCAAACCCGCGCGCCTTGAGCTTGGGCAGTCCACCCCGCTCGGGGCGCAGGGTACGGCAGATATCCATCCCCTTGAGCCCGCGCTGGATATGGTCAGGCGAATGGCCAAACACCATGCCGTTGCTGCGGTAGAGGTTGTTGTCATCCAGCTCGAACTTCTCGCCACCGATCAGCAACTGCTCGCGGCCATTGACCGTGTCACCCCGCTTGATGGGCACCTTCATGTCGCTCAGCACCTCACCGGTGGCACACCCCTCACGCCAGCGCGCCTCGCTGGAGAAGGGGGTAATGGCTATTTCACGCCAGGAGCCATCCCGGAATTCGACCCGATACTTCTCGGCCAGCAGGTCGCAGCCAGCCAATGGCAACAGGGCCATCAAACAGATGATTTTCTTTGAAAATTTCACTCAATCGCACTCCTTTGCCCGGTTCTGCACAGGATAAATAAATTGCCGCCCCAACGCACCATTTCCCAGCGCCGCAGCAGCTATGCTGGAAATAAAACCACAATAAGGTGCTGCTATGGCTGGCGAAAACCTCACCGCGCTACCGACGCTGATCTGGATTGGCGAACACCCGTTCTGGACCCTGCTCACCCTCTCCCTGATGCTGATCCACTTCTGGCGCCGTCCGGGACAGCGACGGGAGCTGCTCTCCGAGCTCAGTTTCGTGATGATAAGCGCGGTGGTGATCCTGCTGATCCAGCTGGAGGGGGGCTGGTTCAAACTGCCGCTGCCCCATCAATTGCTGATCGAGATTTCAACCCTGCTGGCCGGCCTGATACTGGTCAAGATATGGGGGATCCTGCTGTTCGAATTTCTGCTCCCCCTCTGCCATGTGCGGATCCCGCGGATCATCGCCGATATCGTCATCACCATCGGCTATATCGGCTGGGGTCTGTTTCGCCTCTACGCCTCCGGCATGGCGCTCGGGGAGATAGTCACCACCTCCGCGGTGATCACCGCGGTCATCGCCTTCGCCATGCAGGACACCCTGGGCAACCTGCTGGCCGGGGTCTCCATTCAGCTCGACAACTCCATCGCCATCGGTGACTGGCTGCAAGTGGATACCACCCAGGGCCGGGTGGTGGAGATCAACTGGCGTGCCACCACCATCGAGACCCGCAACTGGGAGACAGTCGTCATCCCCAACAGCCACCTGCTCAAACAGCGCTTCACCGTGCTCGGGCGTCGCCGTGGCGAACCCTTGCAGTGGCGGCGCTGGGTCTGGTTCGATCTGACCCTGGATACCCTGCCGACCCAGATCATCGCGCTGATCGAGAAATCCCTGCGGGAGACCAAGCTCCCCTGCGTCGCCAAGTATCCGCAACCGGACTGCCTGTTGATGAATGTCGAGGGTGGGATTGCCCGCTATGCAGTGCGCTACTGGCTGACCGATCTGGCTCGCGACGATCCGACCGACTCCATGGTGCGCAGCCTGATCGATGCCGCCCTGCGCCGCAACGATCGCCGCCTCACCCCGCCGATCTTCAACGTCTTTATGGCCAAGGAGAAGCAGCATCTGGATGCCCGCCACAAGCGCCACACCGCCGAACGAACCGATACCCTGCGCAAGCTGCCGCTGTTTGCCATGTTGCAGGAGGATGAGCTGATCAGACTGGCGGACCAGGTGAAGTTTGCCCCCTTCGTCAGCGGCGACATCATGCTGGAGCAGGGAGATGTCTCCAGCTGGCTGTTCGTGCTGGTCAAAGGGGAAGCCGAGATGGTGGTCAATGTCGAGGGGCGAGAGCTGAAGCTTGGTACGCTCAACGCGGGAGACTTTTTTGGCGAACTGAGCCTGCTCACCGGCGAGCCCAGCTCCTTCACGGTACGGGCGGTGGCCACCGTCGAAACCTATCGCATCAATCAGGCAATGTTTCAGGAGCTGGTGATGCAGCGTGAGGCGCTGGTCGAGCCCCTCTACCGGGTGCTGAGCGATCGTCAGCAGGAGCAGCGGGCGCTGCTGGAGCGGGAGGCGGAAGCCATGAAACAGCCACCACAACAGCTTGATCTGCTTGATAAACTGATGAAGCTGTTCGGTGGAAGATGACGTAACATGGCATCGTATTGAGGACGTGAAGAGAGAACAGCAGCCATGTTACTGACAACCCTGGCCCTTGCCGCCAGCCTGCAATTTGATTGTCCCGCCACCATCGAGAGTCGCCAGCAGCTGCTGACCCCGCAGCAGGGCTGGCAGGCGTTCACCCGCAATGACGATGGCAAACCGGACGAAACCCTCAGTCACCGGCTCGATAATCTGGCCCTGTTCGACGGAGATCCTGCTGAACTGGCCCAACTCAAACCGGATAATGGCGACAGCGACGAGATCCACTACTGGAGCCAGCTCGATAGCAGCCTGCGCCCCCTCTATCTGGTTTGCCGCTATCAGAACAGCGCCATCACCCTGCAACAAGCGCTGCCCGCCGGTATCAGTTACTGCCGCGTCAACCAGCGCGACCGCTACACCCTGCTCGGGTTGGTTTGTCGCAAATAGCGGGCGTAACCCCTTGCCATATATTGCTATTCGCTGACAGCCATTACCGCCTGAGCGTGGCCACCCGCCAGCGCCATCAGAGCAGCAGCTCGGCCAGCTCCTCCAGTGCCGTCAGCTCCACGTCCGGCAACAGTTGCAGCTGTTGCCACCGTTGCTGCCGCTCGTTGAGCCAGGCGGCGCGAAAGCCATGCAGACGGGCACCCAGTACATCGGTCTCGGGATGATCCCCCACATGGAGGATCCGCTGCGCAGGCAGCTTGAGGGCACTGCGGGTCTGCTCAAACATATCCGGCGCCGGTTTCATCCTGGCGCCCGCCCCCGCCTTGCAGACCAGCGTGAAGTAGCGATCCAGCCCGGCCTGAAGCAGATCCAGATTGCCGTTGGTGATGACCACCAGCGGGTAGCGTTCGGCCAATCTGGCCAGCAGCTGATGAGTGGACTCGCTCACATCGATCTTCGAGCGCTCTGCCAGAAACGCAGCAAAGACCTGCTCCGCCTCGCGACTGGCCTGCTGGTCGGCCATCCCCCCCTCGACCATGGCGGCGCGGATGGTCTGCTGGCGCGCCAGGCTGACATCGTGGCGCAGCCCGGGGTTGGCCAGCAACACAGCGCGTTTTAGCTCCAGCCAGCGTGGCTTGTCGAGCATGGCTGTCGCCAGATATTCGCTGCGCAGATGGCTCAACATCCACTGCTCGGCCCGCACGATGGCGGGGCCGTTGTCATAGAGGGTGTCATCGAGGTCAAACGAGATGGCAGCAACCGGCTGCCAGCGGCGATAGAAGTGCATGGACTATCCTCTGCAACGGGGCTCAGGGCCCGTTATTCATCGTCCTGCGCATCCGGGTCACGCTTGGCCCTGGGGTGGGCGCTGTCGTAAACCTTGGCCAGATGCTGGAAGTCGAGGTGGGTATAGATCTGGGTGGTGGAGAGGTCGGCATGTCCCAGCAGCTCCTGAACCGCCCGGAGATCGCCGGAAGACTCCAGCATATGGGTGGCGAAGCTGTGGCGCAGCTTGTGGGGATGGACGTGGGCGTTAAGCGCCTGCTTGTTGCCCCAGCCATCGAGGCGGGCCTGCACCGAGCGCGCCGACAGCCGCTGCTTGCGGTTGGAGACAAACAGCGCCTCGCTCTCATCCCCGGCCAGCAGCGGGCGCACCTTGAGCCACTTCTGCAGCCACTCCACCGCCATCCGGCCGATGGGCAGCACCCGCTCCCGCGAGCCCTTGCCGGTCACCTTGAGCTGGCGGTCGTCGAGCTTCAGATCCACCAGATTGATCCCCACCAGCTCGGCCAGACGCAGCCCTGAAGAGTACATCAGCTCCATGATGGCGCGATCCCGCACCGCCAGCGGATCCTGCTCGTCGGTAATGTTGAGCAGCTGGTGCATCTCGTCCACATCGAGGTTTTTCGGCAGCGGCCGCCCCTGTTTGGGGGTGACGATACCGCGAGCCGGATTGGCGGTGAGCCGCCCCTGCCGCACCTGCCAGTCGCAAAAGCTGCGCAGGGCCGAGACCTTGGTGGAAAGGGAACGAGGAGCAAGGCCCCCCTTGTGCATCCGGGTCACCAGAGTGCGCACCTGACTCGCCTCGAGCCGACCCCAATCAGTGAGCCCGAGGGCCACCAGCTCGGCGGTCATCGCCTCCAGATGGGCTTGATAGTTATTGCGGGTATGAGGGCTGAGCTGACGCTCGACCCTCAGGTATTCGATAAAGGCCGCCAGCTCGTCCGCCAGTGCCGCAGGCAGTGGCGGTGCGATGACGGGTGCTTTGGCAGGCGCCTTGGCCGGTGTTCTAGCCATGAGTCAACTCGGGCAGACGCAGTTGCAGCAGGCGCCCCAGTTGGCCCAGCAGCAGGGTGTCGTTGTGGGGAGTAAAGTGGCCGGGATCCGAGCTGGCGAAGGCCAGCACACCGAGATCGCCGAGCCGCATCAGGGCCACCGAGTTGACCAGCACATCATGGCCAAACAGCGCCTGCTTCTCGCTCTGGCTCAGGCGGCCAAAGTAGTAATCCTGCCCCGGCAGACGCTGACCCAGCAGGGATTCGAGCTGCTTGCCCTGCGCCAGAAAGCGCTGCTCGGGCCCGCTCAGGGCAAACTTCTTGGGATTGAGCCAGAGCCGCAGCCCGGTCAGGCGCAGCCGCTGGACAAAGGCCTTGCCCATCACGGCACTTACCTCGAACAGGGTCTGGCAGCCGTACAGCTCGCCGTAGAGATCGGCATAGACCCGGAAGATCCGCTCGTTTTCGCTGGCGATCCCCATCAATTCGGTGATCTCCTGCTCCAGCTGTTCGATCCGCTCGCGCTGACGCTCCAGCTGGCGCTCGACCAGCGAGACCGACCCTTTGCGTTCATGGGGAATGCGGATCCGGTCCAGCACGGCGGCATGGCGTTGGAAAAACTCGGGATAACGGGCCAGGTACTCCAGCACAGTGGCTTCATCCACCGATTGCTCCTGCCGTTTGAGTTCGCTCATAAATTGGTTGATCCATCAGAGAAATGGGGCTCGCTGCCCCGACATCATGGGCAAAGGGGGCCAGCGCCCCCCGTACCTGAACCTTTATCGGCTAAACCTCTATCTGGCCGTCAAACACATGCTCGGCGGGGCCTGTCATGTAGACCGGCTGGCCCGGCCCCTTCCAGGCGATGGTCAGCTTGCCGCCCGGCAGACTGACGGTGACCCGCTCCTTGAGCTTGCCCTGACTGATGCCAATCACCGCCGCCGCACAGGCACCGGTGCCGCAGGCCAGGGTCTCGCCACAGCCCCGCTCGAATACACGCAGCTTGATCTCGGTGGCGTTGACCATCTCCATGAAGCCGACGTTGACCCGCTCAGGGAAACGCTCGTGGCGCTCCATGATGGCACCGAGCGTCTCGACGGGCGCATCGGCGACCGAAGGCACCTCGATGACGCAGTGGGGATTACCCATGGAGACCACGCCACACATCACGGTATGCTCCTGCGCCCGCAACAGATAGGTTTTCTCTGCCTTCTGGGCCCGGAACGGGATCTTGCCCGGCTCAAACTGGGGAACACCCATGTTGACCGTGACCTGATTCTCCCCCTCCAGCTGCAACACGATGCGACCCCGGGCGGTACTGACCGCGATGCGATCCCGGTTGATCAGCCCCTTGAGACGCACGAAACGGGCAAAACAGCGGGCGCCGTTGCCGCACTGCTCCACCTCGCTGCCATCGGCATTGAAAATGCGATAGTGAAAGTCGAGTTCAGGGTCATAGGGCGGCTCCACCAGCAGCAGCTGGTCAAAGCCGATCCCGAAGTGGCGATCTGCCAGCTTCTTGATGACGTCATTGCTGAAAAATACCTTCTGGGTGACGCCATCCACCACCATGAAGTCGTTGCCCAAGCCATGCATCTTGGAAAAATCTATCAACATCGTGCATTCCTGTGCTGTTAGGGCTGTAAAAATTCACCGAACCAAGGGTCGCTAAACGCCATGAAGTCGTTGTCCAAAGCCCCATGCATCCTGGAACAATCTGTCAACATCGTGCATTCCTGTGCTGTTAGGGCTGTAAAAACTCACCGTCAACCGTTATGAAATCATTGTCCCAGCCTGCGCCATCAGGGCAGCAGGTGCTCACCACGCCAGAGATCGGCCAACTGCTCACGCTCGCGGATCAGATGTGCTTCGGCACCATCCACCAGCACTTCGGCTGCGCGCGGACGGGTGTTGTAGTTGGATGACATGGTAAAGCCGTAGGCTCCGGCCGAACGCACCGCCAGCAGGGAGCCTTCGGCAATGGCCAGGGTGCGCTCCTTGCCGAGGAAGTCGCCGGTCTCGCACACCGGGCCCACCACGTCATAGAGCGCGGGAGCATGACCGGCGCGGCTATCCACCTCGATGATGTTCATCCAGGCGCCGTAGAGCGAGGGGCGCAGCATGTCGTTCATACCGGCATCGATCAGCGCGAAGTTGCGGGTCTCGCCCGGCTTGAGGTACTCCACCCGGGTCAGCAGCACGCCGGCATTGGCGACGATGGCGCGGCCCGGCTCGAACAGCAGGGTCAGATCCCGGCCCGCCAGCTTCTGCTTCAGCGCTTCGGCGTACTCGGTCGGATGGGGCGGCTGCTCGGAACCGTAGTTGACCCCAAGGCCGCCCCCCACGTCCAGATGATGGATATGAATGCCTTCCGCTGCCAGACCGTCGATCAGCCGCAGCAACTTGTCAGCCGCTTCCATAAAGGGATTCAATTCAGTGAGTTGCGAGCCGATATGGCAATCCACCCCGACGATTTCGATGTTCGCCATCGCGGCCGCCTTGCGATAGATGGCGGGCGCCAGCTCGATGGGAATGCCGAACTTGTTCTGCTTGAGGCCAGTGGAGATATAGGGGTGAGTACCGGCATCGATATCCGGATTGACCCGCACCGAGACGCGGGCCTTCTTGCCCATGCTGCCCGCCACCCGATTGAGGCGCTCCAGCTCGGCTTCCGACTCCAGATTGAAGCAGAGGATCTCTTTATCCAGCGCAAGGCGCATCTCCGCTTCGCTCTTGGCGACCCCGGAGAAAACCACCTTGGCCGGATCACCGCCCGCCGCCAGTACCCGCGACAGCTCGCCACCGGAGACGATGTCAAACCCCGAGCCCAGACGGGCCAGCAGGTTGAGCAGCGCCAGATTGGAGTTGGCCTTCACCGCATAGCAGATCAGATGGGGAATATCGCCAGCGGCCTTGTCGAAGGCGTGCCAGTGGCGCTCGAGGGTCGCACGGGAGTAGACGTAAAGCGGGGTACCGTACTGCTCGGCAAGCTGTTGCAGCGAGGTTTGCTCGGCCTGAAGCTGGCCGTCGGCGTCGTAGTTAAAGTGATCCAAGGGGGCGGTTCCTTCCTAGAATGGGTGCGGCATTAGTGCGGCGCGGCCTCGGTGGCAGCCTCAGTGGTCGCAGGCGGCGCTGCTTGCGGTGTACTCTGGCTCTGTGGCTGCTCGGGGGGCGGCATATAGAGCGGCCCCTTCAGACCGCACGCGGCCAACCCGAGGGACAGAAGAGTGGCAAGCAGACACTTGGTGAACTGGGTGATCATAATGGTTCGCTGCGAAAAAATTTTTGGCCCTCTATAATCGCACTCACATTGTTAAAAGCAACAGGATAAACCGATGAAGGATCACGAGTATCACGCCCTGACCGACGCCTTTTTCCAATATGTGGAAGACACGCTCGACGAGGGGTATCCGGATATCGACTGCGAACGCAACGGTGGCGTATTGACCCTCTCTTTCGAGAACAAGACCAAGGTCATCATCAACAAGCAGGAGCCACTGCATCAGATTTGGGTCGCCACCCGCGAGAACGGCTTCCACTTCGAACTGCAGGGTGACACCTGGATCGACAACCGTTTCGGCCACGAGCTCAAGGCGCTGCTGAGCCAATCCTGCACCGCCCAGGCGGGCGAAGAGGTGGTGTTCCCATGACCGACCTGCACCCGCAGGGCGCCCGTCACGCGGTGATCTGGCTGCACGGGCTGGGTGATTCCGGCGCCGGTCTCGCCCCGCTGGTGGATGCGCTGGATCTGCCCGCCGACTTGCCGGTGCGTCACCTGTTGCCGGATGCGCCGGAGCGCCCCATCACCATCAACATGGGCTACAAGATGCGCGGCTGGTACGACATCAAGAGCTTCGAGGACCCCGCCGAGCGGGCCGTGGAGTCCCATGTCCGTGAATCGGCCAGCCAGATCAGCGCCCTGCTGGATCAGCTGGTCGCCGAAGGGTTTGCCCCCGAGCATATCGTGCTGGCGGGTTTCTCTCAGGGCGGGGTGATTGCCTCCTTCACCGCGCTGCGCTATCCGGCACAGCTGGCAGGCCTGCTCTGCATGTCCACCTATCTGGCCGCCCCCGACAAGCTGGCAGACGAGATGAGCGAGGCCGCTCGCACCCTGCCCATCTGCTACATGCACGGCATCTACGACGATGTGGTGAGCCTGTCGCTCGGTTGGGATGCCAAGAACCGGCTGGAAGAGATGGGGCTCGCCCCGGAGTGGCACGAATACCCGATGCGCCACGAGATCTGCCGCCCGCAACTGGGCGACATTCGCAGCTGGCTGCTGGCCCGCCTCGGCGCCTGAGCAACCGCAAACGGCCTGCAACTGCAGGCCGTTTTTATTGCTGTGCTCTCAGGATGCGTATCCGCAGCGGCTAACCCACATCGCGGGTCGGCGGCACCTGTTCACGCCCCGCCCCCTGGCTGCGGTAGGGAATAACCGCCAGCTCGCCATTGTGCTGCACTATCTCGTAGTACTGGGGCAGGTTGAAGTTGATGAACTGACCGTCATCGCTGAATCGCTCGTGATTCGAGGTGTAGAAGCGGTTCACGCCGGAGACCAGCTCATCCTTGTTGCCGGCAAAGTGCTGGTAGATCTCGACCCGGTTCGCCTCATCGAGGATATAGATGTTGGTGCCCGCATCCCGGGTATCGAAGAAGAACTGCACCAGCCCCTCGCTGGCGTAGGCATCGACGATGCTCGGCAGATGCTGGCTGTGGGTCTTGTCGAGCCGCAGCGGCAGGTGATCCAGCTTGTTGTGGGAGATGTGGCGGTAAAAATCGATGGCGTTTTCCAGCTTCTTCACCGACACCCCGCGCCGCTCGAAGAAGATGCCGTACTTCTCCTTACCGAGCGCCATGGTCTTGACCAGCTGCTGCTTGTCGCGGGCCAGGCGCAGATCGATACACTCGGCCACCAGCGTCTGGAAGCGGGAGCGCACCAGAGAGCGGAAGTGCTGGCTGTAGCAGAACACCTCGATCATCTCGGGAGCGGCGGCATCCTGATGCATCTTGCCGAGGATAGTGGTGAGGGCATCGACCACAGCTTCATCCCCCTGGAAGTGCAGAGTACGGATCTCGCTCCAGGAGTTGCGATAGACCAGATCCACCGAACCGACCAGACACTCCTGATTGCGGCCAAACGAGAAGACATCCACGGTATTGGCGTCGAACTCGATCACCTGCCCGACCCAGTGGCTGGTCGGATCCATCTCCAGGTTGAGGAAGATGGAGAGCTGGCGAATTTCGCACGGCCGACTGAGCGCAAGGTTGGTGGCGAGCGGGTACTTCTCGGGGAAGCAGCCGGAGAGATCGCGACAGAACTGGTGCAGATTGTCGATGTGCAGATCCGACCCCTGATTGAAGAGGTGCACCCGCGACTGGGGCGTCAGCAGATCGTTGAAATAGGCCCAAGAGACCAGCTTGCTGATGTAACCGTTGAACTCCAGCGGCGCGCGGCCAATGATGTCCACCGGCTCCAGCGAATGCTTGTAGAGATACCAGCCGGCGCGATTGAGACGACCGTGCGGCACCTGCACGAAGCTGAGATCCGGCTCGCTCAGATCCGGCGCTATCTTGAGGTTCACCCGCTGCACCTTGCCCGGCAGGCTCTCGAAAGCGGCATAGAGCTTGCGCGACAAGATGCCGATATCTTCCGGGTTGATCGACTCGCTGATGTTGTTGCGGCGGGCGAACTGGATCAGGTTGCGGTAGCTCTGCATCAGGGCTTCCAGCAACTCGGCATGGGCGATCTTCACCTCCTCGACCTTCCACTCGTGGCGGTGATCGAGATGGTACAGCTTCTCCTGACTCCAGCCCCAGTAAGAGACCAGCTGGCTCATCTGCTCGCGGCGCCACTCGGGGGAGTGATCGTCCTTGGGATGGCTGAGGCCATCGCACACCTTGAGGTAGAAGCAGCGGCGCACCAGATCGAGTCGCGCCATGTCACCGATGGACTTGAGGTAGTTGGTCACCTTGTCCAGCATCAGACAGTAGTTGTCGAGCCGGTAGTGCATCCCCTCGTTGTGCTGGAACCAGTCGCGGCCAATCATCGAGAGCAGGCGGGTATTGGGGTACTCGTGGGAGTAGGCTTCCATCAGTACCGACTTGAGCACGGCTTTATAGGGAGAGTCGATCCCCTTGTAGAGCTGCCACAGGGCCGAGCCGAAATACTCCTCGGCCGGGATCCGGTTAAAACTGCCCAGATCGAGCCAGTCATCCTGATCGAGCTGGCCGCTCTCGAACAGCCCGTTCACATACTCGTCGTAGTGGTCGTCATATTCGACGGGCACCAGATACCAGATAAGCCGCTTGCCGGCGATATGCATGGCGCTGCGGTAGAACTCGTCGAGCAGCAGCAGATGCTGGGCGCTGCCACAGCTCTCCCCCTGCATCTCGGCATCGTTGGTCTGGCGGAACTTGTCTTCCGGGATCAGGAAGAAGTTGAGATCGACCCCGCGCTGTTCCGCCCACTTGGAGAGTTGCTGGCACTTCTGCTCCAGCAGATCGAGCCGTTCCTGCGACAAGCCAGCTACGTGGCAGACCCAGATATCGAGATCGGAGTGGCAGCACTGCCCAATGGAAGAGGTGCTGCCCATGGAGTAGAGCCCTTGAATGGCTCGGTCATGGGTCGCAAGCCCGTTGAGACAATTGGCATTCTGACAGAGGTCATCGATGAAGGCTTGCTGTTCTGGGGTGGTGCTGAAACTCCAGATGCCATGAGGGACATCACCGGAAACATAGCCAGGCAACAGGGGATGATTGAAGTGCAGCATGACCGGCAGCAGTTGAAATACCTGCTGCCCGTAGCGACTCATGAGGCCCAGCGCCCGTTGCGTCTTGAGACGGGTAATATCGTCATAACGCGCAACCAGCGTATCGATGTGTTCCTGCAATGCCCTGCCTATCACCTAAGTGAAAATGACGCACCAAAAGGGGGATACGTCAAAAAAGTGTGATCATGTTAACAATGCAAACAGCGGTGGTAAACAAGCCTTCAGCTAAACGCCAGATTATTTCTGGTATGACCACATCAAGTATCAGGGGAAATCATTAAATCCCAATACATTCAATGAATTAATCAACACCGCTTGCTTAATGAAAATCATTTTCAGCATGCATTTTTGAGCTTGGCCCCGCTTTTGCCGGCTCCGCCATGAAAGCCCGGGCAAAGGGTGGTAATATCGATTTCCTTCTAAAAATGAAACAACTGATTGATATGGCAGCCCGAACCCTGAAAATTGCCACTCGCAAGAGCCCGCTGGCCCTGTGGCAGGCCAACTTTGTCAAAGACCGGCTCGAAGCCCTGCACCCGCAGTTGCAGGTTGAACTGGTGCCCATGAGCACTCAGGGTGACAAGATCCTCGATACCCCGCTGGCCAAGGTCGGTGGCAAGGGATTGTTCGTCAAGGAGCTGGAGACCGCCATGCTGGAAGGACGGGCCGATATCGCCGTTCACTCCATGAAAGACGTTCCGGTGGAGTTCCCCGAGGGGCTAGGCCTGCACACCATCTGCAAACGGGAAGATCCCCGCGATGCCTTCGTTTCCAACCGTTTCAAGGCCATTGCCGAACTTCCGCAAGGGGCCGTTGTCGGCACCTCCAGCCTGCGCCGCCAGTGCCAGCTGCGCGCCGCCCGCCCGGATCTGGTGATCCGCGACCTGCGTGGCAACGTCAACACCCGCCTCGCCAAGCTGGATGCCGGTGAGTATGACGCCATCATCCTCGCCGCCGCCGGTCTGAAACGACTGGAGATGGCGCACCGCATCACCGCCTTTATCGAGCCGGAGCAGAGCCTGCCGGCCAACGGTCAGGGGGCTGTCGGCATCGAATGCCGCCTCGACGATACTGAGCTGCACGCTCTGCTGGCGCCGCTGGAGCACGCCGAGACCCGCGCCCGGGTGCTGACCGAACGCGCCATGAATCGCGCCCTGCAAGGGGGGTGTCAGGTGCCTATCGGAGCCTACGCACTGGTCGAGGGCGAGCAGATCTGGCTGCGCGGTCTGGTGGGTAGCCCTGATGGCACCCAGGTAATCCGCGACGAGATCCGCGGTCCGCTGGCCGATGGTGAGGCCCTCGGCGAGCAGCTGGCCCAGCGCCTGCTGGCCGCCGGAGCCGACGAGATCCTGGCCGAGGTCTACCGCGCATGATCCCGTTGGTGGTGCGTCCGGCCACTCAGGCCGCCGAGCTGGTGCAGTTGCTGCGCCAGCACGGCCATGCACCACTCTGCTGCCCGCTGCTGGAAACCGTGGCGGGCAGCGAACTCCCTCTCCTGCCCGACCTGTTGCGCAGTGCTGACGCTGTTATCGCCGTCAGCATCCATGCCGTTCATTTTGCACACGATTTTCTGTTGCAAACTGGTCAGACCTGGCCACATATTGAGTACTTTGCGGTAGGTCAGGCCAGCGCAGATGCGTTTGCCGCCATAGGCATCACGGCAAGTTGCCCAGATGACCCGCGCAGCGAAGGGCTGCTGGCCCTGCCCGCCCTGCAGCAGGTAGCAGGCAAACGGGTACTGATCCTGCGCGGCAATGGCGGGCGGGATCTCATCGCCAGCACACTGGCCTCACGCGGTGCTCTGGTGCACTATTGTGCGGCCTATGAGCGCCACTACCCCGAGCTGGACGGGGAGACATTAACCCGCCACTGGCAGGCAGCTGGGCTGGACAGCCTGCTCATTACCAGTGGTGAACTGCTGCAACGGCTGCTGGAGCTGGTTCCCGACCACCAGCGGCCCTGGCTTTTTGACCGCCTGCTGGTGGTCCCCAGCCCGCGCGTGGCCGAGATGGCCCACTCCGCGGGCTTTATCCATATCACGATTGCCCAAGGTGCATCCAACCAGGCCCTGACGGCCGCACTGGAACTGAGGAAGATGGAATGACAGAACAACAAGAATCCCAGGTCAAACCCCAGCCGACCGCTGCGGTCAATGGCAACAAGAGCCGCTCCGGTGCCGTACTGGGAGGGGTCGCCATCCTGCTGGCCCTTGGCCTGACCGGCGGTCTCTATCTGCACGGTCACAAGAATGCGGTAGCCCAGCAGGCCGAACTGGCCCAGCTCAAGCAACAGCTGGCGAGCGCCCTTAGCAAGATCGACCAGACCAGCAGCAAGGATGCCGAGCAGCTGGCCGCGCTGGATCAAACCCAGCAGCGGCTGCAGGGGGAGATGCAGGGTCTGCAGAACCGGGTACTGGACCTGAATGACAAGCGCCCCAACGACTGGATGCTGGCCGAATCCGAGTATCTGGTACGGATGGCGGGCCGTAAACTGTGGCTGGAGCATGACCTCGTCTCCGCCATCACCCTGCTCGGCAATGCCGACGAGCGGATCGCCGCCCTCAACGACCCCAGCCTGATGCCGATCCGCAAGGCGCTGGCCGAGGATATCGCCAAGCTCAAGGGGATGCCGCGCATCGACCGCGAGGGGCTGACCCTCAAGCTGGCCGCGCTCTCAGACCAGATCGAGCTGCTGCCCCTCTCCACCGTCAGCATGCCGGAAGCCAAGGCCGAGCCGGATCAGGCGGTCAGCGCCAATCCCGACGAGTGGGAGAGCAACCTGAAGAAGAACTGGGTCAAGTTCACCGAGAACTTCGTCACCATCCGTCGCCGCGATGGCGCGGTCGAGGCGCTGCTCTCGCCGCAGCAGGAGATCTTCCTGCGTGAAAACCTCAAAACCAAGCTGTTGCAGGCCCAGCTCTCCGTCTATCGCGAGCAGCAGGCGCTCTACGAAGACAGCCTGGACAAGGCCCAGCGCTGGCTGACCCAGTATTTCGACACCGACAACAGCGCCACCCGCTACATGCAGGGCGAGATCGACAAGCTCAAGGGTGAGCAGATCCAGATCGACTATCCGGCCCAGTTCAAGACCCAGGCCATGCTGGAGCAGGTACTGACCGAACGCCTGCAACGCATTCTGGCCAGCAGCTGAGGAGGGCACCATGATCCGTATAATCATTCTGGTCGCCGTGATGGTCGCAGGGCTGATCTTTGGCCCGCAAGCCTCCGGCAACAAGGGCTATGTGCTGATTGCCCTTGGCAATTACACCATCGAATCTTCCGTAACCAGCGCGGTGATCCTGGCCGTGCTGTTCTACGGCGCCCTGCTGATCGTCGAGTGGCTGCTGGGTCGGGTATTCGGCCTGCGCCGCAAGACCCTCGGCTGGTACGGCTCGCGCCGCCGCCGCAAGGCCAATCAACAGACCGTCGCCGCCACCCTGGCAATGGCCGAAGGGCACTACAGTCAGGCTGAAAAGCTGATGATCAAGGGGGCCAGCAACAGCGACACCCCGCTGCTCAACTACCTGAGCGCCGCCAAGGCGGCACAGGCCCGTGGTGACGACGCCCGCCGGGATCAATACCTGCAAAAAGCGCAGGAGGAGAATCCCAAAGCCGAGCTGGCGCTCACCCTGACCCAGACCCAGTTGCAGATCGAGCAGGGCCAGTACGATACCGCGCTGGCGATGCTGGAGTCGGTCTACGCCCTCAACCCGCGCCACCCCATGGTGCTGGATCAGCTGCGTCAGGTACATCTGGCCCGTCAGGACTGGAGCGCCCTGTGCGACCTGATACCGGCGCTGCACAAGGTGGGCAAGCTGACCCCGAAACAGGAAGAAGATCTGCTGCAACAGGCTTGGTCTGGCCGCCTGCAACAGGCTGCCGGCAGCCTCGAGACCCTCAAAGCGGTATGGCAGGATCTGCCGCGCAAGCTGCGCCTCGAGCCAGAACTGCTGGCCTGCTACGGCGATCTGCTGCGCCAGCTGGGTGCTGACAGCGAGGCTGCCACCCTGTGGCAGGAGGCGCTGCGCAAACAGCCGATGCCCCAGTTGCTGGCTCGCCTGCCCAAGCTGAAACTCGACAGTTACCAGCCGCTGCTGGCGCTGCTGCAAAAACAGCAGGGACAACCGGAAGTGGACACCGCACTGGCCCAGCTCTATCTGCTGGCAGGTCAACTGGACGATGCCCAGAAGCTGCTGGAACAGGAGGTGGAGCGGGCGCCGAGCGCCGCCGCCTATCACGCTCTCGGCCAGCTGATGGACAAACGCCGCCTCACCAACAAGGCCAACGAGTACTATCGTCAGGCACTGGAACTGGCGGGGATCTGATCCCCGGCAAACAGAAACGCGAGAGGCCGCATGATGCGGCCTCTTTTTTTATCTCTTCGCCCTGCCCTCGTCAGGTGGTGAGCCGCTCCAGCTCGCCGATCAGCCAGATGGCCTCGGCACGGTGGCTGCCGCACACATCCATCATGGGGCGGAAACCGCCGCACACCGCTGGCCGCTCCGGTTGACCGAAGATCTTGCAGCCAAGGGCGCTATCGAGCTGGATACAGGGGACGCCAGCCGGTTTGCCATCTGGCATACCGGGAATGGCACTGCTGATACTGGGGGCGATGCAACAGGCAGCGCAGCCGCTACGGCACTCCATAGACTCCACTCCTTTGGGACGGTCTGAGCCACCATAGCCGAAGCGGCGGCACAAACGTAGCTGGCGCACAAGAAAAAGCCCGACCGCACGGGCGATCGGGCTTCAGACAACACAGCCGGTTCAGCGAGCCATCATCACAGGATGATATCGCGTACCACGCTGTCTTTGCGCTCAAGATAATGGATCGACTTGATACGACGAATGGTGCGCGACTTGCCACGGATCAACAGAGTCTCGGTGGTCGCCATCACGCCATCGCTGGTGATGCCATCCAGCAGATCACCCTTGGTGATGCCGGTAGCGGAGAAGATGACGTTGTCATTCTTCGCCATGTCTTCCAGCTTGAGCACCTTGTTGACATCGATGCCCAGCGCTTCGCAGCGGGCAATTTCCTGCTCGCCCAGCGCACGCACTTCCGGGCTGTCACCCTTGACGCGGTGACGCGGCACCAGACGGGCCTGCATGTCGCCATCCAGCGCGCGGATCACCGCCGCGGAGATCACCCCTTCCGGTGCGCCGCCGATGCCATACAGCATGTCGACTTCGCTGTCCGGCAGACAGGTGAGGATGGAGGCGGCAACGTCACCATCAGGAATGGCGAACACCCGCACGCCCAGACCCTGCATCTCCTTGATTGCCTTGTCATGACGCGGCTTGGCCAGGGTAATGACAGTCAAACGGGAGAGCGGCTTGCCCAGCGCCTTGGCCACGGACTTCAGGTTCAGCTCGAGAGCCTGATCCAGGTCGATGGCGCCTTTGGCCTTGGGCCCGACGATCAGCTTTTCCATGTACATGTCAGGTGCTTTCAGGAAAGAACCCTTGTCGCCCACCGCCAGCACGGCCAGCGCGTTGGCCTGACCCATGGCGGTCATGCGGGTACCCTCGATGGGATCGACCGCGATATCCACCGCGTCGCCGTGTCCGGTACCGACCTTCTCGCCGATATAGAGCATCGGCGCTTCATCAATTTCACCTTCGCCGATCACAATCTCACCATCGATCTCGATCTGGTTGAGAATGTGGCGCATGGCCGCTACGGCCGCCCCATCAGCGATATTCTTGTCACCACGTCCGAGCCACTTGTAGCCAGCCAGTGCAGCCGCTTCCGTCACTCGGGAAAACTCGATTGCCAGTTCACGTCTCATCGCATATCCAACCTATGGAGCTCGAAAACGGGCGGCATTCTACCACAAGGGCAAACCTTTGCGCACAAAAGTAGCCGCTGCGAGCAAGAATGTAGCCAATTCATCCAATTGCAACCCAATTGCCATCGACTCTTCATCCAGTTGTCACCCCGCTGTCATGCATCCTCCCTAGGATGGCCCCGTCTTCAAAACAAAAGCTTGCAACACAAGGGATTAAGATGAAAAAGCTGACTGTAGTGGCACTGGCTCTGACCGCCGCCTTCCAGGCGCAAGCCGTTGAGGTGTATAAAAATGATACCGCCATGCTGGACCTGTATGGCCGCATCTACGCCGGTCAATTCTTCGGCGACAAGAAAGAAAACGTCGATACCGCCAACCCGAATGGCACCAAGGATTACAGCGCCAAGCAAGGGGCTAACCAGTTTGTCCGCTTCGGTGCCAAGGCTGAAACCCAGATCCAGAGCGGTCTGAAGGCGCTGGCCCAGTACGAAGTTCAGATGTACATCAACGACAGCGAGAAGACCATCAGCGAGAGCTCCGACAACCTGCGTACCCGTCTGGCCTTTGCCGGTGTGGGCGCTGACTGGGGTACAGTGACCTTCGGTCGCCAGAAAGGTGCCCCGGGTTTCCTGGCGGACTGGACTGATGTCTCCCTCTCCGACGGCTACGGTAACGAAGCGCTGGGTGCAAAGACCGACACCTTCGCCACCAACCGCGCCGGTTCCGTACTGAAATACTCCGGCCTGTTCAATGGCTTCCAGCTCGACACCAGCTACAAGTTCGACGGTGGTGACACCGAAGAGACTACCAGCAAGGATAGCGACGCGGCCTACGGAGCAGCCGTGGCCTATACCTTCCCTTTCAACCTGTCGCTGGGTACTGCCTATAACGTCGGCCTGCGCGACAAGAGCGGTGAAGAAGATGCAAAACTGTGGCTGATCTCCGCCAAGTTTGACAACAAGGCCGCCTACGCCGCCCTCAGTTATGCCGATGGCAGCGACTTCCTGGCGACCGGCACCGATCACACCGGTTGGGAAGCCGCGCTGGGCTACAACTTCGAGAATGGCTTCGGTCTGATGGCGCTGTGGAACAAACAGGAGCAGGACAAGGCTGGCACCAAGAAAGACAATGTGGATTACTACACCCTGGGAGCCCAGTACAAGTTCAACAAGAACCTGCGGGTGATCGGCGAGTACCGCATCAACAATCTGGACAGCGTTGCCGGCAAAGCGACCGCCAACAAGGATGACTTCCAGCTGGCTGCTCGCTACGACTTCTAATCGAGGTTTTCTGATACCCAAAGCGCGATGGCTTGCCATCGCGCTTTTTCGTCGCTGTTGCTCAGAAAACCACAAACTGGCCTAGGCTCAACAGTAGATGTATCGCCGGAGAGATGATCATGGTCAGGCTGCTTTTCGTCCTGCTCTTGCTGCTGGCTCTTCCCGCTCACGCCCTCAATATCGCCATGGTACTGTGGCGTGGCGAAACCGCCGCCGAGGCGGGCTTTCGGGCCGAACTGACCCGACTTGGCTATCAGACCACCATCACCGTCTACAATGCCAATCAGGATCGCACGGCGCTGGCGACCATGCTACGTCAGCAGATGCTGCCGAAACTGGCCGAATACGACTACATCTACACCTTCGGTACCACAGCCACCACCATGGCAAAGAGTTTGGTCGCCAATCGCAAGCCCATGATATTCAATGTGGTTTCAGATCCTGTCGGGGCAGGTTTTCTCTCGGAAGACAAAGCCCAGAACAGCATGGTGGCCGGGGTAAGCAATATGGTGCCGATGGCGCTGCAACTGGCCAATGCCAGCAAGTACCTCCCATCGGATAAGCGGCTGCTGCTACCCTTCAACCCGCGGGAGCAAAACACCCTGCTGGTGGCCGACATGCTGATCAACGCGGCCAAAGGCTACCAATGGCAAGTCGCAACCTGGCGTATAGCACCGGATCCAAAGCGACTGGAGAACGAGTTGAAGCGGCTGCAACAGGATGCCAAAAACGACATCGTCTTTCTGGCCGCAGACAGCTATCTGCTCTCCATCGCCCCCCGTTTGCTGAATGCACTCAACGCAGCTGCCATCCCTACCATCTGCAGTGCAGAGCTGTTCGTCGAGCACGGCTGCAGCGTGGGCACCATCAGCAGCTACGAGGCGCTGGGCAAGATGGCCGCAGTAATCATCCATCGCCACCAGCAGGGAACGCAGTTGCAGGATATTCCGCTGCAGACAGATCCCCACCCCAAACTGGTGCTGGGGCAACTGGGCAGCACCACCAAGCAGGAGAAGAACCCCGAGAAACCGAAGCTTTGATAAAGATCTCGGCCAATCAGGCTCCAGGCGGGTATGCTGTTGGCCCCCATCGCCCGAGAGCCTTTTCCCATGAGCACCACCGTCTTTTTTGCCGTTCTGCTGGCAGCCCTGCTTCACGCCAGCTGGAATGCGCTGGTCAAAATTGGCGAAGAGCGGCTGGTGGGCGTGTCACTGGTGGCGATCTTTTCAGGGCTTATCGCCGCCGTGGCGCTGCTGCCCATGGGGCTTCCCTCTGCTGCCGAGCTGCCCTGGCTCGGCCTCTCAGTCCTGCTCCATATCGGTTACTGCCTGTTTCTCAGCCATGCCTACAATCAGGGCGATTTTGGCCAGATCTATCCGCTGGCCCGTGGCAGTGCCCCGCTGCTCGCCATGGCGTTAAGTGCCCTGCTGCTGGGGGACTACCCCGGTTACGGCGGCATCATCGGCGCCTGCGTGCTGATCATGGGGGTCTTGCTGATGGCCTGGCGAGGTGGGCAGCAGCGCCTTGACAGCAAAGCGGTTCGGGCAGCACTGATCACGGCCATGTTCACGGCGACCTATACCCTCTCGGATGGAGCCGGCGCCCGCGCAGGGGGTGAACCGGTACGCTACACCCTCTGGCTCTTTGCCTGCACCGGGCTGGCGATGCTGCTAGTGCTGATCGTCCACCAGAAACGCAACGCATGGCGCCAGATCCGTCGCCATGCGATGGCGGGAATGGCAGGAGGTGCCATGTCACTGCTCGCCTACGGGATTGTTATCTGGGCCATGACCCAAGCACCCATTGGCGTGGTCGCGGCTCTGCGCGAAAGCAGTGTGCTGTTTGCCATGCTGCTCTCGGTCTGGCTGCTGAAAGAGCCGCTCGGGCGCATGCGGCTGACGGCGGCGGCCATTATAACCGGCGGCGTGCTGCTGACCCGGCTGGGAGGATAAGCGCTGTCGCCATTGGGGCGCATTTATCAGGCAGGATGGCGTAATTCACTCCGCCAAATATGCCGAATACCAACTAATGGAAATAAGTGTCGGCCCGGGCGTAAATGTTTACATCCGCAACGTATCAATTAACTGGCAGGTCTGTTTATTTCAACCACAGCTTCATTCGGGAAACTTACCTGCCAAGCAGCATTAATGATAAAATCGTTCACAGTTAATTTTCGGCAACGCTGACCAATACTGCGCATGGCACAGACCATGCCGCTCCGCCCATACATTCATTGACCGCCTGACGGGTAAGCCAGCCCGGTCAGAGATGACCCGATCGCGCCCGCCACAGCAGGATGGCATGGCGCTACCGCGTTATTAATGGGTCCGGTTTCGTCTGTTTAATTTTTGATTATTTTAAATCCAGCACCATCAGGGAGTTTTTAATATGTCGGCAAAAAAGCTGAAGTTGGGCGCCTTTATATTGATGATATTAACATCGGTATTTGGCGTCACTAATATCGGGATCGGTTTTTACCGAATGGGATATGCCGCCATTCCGATGTTCGTGATCGGCGGTCTGTTTTTCTTCATCCCGTTCATTTTGATGATGATTGAGTTTGGTACCGGCTTTCGCAAAGAGGCGGGCGGCATCTTTACCTGGATGCGCCACTCGGTCTCGACCCGATTCGCCTTTATCGGTCTGACCATGTGGTTCGCCTCCTACGTCATCTGGATGTTTGGCAAGGCGCTCTCTATGTGGGTGCCCCTCTCCTTCATGCTGTTTGGCCGCGACATCACCGTCATCCCGGTCACCCTGGGCACCAGCATCGACTTCGGCCCCTTTATTCTGGGAGTGGTCGCCATCGCGCTGGTTGCCACCGTCACCAAGCTCATCACCCTGGGTAGCGCCCGCTTCGCCAAAGTGGCGGCCATCGGCGGTCTCTCCGTGGTGGCACTCAACGTGTTGCTGCTGGTCGGTGGCGTCTTCACCTTCGCGGTGAGCGGCATGACTCTGCAGGAGCCCTTCACCCAGGCATCGCTGACGGCTTCTCCCAATGCCGCTTTCAACGACATCATCCCCTTCCTCGGCTTTATGGTGTTCGCCATCTTCGCCTACGGCGGGGTCGAGGCGATGGCCGGGGTGGCTGACGAGCTGGAAGATCCGGAGCGCGACCTCAAGCGCGGCATCTTCCTCTCCGGCGCCTTCATCGTGCTCTGCTACATCATCGGCTTTCTGGCGGTCGGCTCCATCATGCGCTGGAGCGACTTCCCGGCCGAGGGGATCACCTCACTCTCCGCCCTTTTCATCATCATGCTGGAGCTGGGGCGCCATCTGGGTGGCGAGTGGCTGGGACAGGTGTTCATGCGCTTTGCTGGCCTTGGTATGTTCCTGAGCTATCTGGGTGCCTTTATCGCCCTCTCCTACGCGCCGCTGCGCCAGTTCATCACCGGCACCCCGAGCTACTTCTGGCCGGAGCGTTTCCAGCGCGAGAACGAGAATGGCGTGCGGATTGAAGCCCTCAAGGTGCAAGCCTGGGTGGTCTGTCTGTTCATTGCCGCCAAGTCCATCTTTACCCTGATCAACCCGGAAGGGGCCGCTGCCCTCTATGAGCTGATCATCACCATGACCAACGTCGGCATGACCCTGCCCTACATGTTCCTCATCTACGCCTGGTATCGCTATCGCAACAACCCGGCGCTGGGCAAGGACCTGATCTTCTTCAAGAGCGCGGGCTCGGTACTGTTTGCCACCATCATCAGCCTGATCCTGGTCGCCTTCGGCAACGTCTTTACCGTGGTCGCCCCCTTTATCTCCGGCGATATCTCCACCGGCGTCTGGACCATCATTGGCCCGCTGCTGTTCGTGGTGATCGCCATGCGCTTCAAGGTCAAGCAGGAAGATGCCCACTAAACGGTAAGCAATGCTCCATGCCAATCGGGACTGTTCTGGTCCCGATTTTTTTTAGCGCCGGCTTCCGCTCGCCATCACGACCAGCCCATATTGTTAATGCAGAAAAGACTCCATGGAGACCCTTTTTACGTTCTCCTCGCCGCCAGAGCGCGCTCAACGCCGTAAATTATCAATATCAAGGTGAGAATGATTGTGAAGCGCCAGTTCACGACATATAACTTAGCGAGATATCCCTGTATTTCGTCCGGTAGAGCTGATCATGATGATGCGTTCCCTCCTTCCCCTGTTGCTTGGCGCAGTAATGCTGCCGGCCACTATGGACAGTGCCCATGCCAACCCCTTTTCCGCCAGCAGCAAAAGCAGCAGCGGCTTTCTCGAGCGACGGGATGTGCCCAACCTCAGCTCGGCTGCCTTCGTGGTGGCCAACCACAGAACCGGCGAGGTGATCTCCGAGCGCAACGGCAACCGGGTAATGCCCATCGCCTCACTCACCAAGCTGATGACGGCGCTGGTAGTGCTGGATGCCAACCTGCGCCTCAACGAAATGCTCACCGTGACCAATGCCGACATCGACCGCATCAAGGGAACCGGCTCGCGCCTGGCCATAGGTTCCAGGCTCAGCCGCGCCG
Organism: Aeromonas sp. 604443; assembly: GCF_049170315.1. Taxonomy (NCBI): domain Bacteria; kingdom Pseudomonadati; phylum Pseudomonadota; class Gammaproteobacteria; order Aeromonadales; family Aeromonadaceae; genus Aeromonas; species Aeromonas sp. 604443. Next base: position 169,696 of record NZ_JAAKMI010000006.1, read on the forward strand.
AAATGCTCCATATCGCCCTGATGTCCTCTGAAAACCGTGCCGCCTCGGCACTGGCCCGCCACTATCCCGGCGGTCAGCGCGCCTTTGTCGAGGCGATGAACGCCAAAGCCCGCATGCTGGGGATGTGGAATACCCACTATGCAGACAGCACCGGGCTCAACCCGCGCAATGTCTCCACCGCGCAGGATCTCGCCAAGCTCGCCGCCGCAGCGGCCTCCTATCCGCTGATCCGCCAGTACTCCACCGACGAGCAGAGTTATGTGCGCACCAACAAGCGTCAGCTGCACTACCTCAACTCCAACCGGCTGATCCGCGAAGGGCAATGGGAGTTCACCCTCTCCAAGACCGGCTATATCCGTGAAGCGGGCCGCTGTCTGGTGCTGGGCACCAAGGTCAATCGTGAGCCGGTGATCATGGTGTTGCTCAATGCCGAGACCACCAACGATCGGGTCGCCGACGCCAAGCGGATCAAAACCTGGCTGGAGAGCTCGGGCAGAACCACCCTGGCCGCCAACCAGAGCAGCATGCTGACTCACCAGTAAGCTCGAGATCCCCAACCAAGCGAGGCGCCCGCCTCGCTTTTTTATCTGCATGAGCGCGCCCAAAAAACGGGAGCCCGCTCCCGTTACAGGTAACACCTTCCACCATCCCGTTACAAAATGTAACTACTCAACAGCGTAATTCACACTAATAGAATCAATTGGTTGTAACCTAGCAGCGAGAATTTTAGCGTGCCATCACAACCCCTGTAACGACGAGCCACCATGCGTATTTCCAGTATCGAGTGCGGGCGGGTACTGGCCATTCTGGCCGTGATGACCATTCACGTATCCCCCTTCGCCAATCCGTTCAATCCCGCCCTGTGGGGAAGTGGATCCTGGCTCTGGCTGAGCGGCACCATCAACCAGTTATGCCGCTTTGCCGTGCCGCTGTTTTTCCTCTGTGCCGGTTACTTTCTGCAGCCGAGACTGAGCCGCGAAGCGCCGCTGACCGTGGCCTGGCGCTACTGCCACCCCTTGCTGCTGCTCTGGCTGGTATGGAGTCTGGTCTACCTGCTGGTGCCGTTCAATCCGCTGGATGCCGTACAGCAAGGCTATCTGGCCTCCCTGCGCGGGCAGTGGCAATTCCAGCTCGGCGACCCCCTCAATGGCTGGCTGGTGGGCGGCATGATCCACCTCTGGTTCCTGCCAGCCCTGGTCATGGCGGTAGCCCTGCTGGCACTCTGTTACCGGCTTGGCAGACCATCGCTCGCCATCTGGCTGGGTCTTGGCCTCTACCTGCTGGCGCTGCTGGGGGGCTCCTATGCCAAGCCGCTGCTGGGCGCCGAGTGGCCACTGCTCACCCGTAACGGCCCCTTCTTCTCCCTGCTGTTTGTGGCGCTCGGGGCCCTGTTGCGCCAGCGTCAGTGGCAGCCCGATGCCCGCACCGGCTGGCAACTGCTGCTGGCGGGCGTGACGCTCTATGGCTGTGAAGCCTGGGCGCTGCAGCACTTTGCCGCAGTGCCGCTCACCCGCCACGACTTCCTGCTCGGCTCCCTTCCCTGGGCTCTCGGCCTGTTTGGACTGCTGCTGGCCAACCCCGAGTGGGGCAAGGGCAGCTGGCTTGAACGTCAGGCCCCCAAAGTGCTCGGGATCTACTGCCTGCACATGATGCTGGTGGTCTGGCTCTTCGTGTTTGGCCCGCAGGCCGCATCCATCCTGTGGGAGATCGCCAAGGTGCCGCTGCTGCTGGGATCGTCTCTGCTGGTCTATCGCCTGCTGGCGACTATCCCCCTCACCCGCCGACTGCTGAGCACTCGCTGAGTCCGATATCCGGCCCGTCCTATCGGGCCGGATATCGCTTCACATTTCGCACCTTTTTCTTCCGCTACGCCCTTTTCCCTCGCTTCGTTCTCGCGGTTTGCTGTAATGGCTCTGCTTTTCAGCCGAGCTCTGCCGACCACACAACACGCACCCAAAGCTCCCTCCATTTTCACCTTGCCAGACAAATGAAAATCAATATCATTGGCATCCCGCTTAAGCGGGTCAGGCTAATTATAATTAAATCAATATGTTCGAGCCGTCAGGTCGACATCCAAAGAGTCAATATTGAATATGCAGCACCCTCACTTTCGCAGAACGCTGGTCTCGCTGGCACTGCTGGGCACCGGCTTCACTGCCCAGGCCACCGATGAAACCATGACTGTGGTTGGCAAACGCTCCCAGCATCAGGAAGTTGCCACCGCAACCCGTACCAATACGCCAGCCAAGCTGGTTCCCCAGACCATCGACAGCGTCAAGGTCAGCGAGCTGACCGCCTTCGGCCAACCTACGCTGAGTGAAGCCCTGAGCGGCATTCCCGGGGTCAACGCCAGCGGTGATACCCGCTTCGACGGGGTCAATATCCGCGGCTTCAGCGCCAGCAACGACTTCTATCTCGACGGATTCCGCGACGACATGCAGTACACCCGGGATCTCGGCAACATCGAGCGGGTGGAAGTGCTCAAGGGCCCGGCTGCCGTGCTCTACGGCCGCGGTAGCACGGGGGGCATCGTCAACCGGGTCAGCAAGAAGCCGCAAAAAGGGCAGGAGTCCAGCGTCACCGCCCGGGTCGGCGGCTTTGACAGTCAGCGACTGGCCGCCGACCTCAATGGCGAGGCGAGTGAGCAGGTGCAACTGCGCCTCAACATGGCGCAAGAGGACAAAGATAGCTTCCGCAACGGCGTGAAGAGCAAGCGCACCCTGCTGGCCCCCTCCGCCAACTGGGAGATCAGCGACAACCTCAACTGGCTGGTGCAGTACGAGCGCAACGAACATGACCGCACCCCGGATCGCGGCATTCCCGGGGTCAATGGCCGTCCGGCCGATGTGCCGCGAGAGTATGTCTACAGCGATACCAGCCGCGACTTCATCGATGACGTGGCACAATCCACCCGCTCCCGCCTCTCCTGGGATATCAACGATCAGTGGCAGTTGCGCCAGCAGCTCGGTTACTCCACCCTCGACAGCCAGTTTGACAACACCTATGTCACCAGCGTCAAAGGGGATCAGGTGACCCGCTCCCGCTGGCAGCAGGATCTCAAAGCGAAGAACCTGATCAGCAACACCGAGGCAGAAGGTCTGTTCCAGACCGGCCCGGTGGAACATCGCCTGCTGGCCGGCTTCGAGCAGAACTGGCAGGAGCGCACACCCAAGCTCTACCAGAACGCCACCGCCATCCCGTCCGGCAACCTCTACGACCCGGGCTCACTGCCTACCTACAATGGCGCCATGAAGCTCTCCAGCGACGCCAAACACAAGGTGCGCGGCAATGGCCTCTATCTGCAGGATCAGCTCAGCCTGGGTGACTGGCATCTGGTTGGCGGGCTGCGCCGTGACGACTTCACCGTCACCAGTCGCCGCTACGACCTCAACAAGGAGGAGAGCGTCTCGGTCAACAGCCTGAGCCCGCGCCTCGGTCTGGTGTGGAATCCCCTCGAGGATCACGCCTTCTACACCTCCTACAGCAAGACCTTCACTCCGGTGGGTGGCGAGCTGATCGGCATCACCCCGGGTGACAAGAACAACGGGCTGGAACCCCAGCACACCCGCCTCTACGAGGGGGGGGTGAAGAGTGACTGGCTGAACGGCAAGCTGGCGACCACTCTCTCCCTCTATCGACTGGAGATGTACAACAAGCGCACCAAGGACCCGCTGGATCCCACCAAGGTGATCCTTACCGGCCTGCAACGTACCGAAGGGATCGAGCTGAGCGCCCGTGCCGAGCTGACCGACGAGATCTATCTGCGTGGCGGCTTCGCCATTCAGGATGCGGAGCAGGTCAAGGCGGATGCGGATCTGCAGGGCAAGCGCCCGATGAACGTCTCCCGTCAGAATGGCCAGCTCTATCTCGGCTACAAGAGTGGCGAGCAGGGCTGGTTCGGCGAAACCGGCGTGACGGCAGTGGGCGATCGCTTTGCCGACAACGCCAACACCACCACACTGCCCGGTTACGCCCGCTTCGATGCGCGCGCCGGTTATCGCTGGCAACAGTGGGAAGCCGAGCTGAGCGCCGAAAACCTGACCGATCACGAGTACTTTGTCAGCGCCACCAGTGCCACCCAGATCATGCCGGGTACGCCCCGTCAGCTGAGTCTGACCGGAACCTACCGCTTCTGATCTCTGTGACAACCACCCCGACTGGCCAGCCCTTGCTGGCCAGTTTTTTTATGAAGCAACCACGATGAAACGCAGAAGAGTTCCCCTTCACAACAACAAATGGGTACGCCGCCTCCATGCCTGGGCCGGTTTTTTTACCCTCGCCCTGATGCTGATGTACGGCATCACCGGTCTCTGGCTGCAACACCGTGCCGTGTTGCCCATCCCCGGCCCCCACACCGATAAATCGAGTGAAGAGATAATGCTGGAGGCGCCACTCGCCAGCCCGGAGCAGCTGAAAAGCCTGCTGCAACAGCGCTATCCCGATACCTTTGCCGACGGGCGAACCATGATCACCCCGGCCCAGACCCTGCCCACCCCGAACGGCCCGCTCACCCTGCCCGCCAAGTGGGAGATGCGCGGCGTCACCCTCAGCCAGAGCGTGGCCGCCAGCTATGTCGAGGGTACCCTGCTGGTACGTACCGACCTGCAGCAAGCCAACTTTGCCGCCAGCCTCAACCGGCTGCACCGCGGCATGGGCACCGGCCTCGGCTGGCAGCTGTTTGGCGATATCGCCGCCCTGGCCCTGCTGCTGCTCGCCCTCACCAGCCTGTTTATGTGGACCAAGCTGCACGGCACACCCAGAGCCATCATCGCGCTGACGCTCGCAGGCAGCCTCGGTACCCTGCTGTTTGCCCTGCTGGGATAACGCAGCAACCATGATCTGATGCAGCAAGGTTTGGAAAGAAAACAGCGATAGAAACAAGCCGCTGGCGGTGATGTCGGCGGCCACATCAAGAAAAGGAAATAACGGAGAGCGGGAAAAGAGAAGGGATACCAAGAGGTAACGGGAAGTACTGCCAGCTCAACAGTAACGCCCCAAAAGCGTAGAAACGCCAAAAAACAAAAGGCCATCATTGCTGATGGCCTTTTGTCATGAATTTTATGGTGCCCGGGGTCGGACTCGAACCGACACGGTTATTCACCGGCGGATTTTGAATCCGCTGCGTCTACCGATTTCGCCACCCGGGCAACTGCGAGGGATTATACGAATGGCGCGATGCCATGCAAGGTGTTTTTCGATTGAACACTCCCGTTTGTTCATTTATTCAACGCCTTGCCGATGCGGGGCCAGTTACATAGAATGCCGCCATCATCTTAATGGAATAAAAACGATGGCCAAGCCTAAAAAAGTCCAACAAAAATCCCTCTCTCCCGCCACTCAGCCATACCCGTCAGCAGGTCTGCTGCGTCGCCTCGGCGCCCTGATCTATGATGCGCTGGTGGTGACTTCGCTGCTGATCATCGCCGGCTTTATCGGCATGGGGGTCGCCAAGCTGCTGCTGGTCACCGGCATGGCCAGCGTACCGGCGGGTGAAGATACCGTCTGGTTGCTGACCCGCCACCCCCTGAGCCTGATCTACACCCTGTGGCTCGCCTTCGTCATCTGCGGTTTCTACACCTGGTTCTGGACCCGCGCTGGCCAGACCGTCGGCATGCGCGCCTGGCGGCTGCGCATTCAGAACGAAGATGGCAGCCATATCCGTATTACCCAGGCGCTGATCCGTCTCGCCACTGCCGCCTTTGGTCTGGGCAACCTGATGTGCCTGTTCAACCGCAAGCGCCCACGGGCGTTCCAGGATATCTGGGCCGAATGCGAAGTGATTGTGCTGAGCAAAGAGGCAAATCTGGAATTGTTGAACAAGTAATACCGGATCAATGCAATAACGAAAGAGGGCACCAGCAGGTGCCCTCTTTGTATTACCACGTGTGAATTACTGCTTGCGGCTGAGGATGTAGAAGGAGATGCCGCCAAACAGCAGGCTGGGCGCGACAGCCGCCAGAATGGGCGGTACCGCATAGACCAGACTGATGGGGCCAAACACCCGATCACTCACATAGACGGCAAAGCCGGTCATGATCCCCATCAGCATCCGCGCGCCCATGCTCACCGAGCGTAGTGGGCCGAAGATGAAGGAGGAGGCCAGCAGGATCATCGCCACCACCGAGAGCGGTGACAGCAGTTTGCGCCACATCTCCAGCTTGTAGCGACCGGCATCCTGCTTGTTGGCGTCCAGGTAACCGATGTAGTCGAGCAGACCGGAGACCGAGAGATTCTCGGGGTCGATACTCACCACCCCCAGCTGCTTGGGCGTCAGCTCCGAGCTCCACTCCATCTTGTCGTGCTCTTCACTGCGGATCTGAGCCGGGTCGTCGAAGCGGGTAACCTGCGTCTGCTTGAGCAGCCAGTGATGCCTTTCAAATACCCCCTCCCGTGCCTGCACCACGTCGATCAGCTTGCGCTCGGGGGTGAAACGATAGAGGGTGATGCCGGTCAGGGCACCATCGTTGCGCACCCCGTTGATATTAACGAAGTTGTTGCCATCCCGTGCCCACACCCCGTAGGCCGAGACGGTAAGCCGCCCTTCCGACATGGCACCGGCACGGATATCATCCGCCATCCGTTTGGCGACAGGGGCCACATACTCCCCCATCAGTCCTACCAGGATCATCAGCGGGATCGCGGTTTTGAGCGCCGCCATTACAATACTGATCTTGGAGCGGCCCGCCGCCTGCATCACCACCAGCTCGGAGCTGGTCGCCAGCTGGCCCAGACCGATCAGACCGCCCAGCAGTGCCGCCAGCGGGAAGAAGAGCACCGCCTCCTTGGGCATGGAGAGCAACACATAGTAGAGAGCATTGAGCATGTCGTAGTTGCCCTCTCCGACAGACTTGAGCTGTTCCACATACTTGATGAGCGCAGCAAGACCAACGAGCGTGAGCTCACACAGCAGGATCGACATAAAAATGACCCTGCCGATATATCTATCGAGAATGCCAAACATCAGCGGTAGTTCCTATGTGGGCTTCATCATTTTGATTTGTTTATGAAATATTTGCTCTTTACCCCGTTCCACCAGCTGGTGCCCTGCAAATTGAGGGGCAGGCCAATAAACAGCAGATAACCGAGCGGAACCAGGAACATCCCCGGCCAGTAGGGCAACCGGCCACTGTCGATAGCCGAGCGGGCAGCACTGAGCAGCAGGAAGTAGGAGAGATAGAGCATGATGGCCGGCAACAGCTTGGCGTAGCGCCCCTGACGGGGGTTGACCCGAGCCAGCGGAACTACCAGCAGGGTGAGCACCGGAATGGAGAGGGGCAGCGAGATACGCCATTGCAATTCACCCATCATGTCGTTTTCCTGGGTACCCAGCAGCTCCATGGTGGGTTTGGCCGCCGCCTTGCGGTTGGAGCGCTCCATCTCCTGCTGACGGATCACCAGACCATACTCGCGAAAATCGGAGATCTGGAACTGCTTGCCGGAGAAGTTCCCTTCATAGCGGGAACCATCCTTCAGAGTCAGCCACTGCAGACCATTCTCATCGATCGTCACCACCCCTTCGCTGGCCACCACCACCGAAGGGGGGTTGCTGCCTTCAGCCCGCTGCAAGATGAAGATCTTCTGCAGCTTCGAGCCGTTGTCGTTCAAATCCTGGATATAGGCAACCAGGCGCCCCTTATCGAGCTCCATAAAGCGGCCCGCCTGCAGGAAAGAGATCCCCGGATCCGACTTGAACTCGTCGATCACCTGATACTCTCGCTCCTTGGCCTGCGGGGCGATCCAGCCGGTGTTGAACGCTGCGACTGCAGCGGTCAGCAAGGCCAGCAACATGGCGCTGCGCATTACGAAACGGTGGCTGAAACCCACCGCATGCATCACCGTCATCTCGCTTTCGGCGTAGAGGCGACCATGGGCAAACAAAATGGCTAAAAAGAGACTGATAGGCAGCATCAACAGCGCCATATTGGGCAAGTTGAGCAGCAGCAGGGTGGAGACCAGACGTGTCGGCACCTCGCCATCGGCGGCATCACCGATGATCTTGATAAATTGTTGGCTGACAAAGATAAGCAGCAATACGAATAACACTGCCAGCTGGGTTTTCAGGGTTTCCCTGAACAAATATCGGAAAACGATCACAGTCATTCCCAAGTAAACTTGTGTTTTTAGTCGAATGCCTGAAAAATAGGGCCGTATATTGGATTTTTACCAGTTTGAACTGCGGAGCCTGTGGCTGTTCGCTCCGCCTCTGATACCCCAACAAGCACCGCATTATTCAATAAAAGGTGCCTTTTGTCTTTAGGATGTAGGAGATTCCATGGAGTTCAGTGTAAAGAGTGGCAGTCCAGAGAAGCAACGGAGCGCCTGCGTCGTAGTCGGCGTATTTGAGCCGCGTCGCCTCTCTCCGGTTGCCGAACAACTGGACAAGATCAGCGATGGCTATATCAGTTCGCTGCTGCGCCGTGGCGACCTGGAAGGGAAACCAGGCCAGATGCTGCTGCTGCATCAAGTACCGGGCGTGCTCAGCGAGCGCGTACTGCTGGTCGGATGCGGCAAGGAGCGGGAACTCGACGAACGCCAGTACAAGCAGATCATCAACAAGACCATCACCACCCTGAACGAAACCGGCTCCATGGAAGCGGTCTGTTTCCTCACCGAGCTGCACGTCAAGGGTCGGGATACCTATTGGAAGGTGCGCCAGGCGGTAGAAACCACCAAGGCGGGCCTCTACAGCTTTGATCAGTTCAAGACCAACAAGGCCGAGCCACGTCGCCCGCTGCGCAAGCTGGTATTCAACGTGCCGACGCGTCGGGAACTGACCATTGGTGAAAAAGCCATCGCTCACGGTCTGGCCGTGGCCAAGGGTGTGCGGGTCTGCCGCGACGTGGCGAACATGCCGCCCAACGTCTGCAACCCGGCCTATCTGGCCTCCCAGGCCCGTCGTCTGGCCGATGCCTACGACAACATCACCACCAAGGTGGTGGGCGAGCAGGAGATGGCCGAACTCGGCATGAACTCCTATCTGGCCGTGGCTCGCGGCTCCGACAACGAAGCCATGATGGCCATCATCGAATACAAGGGTCATCCGGATGCCAAGCCCATCGTGCTGGTTGGCAAGGGTCTGACCTTCGACTCCGGCGGCATCTCCATCAAGCCGGCCGACGGCATGGACGAGATGAAGTACGACATGGGTGGTGCCGCCTCCGTGCTCGGTACCATGCATGCGCTGGCCCAGCTGCAACTGCCGATCAACGTCATCGGCGTGCTGGCAGGCTGCGAGAACATGCCGGGTGGCAACGCCTATCGTCCGGGTGACATCCTCACCTCCATGTCCGGCCAGACCATCGAAGTGCTCAACACCGATGCGGAAGGTCGTCTGGTGCTGTGTGATGCGCTGACCTATGTGGACCGCTTCGATCCGGAAACCGTCATCGACGTGGCGACCCTGACCGGTGCCTGCGTCATCGCGCTGGGCCACCACACCTCGGGTCTGCTGGCCAACCACAACCCGCTGGCCCACGAGCTGCTCAACGCCTCCGAGCAGGCGGGTGATCGCGCCTGGCGTCTGCCGCTATTTGACGAGTATCAGGAGCAGATCGACAGCCCGTTCGCCGACATGGCCAACATCGGCGGTCGTCCGGCCGGCACCATCACCGCAGCCGCCTTCCTGTCACGCTTCACCAAGAAGTACAACTGGGCCCACCTGGATATCGCCGGGACTGCCTGGAAGAGTGGCAAAGACAAAGGCTCCACCGGTCGTCCGGTGCCCCTGCTGACCCAGTTCCTGCTGAACCGGGCTGGCGTGGATATCGAAGAGAAAGAGTAACTCTCCGGCCCCTGCCGATGGCTGCATCGGAAGGGTTGGCGTTACCCTGAACCACAAGGAAGAGGCCCGCCTCTTCCTTGTTTCATTCTTGAATCAGTGAGTTGCGGACGGGAAACGCCCCGTCAGCCTCATGAGGCGGTCAACAGTCCGTCACCGCAAAACGGGATCAACCTGATGAGCCAAGTGACCTTTTACCTGATGAGCGAACAGGATGACACGCAGGCCTCTGCGGTCGAGCGACTGGCCTGTACTCTTGCGGCCGAGTCGTGGGGCACGGGCCATATCTACCTGTTCTGCAACGATGAGGCCCAGGCCCTGCGTCTGGACGAGCTGTTGTGGCAACTGCCACCGGAGCGCTTCGTGCCGCACCAGCTGCAAGGCGAAAGTGGCATGGCCCCGGTGGAGATCGGCTATCAGCCACCGAAACGGCGCTACGCCCGCCTCATCAATCTGGCCACTGCGACACCTTTGTTTGCAGGACACTTCGCTCAAGTGGTAGATTTTGTCCCCACTGACGAAACACAAAAGCAGCAAGCTCGCGAGCGCTACAAGCACTATCGCCAGGCAGGCCATGCCCTCGAAATGAGGGATCAGCCCGTCCTTGCCGCACCGGATCCGGCGCAGCCCTGACTGCAACCAATTGATCCATAAAGAATCAACACCAGACTCCATCCATCCAGATTACGGCGAGACCATGGAAAAGACTTTTAATCACAACGCCATCGAACAGGCGCTCTATCAGCACTGGGAAGCCCAGGGTTACTTCAAGCCCCACGGCGACACCAGCAAAGACTCCTTCTGCATCATGATCCCGCCGCCGAACGTCACCGGCAGCCTGCACATGGGTCACGCCTTCCAGCAAACCCTGATGGATACCCTGATCCGCTACAACCGCATGCAGGGCAAGAATACCCTGTGGCAGGCGGGTACCGACCACGCCGGTATCGCCACCCAGATGGTGGTTGAGCGCAAGATCGCCGCAGAAGAGGGCAAAACCCGCCACGATTACGGCCGGGAAGCCTTCATCGACAAGATCTGGCAGTGGAAGGAAGAGTCCGGCGGCACCATCACCCGCCAGATGCGCCGTCTGGGTGACTCCGTGGATTGGGAGCGCGAGCGCTTCACCATGGATGAGGGGCTCTCTGCCGCCGTGCAGGAAGTGTTCGTCCGTCTCTACGAAGATGGCCTGATGTACCGTGGCAAGCGTCTGGTGAACTGGGATCCCAAGCTCAACACCGCCATCTCCGATCTGGAAGTGGAAAACCGCGAGATCAAGGGCCACATGTGGCACCTGCGCTACCCGCTGGCCAACGGCGCCAAGACTGCCGAAGGCCAGGATCACCTGATCGTCGCCACCACCCGTCCGGAAACCATGCTGGGTGATACCGCCGTCGCGGTAAACCCGGAAGACCCGCGCTACAAGGCGCTGATCGGTCAGCACATTCTGCTGCCGCTGGTGAATCGTCTGATCCCCATCGTTGCCGACGAACACGCCGACATGGAGAAGGGCACCGGCTGCGTGAAGATCACCCCGGCCCACGACTTCAACGACAACGAAGTGGGCAAGCGCCACAACCTGCCAATGATCAACATCTTCACCCTGGACGCCCACGTGCGTGCCGAGGCCGAAGTGGTCGACAGCAACGGCAACCCCAGCACCGCCTATGACGCCGCCCTGCCGACCGAATTCGCCGGGATGGAGCGCTTCGCCGCCCGCAAGGCCATCGTCGCCAAGCTGGACGAGCTGGGCCTCTTGGCCGAGATCAAGGATCACGTGCTGCAGCAGCCTTACGGCGATCGCGGTGGCGTGCCCATCGAGCCGATGCTGACCGACCAGTGGTACGTACGCGTGGCACCGATGGCCAAGACCGCCATCGAGGCGGTGGAAGATGGCCGCATCCAGTTCGTGCCAAAGCAGTACGAAAACATGTACTTCTCCTGGATGCGCGACATTCAGGACTGGTGCGTCTCCCGTCAGCTGTGGTGGGGTCACCGCATCCCTGCATGGTATGACGACGCCGGCAACGTCTACGTGGGCCGCAGCGAAGATGAAGTGCGCGCAAAGCACAGCATCCCGTCCGTGACTACCCTGCGTCAGGACGAAGATGTGCTCGACACCTGGTTCAGCTCCGCCCTGTGGACCTTCTCCACCCTGGGCTGGCCGAACAACACAGAGGCGCTCAAGACCTTCCACCCGACCGACGTGCTGATGAGCGGCTTCGACATCATCTTCTTCTGGATTGCCCGGATGATCATGATGACCATGCACTTCATCAAGGACGAAAACGGCCAGCCACAAGTCCCGTTCAAGACCGTCTACATCACCGGCCTAATCCGTGACGAAGAGGGCCAGAAGATGTCCAAGTCCAAGGGCAACGTGCTGGACCCCCTCGACATGATCGATGGCATCTCGCTGGAAGATCTGCTGGAGAAGCGCACCGGCAACATGATGCAGCCGCAGATGGCCGAGAAGATCGCCAAGCGTACCGCCAAGCAATTCCCGGAAGGGATCGATGCCCACGGCACCGACGCCCTGCGCTTCACGCTGGCGGCGCTGGCCTCTACCGGTCGTGACATCAACTGGGACATGAAGCGCCTGGATGGCTACAACAACTTCTGCAACAAGTTGTGGAACGCCTCCCGCTATGTGCTGATGAACACCGAAGATCAGGATTGCGGCTTCAACGGCGGCGAGATGCAGTTCAGCCTGGCGGATCGCTGGATCCAGTCCCAGCTGCAAGTGGCCATCCGTGACTTCCGCACCGCCCTCGATACCTACCGCTTCGACATCGCGGCTGGCGTGCTGTACGAGTTTATCTGGAACCAGTTCTGTGACTGGTATCTGGAGCTGACCAAGCCGGTACTGACCAAGGGTTCCGAGGCCGAGCAGCGCGCTGCCCGCCACACCCTGGTGACCGTGCTGGAAACCCTGCTGCGTCTGGCGCACCCGATCATCCCGTTCATCACCGAGACCATCTGGAAATCGGTCGCCCCGCTGGCCGGCGTACACGCCGACACCATCATGATGCAGGCCTTCCCGGAGTTCGACGCCGCCAAGGTGGACGAAGCCGCGATGGCGGATCAGGAGTGGGTGAAGGAGTTCATCGTCAGCATCCGCAACATCCGCGCCGAGATGAACGTGGCCCCGAGCGTGCCCCTCAACGTGCTGCTCCAGTGCGATGCCAAGGATGCCCAGCGCGCCGCTGACAACGAGGCCTTCCTCAAGTCGCTGGCCCGTCTGGAGTCCATCCGCGTTCTGGCGGACGGTGAAACCGCCCCGCTGTCAGTGAAGAAGCTGATCGGCGCTACCGAGCTGATGATCCCGATGGCCGGTCTCATCGACAAGGATGCCGAACTGGCCCGTCTGGCTAAAGAGGTTGCCCGTCTGGTGGGCGAGTGCGGCCGTATCGAAGGCAAACTCGGCAACGAAGCCTTCGTCGCCAAGGCGCCGGAAGCGGTCATCGCCAAAGAGCGCGAGAAGCTGGAAGATTACCGTCTCCAGCTGACCAAGCTGGAAGCCCAGCAGGCTGAAATCGCCGCGCTGTAAGCACCGCCCCAACCGATACAACAAAGCCCCCTGCCAAGGGGGCTTTTTCATATCCGCGCTTCCCGCTTCAGCTCACCAGCAGCCAGCCGCAAAAACCGAGATAGAGCAAGCCCACCAGCGCCAACCGCCCGGCGGTCATCACTCCCTTTCTGAACCCCCACCAGAGCAACCCCACCGCCAGCAGCGTCACCAGCGAGGAGGCCATCATGGCACCATCCAGCAACCAGGGGGTGAAGATCAAGCAGAAGGCCTTGGGGATAGTGCCCTGGATCATCATGGCCCCGGAGATATTGGCCAGCGCCAGCCGATTCTTGCCCTGTCGCACCCAGATCAGCACGTTCATCAGCTCCGGCATCTCGGTCGCCACCGGACTCAACAGCAGGGCCGCCAGCACCGGCGAGAGGCCAAACAGTTCGCCCATGCTCTCCAGCTGATGGACAAACAGCTGTGCCGCCAGCGCCACCACCACTAACGCAGCCAGCGTCTGCAGCAGCACCTTGCCAAGAGGCGGGATCCCGGCATTTGGAGCCAGCTTGAGGGGCTCAGGCAACTCGACCTCATGGCTGTCGCTCTGCTTCAGCTCGCGCCTTACATAGACGAGGTAGACCAGCAGGAAGAGCGGGGCCAGCCAGCTCTTGCCGGTAAAGGCGACCAGACCCAGTACAGTGGCCACCAGAAAGATTCCCATAAACCAGCGCTGATCCCGGCCAATCTCGCGCTGTACCTCCCCATTGATGGCGCGCTCGGTACGCCCCATGCAAAGCAGCAGAGTGAGACCGACCGCACCATAGCCGATGGTGGCCAGCACCAGCGGCCCGCCGAGGGCGGCGCCGATGCCGATCTCCTGCTGGGCGGTTGTATTGCCTATCAGCAGGGCGGTCAGGGTGACGATGCATTCGGGCAGCGCCGTACCCAGTGCAGCCAGCAGCGAACCAGTGGCACTTTGCGAGAGTTTGAAGTGGTGTCCGGTCCATTCGATGCCGTTAACGAAGTATTCGCAGGCAAGGTAGATGGTGACCGCAGAGACGAGAAATAACAGCAGGGTAATCAACATAATAGATACCGCCAGGCGAGCAGAATAACCGATGGACCCGACATGGCTCGCCCGGCTGGCGTGCATATCGAGGCCAAAGGTCTTGCAGAGCGATAGTGCCTATCGCCGCCCATGCCATGGATGCGAGGATCCAAGAGTGTTGACATGGGCCCGGCCCGGAATACGGGCGGGTTGCTACTCCCCAATGACTGAGGGGACGTTTTACCAACTCGACCGTCACCTCACAAGGCAAATTACTGATAACTCATTCAATAAGTTGTAAGGAAATGTATCGCCAGCCTCCCCTACCCGGCGCCATTACGCTGTTGGCACACCGATTGCTGTAGGTAGTTCACTATCCACAACAGTTTGGGAAGGATGAACAATGAAACGGTGGATCCAACATTTCTATCAACTCAGCCGCCTCAATTGGCTGATGGTCTGGTTGTTGCTCTGTTGCAGCATCATTTTGCTGTTTCCGGCCGGGCTGATGAAAGGGGCCGTCAGCCAGTGGGCTGCGGATCATGCGGCCTGGCTGGGGGTCGGCATGCTGATCGCCATCTCCTACTTCTGCAGTCAGGGCTTCCTGATCGCCTGGGAGTGGGCTTGCGAAGAGTGGCAGGCGCGCCGTCAGCAGGACCAGCTGGCCCAGATGATCGGCTTCCTCGACTTCAACGAAAAGGCGGTGCTGCGCGAGTTCGTGCTGCAGCGTAAAAGCGTCATAAACTTGCCGATCACCGAGCCCGCCGTCAAAAACCTGATGGATGCCGGCGTCCTCACCTATGCCTACGGCAAGCCGACCCGAGATAAGGATGACGAGAACCAGATCCGCGCCCTGATGATCGCCCTGCCCGCCCGACCGCTGCTCACCTACAAGGTGCTGGGGCTGTCGCGTGGCAAGATGAGCGACGAACAGGTGGAGCAGATCATGAACGCCCGCCCCAAGTTCGCCCAGAAGGGGTTCCAGCGCTAACCGCTGCCCAACCGCCAGATGCAAAAGAGCCGGACACTGTCCGGCTCTCTAATTTCTGCGCGATGCTCTGTACCATCCCTTACGTCTTGTTGTGCCCTAACCCTTTAGGCTGGAGCAAAAGCTCACATCGGCCACCTTGGTCACCGGATCGAAGCTGTGATAGAGCTCGAAACAGGGTCGATCATCAAATTCGAAACCGGCCGCTACCACCTCACCGATATGTTGCTGCCAGAGTGCGGGGTACTGGGCCGGGTCGGTCACGGTAAAACGTGACTGGCCATAGCGGCCGCCCGCCAGCTGCTGGATCTCCACATTGCCACTTCCCCTGATGCCCGCCGGCACGGTGACGCAAATATCGGTGCGGCACTGCTGGGGAGCCGTCACTTCGGGGTTGTCGTGGTAGATGAAGATCCACTCCCCTTCGGCCAAGCCCAACCCGACAGCCCATTGATAGAGCTGGTCACACACCGGCTCATAGCCTATGCCGTAAGGGCCGGTGACCCGGATATAGGCCAGAGTGCGCGCAGCCATCTGTTCGGTTTTCATCTGTAGCCTCCTTTCACTGGAACGGCCTTCAGCATAATCAGAGACCCGGGCAGCCGCGTGTCCATTCTTGCTCAGTTGCAAGAGTGACGGCTGGCGGCGCAACATCCCCGGTGCCATGGCAAACTGCTTGCGAAACGCCTTGGCAAAGGCCTGTGAGCTGGCAAAACCGGCCGAGAAGGCAATCTCGGTGATCGGGTCGCGACTGTAGCAGAGAGAGCGAGCAACCCGCTCCAACCGCAGGCGGCGCTGCATCTCGGTCGGGGTTTCACCGGTGACGGCGGTAAAGACCCGATGAAAGTGATAGCTGGAGAGCGCCGCAAGACTGGCCGCCTCACTGAGGCAGAGCTCGGGATTCTGCTCCAGCGCCCGGATCACCGGGCGCAATCTGGCCTGATAATCGACCATGCCGTTAGCGACTGACGCCCCCCGCAACTCTAGCCATATAGAACACATCCACATAGCGCCCTTGCCGGAAGGCATAGTCACGAGCCAGCCCCTCCTACGTGAAACCGAACTTGCGATAGAGCGCCTGTGCGGCCTCATTGTCGGTATAGACGGTCAGCTCAATCCGGTGCAGGTTGAGCCAGTTATCGGCCAGATCCAACGCCGCAGCCATCAGGGCAGAGCCCACCCCCTTGCCTGCCCAGTCATCCCGTACCCCCATACCGATACAGGCCACATGCTTGCGTCTCGGATTGGGCTCAACCAGCAGCGAGAGCTGGCCTACCAGCAAGCCGTCAACATCGGCGACCAGTGCCACCACGCTGTCACTCTCCAACCGCTTCTGCCACTGGCTAAGGGGAGACATAGGCAAGTGCAAAGTGCCCGCCTGGGCATTGGGCATGGCATAGAGATCCCGCAAGGCGGGGGCATCGGCGGATTCGGCATGACGGATGGTAATCTGCATATGAGGCTCCTTCTCGAAACGTCCATCATGCATCATCCATCGCATCAGTCCATACAACCGGCACGGTCAGAGTGATTTATTGTCGGCAGACAGGGCTGCACACTGAGCCATTCAGCCAGTTTCATAGGTGAAAAAAAACGGAGCAAACGCTCCGTTTTTCAATGCTTTATCAATCCCGGACGGAACGCGCTTCGCGCTCTTGCCGCTCCCTTGCCAACAGGCGTTTGTACCACCAGCTACTGCGACGACGTTGTGCATTGGAAGAGCGACGAGCCATTTCTTAGGTTCCAGCCAAGAGTAGAAAGGAGCTGCATTATGCGACAGGGATCACGTCCATGTCTTTAGCTGGATCAAGAAAAGCCTCACTGGCCCCCTGAAATCCTCTTCTGGTTTTGCTGCCATGTGGCCACTGGCAGCACCATCGCAGGGGAACGCCAGACTCTCAGGCCCACTCCAGCAATCAACCCGGCCCCGAGTTTACTTGACGGATAATCATACAGCCTGCTGGCATTGTGGAACCAATATGGTAGCCTGCCAGCGCCTGCGGGCAGTCTCTCGCTGCCACGCGCAAACTCCCGGTGAATTTGTCACGTCCTGACAAAATATAACCTTATTTATCAAATCGTTATTTGGATCTTATCCCAATGCGTATCATGCCGTTGCTCAAGGCTGCCTGCCTGAGCCTGATGTTGTCCGCCTGCGTTGCCCCATTGCTAATGATGAGCCCCACCAGCCAGCTGATGTGGGCCCTGCTCAAGCCGCTGGTCGGCTTTGACCCGAACGAGGTCAATCTGTTCGAACAACCCCTGATCAAGGATCGGATGACCGCCATCCTTGGCCCCAATTACGACAGCACCATGCAGTTGCTCAAGACTGCCGACAAGTTACAGCAGGAGGGGCCGCTTTTCTATGTGGTCTCCGAGTATGCGCCCGTGCCGGATATCGCCAAGCAGGCGGGGATGGTGTGGAACTCGCAAACCAACCAGATGTCTGTATTGCTGCAAAAAGGGGATGGCACCACCCTGACCTTCGGCGAAAATCTGGCGGGCACGGCACCGACATGGCCAACCGCCATGCAGGGCTGGCAGACCCCCACCAGCCAGCTCACCCCGGCGGCCAATGCCCTGACCGGGGCGGCGACCAGTCAGAGTGGCGCCTCCCCCTTCTCCCTTGGCAGCGCTCTGGGCACAGTGACCCGCGGCGTCACCGGCTCGCTGACCAACAGTGCAAGTCAGGCTATCAGCGGCGCAGCCGCCAACGCCACAGGGCAGGCCACCCAAGCGGTAAGCCAAAGCGCGACCGATCTGACCCGTAGTGCAACCACCGCAGTCACTGCACCCGCCAAACAGGCGGTGAGCAGCACCGCTGCGACCGCAACGCAAGAAGCCACCAAGGCCGTTGCCACTTCTGCCAAACAAGCCGTCAGCACCGCCGCCGCAACCGTGACGCAAGAAGCCACCAAGGCCGTTGCCGTTCCTGCCAAACAAGCCGTCAGCAGCGCCGCTGCGACCGCGACGCAAGAAGCCACCAAGGCCGTTGCCGCTCCAGCCAAGCAAGCCGTCAGCAGCGCCGCTGCGACCGCGACGCAAGAGGCCACCAAGGCTGTTGTCGTTCCTGCCAAACAGGCAGTCAGCACCGCCGCAGCTACTGTGACACAGGAAGCCACCAAGGCTGTTGCCGCGCCAGCCAAACAGGCCGTCAGTGCCGCCCCCCATACGGCCGGAGAGAGCGCCACCGATGCCGCCATAGCAGCAGAAGCCGAGGCTCGCGCCAAGGCAGAGGCGGAGATGGAGGCCCTGCTAAAATAAACCGACAGGTCACCGCAAGGTGGCCTGTCGCGGTATCCGCGACCCGACTATGAACTTCCGGCCAAGGACACATAGACTGATAGGTAATTCCCTGCACAAGGAGTGCGCCATGCGATCCCTGCTCGCGGCCCTTATCGCCCTGCTCCTGCTGACCAGCTTCCCCGCACGGTCCGCCTTTATCTATTACTCGGAGCAGAACATGCCCCTCAACGGGCTGGACAAGGAGGGCAAGCCCATCGGGCTGGCAGTTGAGCTGCTGCGGCTGATGTGGCGCGAGCTGGGGGAGCCGGAGCAACCGATCCAATTTCTGCCATGGGCCCGCGGTTGGTATCTGCTGACCCAGCAACCGGAGGCCGTTCTTTTTACCACCGCCAGAACCAAAGAGCGTGATCCCCATTTCCTATGGGTTTGCCCCATCAGCCACTCGCGAGTGACGCTGGTCGGACGAAAACAGGATGCCCCCAGAGTGACCGGCAAGGGGGATCTGGCCAAACTGCAGGTAGGGGTAATGCAGGCTGACGTGGGGGAGCAGTTACTGCTCAACCGCGGCATCAGCCCGGGCAACATGATGGCGGTGGAGCGCATGGAGCAGGTGGTACGCCAGCTCATCATGGCCCGTACAGATCTGGTAGCAGGCAACGAGGTGATGTTATTCCATCAACTGAAAGCTCTGGGATTTGCCGCGGAAGATTTCATCTCTGTCGCAGTGCTGGAGGAACAGGACAACTGCTTTGCTTTCAACCCGCGGGCGGATCGGCAGCAGGTCGCCCGGTTGCAACAAGCCCTCGATCAGGTTCGTCTCGGTAGCGAATACCGGCAGTTGATGGAACGCTACCAGCGACTCAGTAACCTTCCCCAAAGCGATAAGCCGCTACCGAAGATCGAGTAACCCCGGTTCATCCTCTTCCCTCTGTGGTGATCAGATGGTTGAGGAAGAGATGAAACAGCTCTGCCCGCGAGCCGAGCCGCAGCTTGCCATAGAGATGCTTGCGGTGATTCTTCACCGTACCGCTGCCAATCCCGAGCTCCGCGGCAATCGCCTCCGTATCCAGCCCCTGCAGCAACAACTCCGCCACCTGCCGCTCGCGCCGGGTAAGCCTATCGCCCCCGACACTCGCCATCGCCTGCTCCACCGCACTCCGGATGCTGGCGCTGTCTGGCAGCACCGTGCTCTGTGCCAGCAGCGGCTGGCTCTGCCGCCACTGCTGACGACAGAGCGAATGCACCAGCGGGAACAGCTGCTCCAGCCTCGCCAGCTCGTCACGGCTGAGGGTACTGCGCTTGTCGAGTCGCCCGAGAAACAGCATCAGTGTCAGTCCATCCCGCACCGGCAGGATCAGCCCCACCTCCTCCTGCCAGCCGGTGGCCTGATAGAAGTGGTGGCGATATTCGGGATCGAGCCGCCCTTGGGAGACCTGCGCCAGGGTCCAGACGCCGGCAGGCAAGCCCTGCTCCAGCGCCTGCATAAAGGGATCCTGACTGAAGTGGCTGGTGAGGTAGCGATCAAAGAGCAGAGCCCGCTGATGGTTGAGGTTGTCGTAGAGGTAGACGGGCCGCTGCCCCACCCCGAGCAGCAGGGCGCAATCAAACGCCACCTGCTGCTGGATCAGCCGCACCAGCGCCGCCGGAAAGGCGCTGCTGTGCAGGGCATCGACCACCTCGGTCATGCTGCGGGTCAAGGCATCTGTGGTGAATGGCTGGGTCATGTTGGCACGTTTCCGGTGACGGGGAGCGATTCTCCGCTATGGCTGAATGCTAGCACGAGAGTGGCAAAAATGTCCCTCAGGGGACATATCCGCCACCAGCCAGAACGGCGAGGATGACGGCTTTTCCCCTGTTGTTGGAGCACACATGATCAACCCCCACCTGCTCGATGAGCTGACCGAGCGCGGCCTTGTGGCCCAGAATTCCGACCCGGCGGCCCTGGCCGATCATCTTGCCACCTCGCGCACCGTCTATTGCGGGTTCGATCCCACCGCCGGCAGCCTGCATATCGGTCATCTGGTGCCGCTCTTGATGCTGCGCCGCTTCCAGC
Source organism: Aeromonas sp. 604443 (assembly GCF_049170315.1). Taxonomy (NCBI): domain Bacteria; kingdom Pseudomonadati; phylum Pseudomonadota; class Gammaproteobacteria; order Aeromonadales; family Aeromonadaceae; genus Aeromonas; species Aeromonas sp. 604443. Next base: position 190,326 of record NZ_JAAKMI010000006.1, read on the forward strand.
TGGCGGGCCACACCCCGGTGGCACTGGTGGGCGGGGCAACCGGCCTTATCGGCGATCCCAGCTTCAAGGCGACCGAGCGCAGCCTCAACAGTGCCGATACTGTGCAGGGTTGGGTCGCCAGCCTGTCGGCCCAAATCAGGGCGCTGCTGCCCGCCGATGATGGCCTGTCGGCCCCGCAACTGGTCAACAATGGCGACTGGATGGGGCAGATGTCCGCCCTCGATTTTCTGCGGGATATCGGCAAGCACTTCTCGGTCAACGGCATGCTGGCGCGGGAGTCGGTGCGCCAGCGACTGGCCCGCCCGGATCAGGGCATCTCGTTCACCGAGTTCTCTTACGCCCTGCTGCAATCCTACGACTTTGCGGTGCTGCACCAGCGGCTCGGTTGCACCCTGCAGATTGGTGGCAACGACCAGTGGGGCAATATCACCAGCGGCATGGATCTCACCCGTCGCCTCCATCAGGCGCAGGTGCACGGCATGACCCTGCCCCTTATCACCAAGGCGGACGGCACCAAGTTTGGCAAGACCGAAGGGGGCGCGGTCTGGCTCGATCCGGCGCTCACCTCCCCTTACGCCTTCTACCAGTTCTGGCTCGGCACCGCAGATGAGGATGTCTACCGCTTCCTGCGCTACTACAGCTTTATGCCGCTGAGCGAGATTGATGCACTGGAGGCGGAAGACGCGAAGCGGCAGGGGCGCAAGCAGGCCCAGCAGGTGTTGGCGAACGAGCTGACCGAGCTGGTACACGGCAAGGCGGCGCTGGCGGCGGTGCAGCGCATCAGCGAGCTGCTGTTTAGCGGCGATGTAGCCCGCCTCGGCGAGAGCGATCTGGCCCAGCTGGCGCAGGATGGCATGCCGAGCAGCACCGTCAGCGGCGAGACGGATCTGGTCAGCCTGCTGGTCAGCTGCGGTCTGGCGAACTCCAAACGCATCGCCCGCGAGCTGCTGGCGGCGGGGGCCATCAGCCTCAATGGTGTGATCAAGCAGGATGAACAGCTGAGTGCCGATGATCGGCTGTTTGGCCGCTACCTGCTGCTGCGCCGGGGCAAGAAGCAGTATCACCTGGTGGAGTGGCAATAAGCCGCAGGGCGGGGAGTTCAGCCTCCCCGCCCGCACCCTGAATCCCTTTTGAATCCCGAGTTGCGATCCCCCTCACAGCCTCTCCCGTCAGCAGCCACCATACTGGCACCGGCGAACATGGAGTACGCCACACAATCTGTTCCTCACGAATCAACAAGGATGCTGATGATGAAGAGATGGCTTCTGATGCTGCTCTGCACCCTGCCCATGCTGGCACACGCCAGCGGATACACCCAGACCCGCTACCCCATAGTGCTGGTGCACGGCCTGTTCGGTTTCGACAAGCTACTCGGGGTCGATTACTTCTACGGCATTCCCCAGGCCCTGAGCCGGGATGGTGCCAAAGTCTACGTGGCTCAGGTATCGGCCACCGCCAGTTCGGAGCAACGGGGCGAACAGCTGCTCGCCCAGGTCGAGCTGCTGCTGGCGGCCACCGGCGCCGAGAAGGTCAACCTGATCGGCCACTCCCACGGCGGTCCCACCATCCGCTATGTCGCCTCGGTCGCCCCCGAGCTGGTCGCCTCCGCCACCAGCGTCGGCGGGGTCAACTACGGCTCAGAGATCGCCGATCTGGTGCGGGCCAATGCCGCCCCCGGCAGCGCCGCCGAGAAACTGGCGGCCGCCGCTGCCCACGCCCTCTCCGGCATGATTTCACTGCTCTCGGGCGGGAGCCAACTGCCGCAAGATCCGGTCGCCGCCCTCGATGCCCTGACCAGCAAGGGGGCCAGCCAGTTCAACCAGCGCTACCCGGAGGGGCTGCCCAGCCGCTATTGCGGCGAGGGGCCGATGCAGGCCAGCAACGGCGTCTACTACTTCTCCTGGAGCGGGCGCGGCAACCTGACCAATCTGCTGGATCCGGTGGATCCGGCGCTGGCGCTGACCGGCGCCTTCTTCAAAGAGCCCAATGACGGACTGGTCGGAGTCTGCAGCAGTCACCTCGGCAAGGTGATCGGCACCGACTACCGGATGAACCATCTGGACGAAGTGAACCAGTCATTCGGCATCCACCATCTGTTCGAGACCGATCCGGTCACTCTCTATCGCCAGCATGCCAACCGTCTCAAGGAGCTGGGACTATGAAGATCGCCACCCTGCTCGTCGTGCCCTGCGCCATCACCCTGCTGCTTGGCGGGGTGTTGCTCTGGCCCACAGCACCGACGGCAGACTCATCACAGGCTCAAACCAATCAGCATGCACAGAGCCACCCGCACGATCCCGAGCAGGAGACCGCCGATGCCCTGCAGGCGCGCTATCGCACCTTTGTCTCCGCCCAGAGCAGCCTGACGGTGCCCACCGAGATCTCCCTCGCCAGCTTGCAGATCCTGTTTGACGAGCGAGAGCAGCTGCGCCAGCAGAGCTTTACCCCGGCGGAGCAGGCCCAACTGTTTGCCGAGGATCGGCTGATGGAGCAGCTGACCCTGCGCCGCAGGGCGCTGGCGGAGGCAAGAGACAGCGACAAGTCGCAGCTGGCCAGCGAGCTGGATCTCTGGCTGGCGGAGCAACCGGACTGGTTTCGCGAGGCGGAGGCCAACAGCCGCCTGCTTGGGGAGTTGCAAGGGCTGGCACAGATGGACCCGGCCAAACGGGAGGCTCTGCTGCTGGAGACGGGGGGGCCGGAAGCGGTGGATCGGATGCGCCAGCTGGAGCAGAACCGGCAAGGGTTCGAGGAGCAGCTCAGCGGCTTTCTGGCCGAGCTCAGACAACTGCCGAACGAGGCCCGGGCCGAACAGCAGCAGGAGCTGCTGGCCCGCTGGTTCGAGCCCGGACAGTGGCGCCGGGTCGAGGCGCTCACCCGGCTCAAACTGGGTGAGCCACAAGCCGAATGAGAAGGGGGCCCGTGATGGGCCCCCTTGCTATTGCGCTTATTGCGGCTTGTTGGCCCCCGGCAGCGGCTGCCAGGTGAGGCGGGTCACTTGGGTGCCCTGCACCTCGCACTTGAGGCTCAGCTCCTGCCACCCCTTATCCTGACGCAGGGAGACCTCCCCTTCGATCCCCTGCTCGCCAATCTTCAGCTTATCCTGCTCGAAGATCACCTTGTCGCCGTGGGCGAGATCCATCAGTTTGCCGTTGCATAGCCAGTGAGCGAGATCCGCCCCCTTCAGCTTGACGCCACCCTTGGCCGCCTTCTGTTCGGCCGCGCTCACCACAAACAGCTTGCTCAGCTCGGCGGCCCGCTTGGTGAGCCACTCCTGACGCTGCTGAATGCTCATCTTGCTGACGAACTCGGCGGGCTGCCCCTTCTCGTCCAGCCATTGGGTCAGCTTGCCGCTGTCGTCAAAGGCAAACTGGGCGGCGGGCTCTTTGACCCCGAACAGCTTGCCGCCCTTGAAGTAGTAACGGCTCTCCCCTTCCAGCTTGCCCAGCTCGTTCATGATGGGCACGGCGATGATGACCGGGGCGCCATCGATCCAGGCCTTGATATCGACGCCGTCATGGCTGAATTGACGGGTATCGAGGGCGCTCTCGGCCCCCTTCTCCATCAGGGTAAACTGCTCGGCGAGAGAAGCGGCCAGAGAAGGGAGGGAGCAGAATCCCAGGGTCAGCGCGATCGCTGTGTTGCGCATTGAGTTGTACATAACACTCCTGTGATGGGCCATCCGGCCCGTGGTTAACTCTCTGTCAGCCAGGCCCGCAGCCCTTCCCGGTGAACATCGCTCAGGGGCAGGGATTGGCGGGTCCGGTAGTCAAAATGGATCAGGGTCGTTTCGGCGGTGACGGCCAGTTCGCCGCCCTGCCAGGCCTCCTGCCAGACCGTAAATGAGCTGGTGCCGATGCGGCGCACGCCGGTCTTGATGGTGACCGGCTGGCCGTAGAACAGCTCCCGTTTGAACTGCACCGTATAGCCCGCGATGATCAGATGCCAGTTATGCACATCCAGATCGGGGGAAAAGATCCGGAACAGGGGATCCCGCGCCGATTCGAACCAGACCGCCGGCACCGTATTGTTGATATGGCCGAGGGCATCCGTCTCCTGAAAGCGGGGTTGGATCTGCATTTCCAGCATGGGTTGACTCCTTGTCATTGAACCGCGCTCAGGCTAACGCGCCCCGCATCAGGACTCAAGCCTCCCCGTCTTATCCCAAGTGCTGACAGCCAGTTCCGGCCGCAACCAGGCGCTGCGAAAATCGAACCAGCCGAGCGCCGTCATCCGCACCCCGTGCACGCCGACCCGGCTCTCCAGCTCCAGCCAGTGGTGAAACAGCGGCACAAACCAGCTCTGCTGCTGCACAGTTGCCAGCAGGGCGCGGGGGCCGGGCTCCTCACCACTGGCCCGCCACTGCATCAACCCTTGCCACAACTCATGCTGACTGCTCCACACCTTGCGCAGCAACGGGGTGCCCTGCAACCAGGCGTAGGGGGCAAAGGGGCCGGCATGTTCGAGGTTGAGGGTGCCGAGCCAGAGATCCACGTCTTCATCCTCGCCACTCACCCAGCGACCGTAATCGAGGGTGCGCACCTCCAGCCGGATCCCCTGTTCGGCCAGCAGGCTGCTCATGGCGTTGGCGCACTCGTTGAACTCCAGATGCTGGTTGAAGCAGGCAAGCACCAAGGTCGTCGGCAACTGCGCCGGTGTGGGCAAGGGGGCGGGCAGTGCTTCGCGCCAGTGGGGCAGCAGGCCGAGGGCGCTGGTCCAGCCCCGTTGCAACTCGGGGGCGACCCGCCCCATCAGGGCAACCGGATTGAGCAGCTGGCCGAGCCACTGGCGCAGGGCGGGATCCTGCAAGGATCCGGAACGATCGTCCTGCAGCAGGAAGTAGCAGCCCGACTCCAGCTCCGACTCGCCGCGCATGGTGCCGAGCTCAGGGCTGTCGCGCCCCAGCTGCAGGTGAGTCTCCAGCCGCTCAGCAAGCTCCGGCAGCATCCAGATATCGATCTCGTCGAGCAGGGCCCGCAGGCCGAAGTAGTCGTCAAACGCCGCAAGGCAAAGATGCAGGGGATCGTTGGCGGCCACCCGGTAAGGGCCAGTGCCCACAGGTTGCAGGGCAAAGCCCGCCTCCCCCTTGAGCTCCCGCGGCAAAATGGTCGCCACCGGCTCCGCCAGCAGGTGGGGCAGCCAGGGATCCGGGCTGTCGAGATAGAGATCCAGGGTGCGCGGCCAGGGGCTCTCCAGCCGGTCCAGATGGGCGAACAGCGGGCGATCCCGCAGGGCCAGCAGGCTCTCCATCACATCCTCCACCACCAGCTCGCGGCCGTGGTGAAAGCGCACCGCCGGACGCAGGTAGAAGCGCCAGTGGCAGGGGCCCAGACACTCCCAGTGGTGGGCGAGATCCCCTTCGATTTCCCCATTTTCCTCATTTCGCCGGGTGAGGCCGTTGAAGATCTGGCGGCTCAGGTGAATTTCGGAGCGGCGCATCGGGCCGGTGGGCAGCAACTGCGGCAGCGGCCGGTAGTAGGGCACCCGCAGGATCTGGCGCCCCTCGCGGGTGGCCTGACCGAGCTGTTCGATCAACAGCGGAGTGAGCAGATCGAGGCGATCTTCGGCCAGCCGTACCGCCTGCGCCAGCTGGCCCTGACTGAGCAGATCCCGCAAGCGGCGCCGGGTCAGGCTCTCCTGACTGTCGAGCAAGGTGAGCCGGGAGCGCCGCCCCCGCCCCGCTTCCGCCGACCAGCTGAGCCAGCCCTGATCCTGCATCCGCCGTAGCAGCAGGCGGGCGTTGCGCGGGGTGCAGCAGAGCAGATCCGCCACCTCGGCGAGACTGATCTCCCGCTCGTCGCTGCCAAGCAGCTGGGCGAGTCGTTGAAATTGCTGGTAGAGGCGACCGGTCGGCATAAAAGAGGAAATCCTGTTGCTATAAGTCATCAGTTTTTACTTCCGCATTTTAGCTCAATACTGCTGATGAACGTGAGAACCACAGCAGAGGAGCACCATCATGAGCCACGCCAACCCCATCAAACCGAACCGGATCCAGCAGACCTTGCGCCGTTACTTCAAGCGGATCCTGCCGCGCCCTTTGCCACTTATCGAAGATCCCATGCAGCAGCTCAACCGCCTGATGCAGTGGGATATGAACCAGATCGATGACAAGGAGTATCGCCGCCGCCTCTGAGTGCGGGCCATACCAACCACTCGGGACGCGCATCCCCTGCGGGCGACATTGCTTTGCCGGATCTTGCTGTTTACATCGGCCACGGGCCTGATAGATTGGACGTCTATCCATCTATAACTGCGACAAGCAACATCCAACAAGGAGTGTGTGATGAAAGATGCGACCCTGGCCCTGCACCACGGCTTTTCCAGCGACCCCACCACCAAGGCGGTCGCCGTGCCCATCTACCAGACGGTGGCCTACGAGTTCGAGAGCGCCCAGCACGGGGCGGATCTGTTCAATCTGGCGGTGCCGGGCAACATCTACACCCGCATCATGAACCCCACCAACGATGTGCTGGAGCAGCGGATGGCCGCGCTGGAAGGAGGGATCGCCGCGCTGGTGGTCTCGGCAGGTTCCGCCGCCATCACCTACGCCATTCAGGCGCTGACCGCCGCCGGTGACAACATTGTCTCCACGCCCCAGCTCTATGGCGGCACCTACACCTTGTTCGCCCACATGCTGCCGAGTTTCGGGGTCGAGGTGCGCTTCGCCAAGGATGACAGCGCCGAAGCCATCGCCGCCCTCATCGACGACAAGACCAAGGCGGTCTACTGCGAGAGCATCGGCAACCCGGCGGGCAACATCGTCGATCTGGCCGCGCTGGCCAAGGCAGCCCATGCCCGTGGCGTGCCGCTCATCGTCGACAACACGGTCGCCACCCCGGTGCTCTGTAAACCCATCGAACATGGCGCTGACATAGTCGTCCACAGCCTCACCAAATATGTCGGCGGCCATGGCAACTCGCTGGGTGGCGTCATCGTCGACTCGGGCAAGTTCCCCTGGGCAGATCACGCCGAGCGCTTCCCACAGCTGACCAAACCGGAGCCCTCCTACCACGGGGTGGTCTACACCGAGGCCTTTGGCCCGGCCGCCTTTATCGGGCGGGTACGCACAGTGCCACTGCGCAATACCGGCGCAGCGCTGGCGCCAATGAACGCCTTCCTGCTGCTGCAGGGGCTGGAGACCCTGAGCCTGCGCATGGAACGCCACGTCGACAACGCCCTGCGGGTTGCCAATCACCTCAAGCATCACCCCAAGGTGGCCTGGGTCAGCTACGCCGGTCTGCCGGGTCATCCCCACTATCTGCTGGCAGAGAAGTACATGGCCGGTCGCCCCTCGGCCATCCTCTCGTTCGGTCTGAAGGATGGTTACGAGGCGGGCGTGCGCTTCTACGATGCGCTCAAGATCTTCAAGCGGTTGGTCAACATCGGCGATGCCAAGTCGCTGGCCTGCCACCCCGCCTCCACCACCCATCGCCAGTTGAGCGAGGAGGAGCAGGCCAAGGCAGGAGTCAAACCTGAGATGATCCGGCTCTCGGTAGGGATCGAGGCGATCGAGGACATTCTGGCAGATCTGGATCAGGCGCTGGAGGCCTGAGTCTGGTGTTGAGCGAGCGGGCATAAGCCCGCTCTTTTTTTACTGCCGGTGAACCGCCCTCCTCACCCGCTCGTATACCCCATCCTGCCACCGAATCGAGGTCATTATGATAGTCCTGCACCACCTGAACAAATCCCGCTCCCAACGCATCATCTGGCTGCTTGAAGAGCTGGGCCTGCCCTATGAGATCAAGGCGTATCAGCGCGACACCACCACCTTTCTGGCGCCGCCCGAGCTCAAGGCCATCCACCCCCTCGGCAAGTCGCCGGTCATCGAGTTCGACGGCCGGGTACTGGCGGAATCGGGCGCCATCACCGAGTACCTGATTGCCCGCTACGCCGCCGAGCGGCTGGCTCCGGCATCAGATAGCCCCGACTATCCCGAATATCTGCAGTGGCTCCACTTTGCCGAGAGCTCGGGCATTCTGCCGCTGCTGCTCGACATGTTCGTGCGCAAGGATGGCAGCCCGATGCGCTTCCTGCCGGACTACGCCAGGGCGGAGTGTGCCAAGGTGCTGGGCTACCTCAATGAGGTACTGGCGAATCGCCACTATCTGGTGGGGGATCGCCTCTCCGGCGCCGACATCATGAACTCCTTCCTGGTGGATCTGCTGGCGCAAAGCGGCCAGCTGGCCAACTTCCCGCATCTGCAAGCCTATTGGGAACGCCTCAATACCCATCCGGCCCGTCAGAAGGCGGTAGAGCTGGAGCACGAGCTGGATCAGCGCCCCTGACCCAACAGCCGCCATGCAAAACGCCCCGATAGTCGGGGCGTTTTTGTTATGCAGCGAGCGCGGTTTACTTGGTCGCAGGCACCTTGTCCCGGCGCGACTTCCACCACCAGCGCAGCCGGATCTGGGAGATGAGCATCCCCGCCAGCATCAGGGCGCAACCGGCAATGGCACGCTCGTCCAGCGTTTCATCCAGCAGCAATACGCCCCCCACGGCGGCAAAGACGGTCTCCAGACTGAGGATGATGGCGGCGTGGGCCGGATGGGCGCCCCGCTGCCCCAGCACCTGCAGGGTATAACCCACCCCGACCGACACCAGCCCGGCATAGAGCAGCGCCTGCCAGCCAGCTACTGCGCCAGCCACGGTCGGAGTTTCGATGACAAAGGCGGTGGCGAGACTGAGCAGGCCGCACACCACAAACTGCACACAAGCCAGCTTGATGGGGGCCACCCGGTTGGAGTAGTGATCCACCAGCAGCAGATGGATCGCCCAGAACAGGGCGCCAATCACCTGTAGCAGATCGCCAAAACCGATGGTGAACTCGTCGGTCACGCTCAACACATAGAGCCCGCTCAGGGCAATGAGGGCTCCAATCCAGGTATTGGTACCCGTCTTGTGCCGCAGCAGCAGCCCCAGTACCGGCACCAGAATGATGTAGAGCCCGGTGATGAAACCGGCCTTGGCGGCAGTGGTATAGAGCAGCCCCACCTGCTGCAGGGATGCGGCACAGAACAGCACCAGTCCGGCCAGCACACCACCGGTCAGCAATTGGCGATGGTCGCCAGTGGCGACCACTGGTTGACGGGATTTGAGCCACCAGAGCAGCGGCAGCAGGGAGAAGGCACCGAGCAGAAAGCGCAGGCCATTGAAGGTATAGGGCCCCATATGATCCATCCCGAGGCGCTGGGCGACAAAGCCCATACCCCAGATGGTGGCAGCCATCAGCAACATCAGATTGGAGCGCATGGCGATTCTTCCTTAAATCGGCGCGTGACGGGTTATCCAATCCAAGATACCTGCCTCCCTACCCTCTTGTCTTTAGAGCGATAGCTGTTTTGTCAGCACGGCCAGCAGGGCGACCATTACCAGATTGCCCCGCAGGATCCACACCACCCGGAAGTACTGCTGGATCGAGATCATCGGCGCCTTGCCCAGACGCAGGGCACGACGCCAGCGATAGAAGAGGCGACTGGGATAGTCGAGGGAGCCGACAATCAGCAGAAACAACCCCACTTTGAGACCGTGGGCAGGATGAGCAAAGAGCTGCGCCACCGAGCTGGCGTGTTCGAGGGCCAGCAGACAACCGGTGGCAAAGATGGAGAAGAGCGCCAGCGCCGCCACCGCATCTGCCAGCAGCAGACGGTGCACCCGCAACATATTCAGGCCGCGACGAAAGATCAGATACTCGACACAGAGCGCCAGGATCAACAGCATGATGCCGCCGTAGTGAGCCATCAGGAGCAACGTGGAGTTCAGCATTGAACGGATCTCATTTTCTGCCTTTAGACGGGCGGGACGGCATCATATATGCTGGTGACACCCGAGCTGAAAAGGATCTGTGCATGTCCCCCGCCAAGCCCAAGCACACTTGGTCTTTAATCACCCGCATGCGGCTGGGCCTCCTCCTGCTCTTTATTCCCGTAGTGTTGCTCGGCAGCATCTACTACCTGCATATGGAACGTACCCTGCGCCTCGAGCAGCAACAAAACCTGATTGCCCGCAACACCCAATATCTCCATACCCTGCTCGAACCCTATCTGGAGACCCTCAAACGCCAGTTTACGCTTATTTATCAGCAGGTAAATTATCAGGATTTCAGCGGCCCAGCGATCAGTAACGGCGAGCGCTACCTGCAACAGTGGCAGGCCTATCACGAGGTGATGGAGCTCGACTACGTCTATGTAGGAACCGAGCATCGCCAGATGCTGATCCACCCCACCTGGCAGGCGGACGAGAAGTTCGATCCCAGAACTCGCCCCTGGTATCTGCTGGCAGCCAGCCACCCGAACCGGATCGTCTGGACCGATCCCTATTACGACTACACTCTGGGTACCCTCACCATGGCGCTGGCTCGGGTAATTCAAGACCCTGACGGCAAGCGAGTGGGGGTGCTCTCCCTCGATACCCAGCTCACCCCCCTCGCCAACTGGCTCAACAACCGGCATGAACAGAGCCATCATCTGGGCAAGGGCTATCAGATCCTGATCAACCATGACGGGCTGGTGCTGGCTCACCCGGATCGCGAACAGGTATTCAAACCGCTCACCCACCCTGAATGGCTGACACACATGCAACAGCCGCAAGGTTTCTTCCTCGACGATGCCAGCGGCATGATGGTCTCCTACTACCGTGTCCCCGAGCAGCGCTGGTTCCTGCTCAGTGTCGAGCCCACCGCCAGCATGCAGCAGGTGATCGACAGCGTCTCCATCAACGTGCAGCTGATGATTGCCGTTGCCTGCTTTTTCTATCTGCTGCTAGCCCTGCTTTGGGCCCGCTACTTCCGCCGCATGCTGGGGGAGATTACCCTGTTGATCCGCACCAGCCGCTCTGGCGGGATTGCCTATCATGGCAGCCGCATGCTGGAGCTGGCCAAGGTCTATGAAGAGATGGATGCCGCCAGTCAGGACTTTGCCCAGATCCGCCAGCAAGCCAATCAGGACAAACTCACCGGTCTCTACAACCGCCGCTTCTTCGACGAGTGCCTGCAGAGACAGCTCAGCAGCGGTGCCCCCTTCCTAGTAGTGATGTTCGATCTCGATAACTTCAAACAGGTCAACGACACCTTTGGCCACCAAACAGGGGATATAGTGCTCAAACGGGTGAGCAAGCTGGGCATGAAAATGTTTGACCAGTGGGGCTGGCTCTGTCGTTACGGTGGCGAGGAGCTGGTGCTGATCTTGCGCCTGGAGATGCAAATGAGTGAGGCCACCTCGCTGCTGGAGAGCTTCAGACTTGCGGTCACTCAACTGGAGTGGCGAGAGCCGGAACTGACCATTACCCTCAGCGGCGGGGTGGCCTTGAGCCACTCAGGGCTCTCGACCAAGGAGCTGATAGAACTGGCCGACAGCGGGGTTTATCAGGCCAAGCGGGAGGGGAAAAATCGCATCTGCTTCCCCCAGCGTCGCACCTGCGACGTGACGGAAGAGGACCCTTCCCCTAACCTTGATTCTACCCGACGCCCCCCCCGGCCGGAGGGGGGGTGAGCACAACCGGGGGAAGGAGACAAGGGAGAGGCAACTGCCTCTCTCTGTTGTTTATGTCGCTATTCTTGCCGCACGTTAAGCCAGTGTGGCGCGCGACTCAGCGCTGCCACTCCCACACCGGCCAGCCCAGCTCCTCGGCTTGCTGGCGCAGCGCGGGGGCCGGATTGACCGCATGGGGATGGCTCACCGCCCGCAGCATCGGCAGATCGTTGTGGGAATCGCTGTAGCCAAAGCTACCCTGCCAGAGGTGGTCCCTGCCGGCAAAGAGCTGGTTGATGCGGGCCACCTTGCCCTCGCGAAAGCTGAGGGTGCCGCGGGTCTGACCGGTCAGCATCCCCTCCTCCTCATCGAGCAGGATGGCGACGCAGTGATCCATCCCCAGCATCTTCGCCATGGGCGCCACCAGATGCTCACCGGAGGCGGAGATCAGCACCAGATCGTCGCCCCGCTCCCGATGCCATTCGATGCGCGCCAACCCCTCGGGGTAGAGGCGCTCGCGCAGCACCTGTTCGGCGAAGTGGTGGCAGAGCGAGTCGAGCCACTGGCGCGTCTTGCCCGCCAGCGGTTGCAGGGTGAAAGCCATGTACTGGTGCATGTCCATCTTGCCCTGATGGTAGAGGGACATCATGGCCTGCTCCTCGGCGATCATGCTGGCAGGGGCCAGCTCCTCGGCCACCATGTACTCCAGCCAGAGGCTGGCAGAATCCCCCGCTATCAGGGTCTCGTCCAGATCAAACAGTGCCAGTGCCATGGGCGCTCCTCGCAGTGAAAATGGAAATGAAATGCGGCCTCATGCTACCTCACAGAGTTGATCCCGGGCCACCACCAGGGTCACGGCACTGCCGGTGGCCAGCAGATCGCCAGCCGAGCGGTTGAGGCAATCCACCGTCAACAGCCCCGCCTCGCACTCCACCTGATAGCGGATCACGTTGCCGAGCAGCTGTTGCTGGCGAACGATGCCGGGCAGGCTGGGTTCGCTGCTGGTCGCCCCGGCGGGCAGCAGGGTGATGGACTCCGGCCGCAGCGCCAGCTTGCCCTGAAAACGGGGGCCGAACAGCGACTTGCCCTGCTCGGCGCCGAGCAGGTTGTAGTTGCCGATAAAGCCCGCCACAAACTCGCTGGCGGGGCGGGTGTAGATCTCCTCCGGCGTGCCGCTCTGGACGATGGAGCCCTTGTTCATCAGGAAGATCCGATCCGACATGGTAAGCGCCTCCTCCTGATCGTGGGTCACGAAGATGGTGGTGAGTTCGAGCCGCTGCTGGATCTCGCGGATCTGCTGGCGCAGGCTGCGGCGGATGCGAGCATCCAGCGCCGAGAGCGGCTCGTCCAGCAGCAGGATCCGCGGCTGCACCACCAGTGCCCGGGCCAGCGCCACCCGCTGGCGCTGGCCGCCGGAGAGCTCGGCCGGATAGCGGCGCTCGAAGCCGGTCAGCTCCACCAGCGCCAGCGCCTCCTGCACGCTGGCGGCGAGATCCCGTCCCGGCTGGGGTTTCATCTTGAGGCCGAAGGCAACGTTGTCCCACACCGTCATGTTGGGGAACAGCGCATAACTCTGGAACACCATGCCGATGCCCCGCTTCTGGGGCGCCTGCCAGGTGATATCTTCACCGGCCACCCGCACCTGACCGCCATCCACCGGAGTGAGCCCCGCCAGCGCCCGCAGCAGGGTGGATTTGCCACAGCCGGAGGGGCCGAGCAGGGTCACCAGCTCCCCCTTGCGGATGCCGAATTCGATCCCCTCGAACACCGGCGTATCGCCGTAAGATTTGTGCAGTTGATTCACTTCTAGATGGAACATGTTGATTCACCGATGAAATCTGTTGGCTGCCCAGGTGAGCAGCAGAGTCAGCAGGAAGTAGCTCATCACCAGCGCACTGGTGAAGTGGCCAGAAGTGGCGCGCATGTTGTAGAGGTAGACCTGCAGGGTCTCGTAACGGGTGCCCACCAGCATGTTGGCAAACACGAACTCGCCGAGCAGGAAGGAGAGCGAGAGAAACAGCGCCGCCAGCAATCCCTTGCGCAGGCAGGGGATCACCACCAACAGAAAGGCGCGCCGACTACTGGCCCCCAGCAGATGGGCGGCATCCATCAAATCCCTGAGCGGCACCCCTTGCAGGCTGTTGGCCAGTGCCCGGTACATGAAGGGGAGCACCACGGTGAACCAGGTGCCGATCAGGATCCACGGCGTGCCGATAATGGGCAGAACACCATCGGCGTAGATCTGCAGCAGCCCCACCGACGAGACCACAGGTGGCACCGCGAAGGGGAGCAGGATCAGCAGGTTCATCCAGGGATCCAGCTTTGGGAAGTAGTAGGCCACCACCAGCACGGTCGGTACCAGCACCAGGGTCCCCAGCATCAGGGTGGCGACACAGACCAGGAGACTTCGGCCAAAAGCCGCCAGAAAGCGCGGATCGCCCCACAGCTTGAGATACCAGTCGAGGGTGAAGCCATCCGGCAGCAGGGTCGCCCCCCAGCGGGTAGAGATGGAGTAGAGAAACGTGGCCAGCAGCGGCAGCAGCAGGGTGGCGACCAGCCCACCCAGCACCCACTTTGGCCAGCGCGGCGTCAAATCATGCATGGGATTGCCCCTTGTTCACATAGCTCTTTTTCAGCAACCACTGGTTGGCGGCCGTCACTACCCCCAGCAGCACCATCAGGATCACCGCCAGCGCCGCCGCCATATTGGGCTCGAGAAAGATGTCGCCGGAGACCAGACTCGCCACCCGGATGGTCACCAGATTGAAGTTTCCAGTAGTGAGGGCGTAGGCAGAGGCATAGGCCCCCACCGCGTTGGCAAACAGGATGATCAGGGTGCCAAGCAGCGCAGGCGTCAGCACCGGCAGCGCCACGTGCCACACATATTGCCCCTTACTCGCGCCGAGCAGCGCGGCCGCTTGCGGCCACTCATCCTGCAGCGCATCGAAGGCCGGGTAGAGCAGCAGCAGGGCGAGCGGGATCTGGAAATAGGTGTAGATGAGAATAAGGCCCGACCCCGAGTAGAGGTTGAAGCCGTCGATCAATCCCCAGGATTTCAGCAGCAGGGTCACCGCACCATTGATGCCGAGAATGATGATAAAGGCGAATGCCAGCGGCACCCCGCTGAAGTTGCCGGTCATGGTGACAAAGGCCAGCAGCAGCCGTTTTACCCGCTCGCCACTGTGGCGCAGCGCCGCTGCCCCGAGGGTGCCGATGGCAAGCCCCGCCAGACTGGCGATACCGGCGATGCGCAGCGAGTTGCCGAACGATTGCAGGTAGAAGGGGGAGCTCAAAATCTCCCGGTAGTAGTCGATGCCCCAGCCATCCGGGGTCTGGAAACTGCCCACCAGCACCCACACCATGGGGGCGAGCTGGAACAGGATCATCAGGAGAACGAACGGCAGCAGCACCAGGGCGGGCAGCCAGTGACGGCGAGCCCGGCGCCGGGTGACGGCCGGTTGATCCGCCAGGATCTCGGTGGTGGCGGGCATCATCAGTGTACCTCCCGCAGGAAGGCGGCCTTGAGCAGTGGCGGGCAGCCCGGCTTGTCGTGGGAAACTCCCAGCAGATCGGCCATCAAGGCGCAGAGCTGGGTCTGGGCGATCACTACCCCATCCGGCCAGCGCTCGATAAATGCATCGCCAAACAGCCAGAGCGGCACGGTGCGCTCTTCGGTCAGGGTGCCGCCGTGGCTCAAGTCGTTGTTCATGCCGTGATCCGAGGTGATCACCACCTGATATCCCTGTGCCAGCCACTGGGGCAGCAGGTCGGCCAGCAGGCTGTCCATCCGGCGCGCCTGATTGCGGTACTGACGGGAGTCGAGGCCGAACTGGTGGCCAGCGTTGTCCACCCCCATGGGATGGATCAGGAGAAAATCGGGGTCGTACTGGCTGCGCAGCCACTCGCCATCCATCAACAGGTGGCTGTCGGGGTAGCCGTCATCCCAGTAGAAACAGCCGTGCTGGATGGGCAGTCGCTCGTCATGGGTGAAGCGATCGCGGGCTGCCAGCCAGGGGCTGCGGTTGTAGAGTTCGCTCACCCAGTAATAGGCCGCCGCTGCGGTGCGTTTACCCGCAGCGCGGGCCAGATGGAAGATGGAGTCATGCAGACTGAGGCGACTCACCCCGTTGTGGGTGATGCCGCTCACCACCGGCGGCACGCCGGTCAGGATGCACTCGTAGAGGGGTCGGGAGAGAGACGGCAGGGCAGCATTCAGGGTCGTATGCAGGCCCCGCCCCGCCTCCACCATGCCACCGAGGTAGCCCATGGTGTGGGCTACCTCGGCTGCCAGACCATCCACAAGTACCACTATCACCTTGTGTTGCACTGGATTCCCTTACTGCATGTTGATCATGACGGTTTCTTGCCACTGGCGCGGCAGGGCTTTGGAGCTCTGCTCCCAGGCGGCGTGATCCTGCACCGGCTTGGCATTGGCGTACTGCTCGGCCGGCAGCAGCTTGGCCTTCACATCATCCGGCAGGGTCACGTTGCTGCGGATCGGGCGGGCGTAGCCGCGGGCCAGATTGATTTGACCGGCATCGGAGAGGATGTATTCACGGGCCAGCTTGGCGGCGTTGGGGTTCTTGGCCCACTTGTTGATGATGGTGGTGTAACCGGCGATGACGGAGCCGTCGCTCGGGATCACCACCTCAAACTTCTTGGGGTCGATCTGGTCGCGGTAGTTGAGGGCGTTGAAGTCCCACAGCACACCCACTTCCACCTCACCCTTCTCGATGTTGGCGATGGTAGGATCGTTCAGGGAGAGACGACCCTGCTTGGCCAGCTGACCGAACAGCTCCAGTGCAGGTTTCAGATTCTTCTCGCTGCCGCCGGTGGCATAGGCCGCCGCCAGCACGCCGTTGTTGGCCTGGGAGGCAACGCCCACATCACCCAGGGTCACCTTGTAGTCGCCACCCAGCAGGGATTGCCAGCTGGTGGGGGCGGCCTTGACCAGATCCTTGTTGATCAGGAAGGCGATGGTGCCGGTATAGGCCAGCATCCAGTGACCGTCGGCGTCCTTGGCCCAGTTGGGAATATCGGCCCAGGTGGAGGGTTTGTAGGGTTGGGTAACACCCTGCTTGACCGCAACCGGACCGAAGGCGCCGCCCACGTCACCGATATCGGCGGTGGCATTGGCCTTCTCGGCGGCGAACTTGGCGATCTCCTGCGCCGAGCTCATGTCGGTATCCTGATGCTTGATGCCGTAGATGCTGCCCAGCTGCTGCCAGGTATCCTTCCAGTTGGCCCAGCTGTCGGGCATGCCGATGCTGTGGAGCTGGCCTTCGCCACGGGCGGCCTTTTCGAGATCCGCGATATTTTCGGCTGCATAGCTATTTGTGGCAAACAACGGTTGGCTGATGGCCACCATGGCCAGTGCACTTGCGATCACGCTTTTCATCATCCCATCCCTCTGGACTAGGTCAGTTAAGGTTCGAGAGGGATGCTAGAGGGGAATTGTGACGGTGGCGGGGCGCTTTAATGGCAGTTTGATGACAATCACCCTGTCATGGCGCTGTCATCCACAGCAGTTACAACTCTGAACCCGAGTGAGGCTGGACTATTCCAGTAAGGGATTGGCCAGCCACCCGCCTTCTGAATAAGCAACAGGGACAAGAGTGTGACCGAGCCGAGATTGAGCGAGCAGAGAGTGAACGAACAGAGCATGGCCGATGGCCGCGTCTCCTCCAAGTGCGAACAGATTTGCCAGACTCTGCGCCGCTATATCGGCAGCGGCCAGTTGGGGGCCGGGCAGCAGCTACCCGCCGAGCGGGCCCTGAGCGAGCGCTTTGCCACCACCCGCATCACCATCAAGGAGGCGCTCTCCAGCCTCGAAGCAGACGGCCTTATCTACCGGGCCGAGCGGCGCGGCTGGTTTGTGGCGCCACCCCGCCTCACCTACGATCCCGCCATCCACACCCACTTTCACCAGTGGATCGGCGAGCAGCAACGCACCGCCGAAACCCGGGTGCTGGCCCATGGCAGCGAGCTTGCCAGCAGCGAGCTGTGCCGCTGGATGGGGTTGGAACCCTTCACTCCACTTTATGAGATCCGCCGCCAGCGGCTGATCGACGGCCGCCCGGTGCTGCATGTCAGCCACCACCTGCTGGCGAGCCGCTTTCCCGATATCGCCAGCGCGCCGCTGGCCAGCTCCCTCACCGAGCTCTATCAGCAGCGCTATGGCATAGGCCAGGGTGGGGCGAGTCTCGAGATCACCCCCTCGGCGGCGCGCGGCGCCATCGCCCGCGCCCTCAATCTGGCAGAGGGGAGCGCGGTGCTGCGGCTGGTGCGGGTCAATTACGACGAGCGGGGCGGTCTGGTAGATTGCGATATCGAGCACTGGCGGCCGGATGCGATCCGTATCTGTCTGGATACGCGAGCGTTGCAGCCGCTCGCAGGCAAGCTGCAACAAACCCGGGTCGCCGATTAGGGAAAATATCCAGAGCACTGTCGAGCACAGTGGCGATCCGCATCGGCCTCGATAACCGGGTGCTGCAACCGGTCGCAAGCAGATCGCATACCGTTCAACTCAAGGAATAACCAGACTCCAACATGGCGGATCCCGCAGGATCCGCCGGGATCAGTTGTCGATATTGGGGATCATGTCGTCGAAGCTCTGGTAGCCGCAGTCGGCCAGTTGCAGCGACATGGTGTAGGTCTTGGCGTGCTCCTGCTGGCCGATGGCGGGGCGGTTGAGCTTGATCTCCTGATGCCAGTACTCCTTCATCCGGTCGATCAGCGCCATCGCCTCCCCCTCGTTGAGGTGCAACTGGCAGAGCGCCATATAGTTGTTCGACTTGTGCATGTTCTCCACCAGATACTCCCCCAGCACCGACATCGCCTGCCGTGCCTGCTGGCGGGCGAAACGGCTGTGCTGCTCGAAGCTGATCCGCTCGCTGATCAGGAAGTGGTAACTGTTGTCGATACCAAGCTGCAAAATGCCGAGCTTCTCCAGCTTGCGCAGATAGAGGTAGCAGGAGGCATCGGTCAGGCCGTACTCCCGCTTGAGATCGATCAGCGTCTTGTCGCGCCAGAAGATATTGGCGAGAAAAGCGTAGAGCCCCGGCTCATTGTGAAACGCCTCGTCCTGCTCCTGGGTAAAGACGGCGCGGCGGCTCTGGGCGTCCTGAGTGCGATCCAGCAACTCCTCGAACGAGAGACCCACCAGATGGCAGATCTCCAGCAGAGTATCAAACGGCAGCGAGGGCTTGTTCATCATCCGTTTCACGGTCGCGATGGAGACACCCATGGCTTCTGCCAGGGTCTGATAGCGGATCCCCTTGTCGGTCAGGGTCTTCTTCAGGGTGTCGAGAATATTGTTGGCCAGGGTCTGGCTGTAGGTCATGCCACTCTTCCTTGTTATCGCACTTTCATTGCATGGTTATGCCGAGTCAGCTTCTGACCTGTTTTTACCTTCAAGGCTCAGATATTGACACCGAAAAAACAGCCTAGAGAAAAAATCGCCTACAACGCCCATCAGGACAGACCAGTTGAACGATGAGGTCGCAAAATCTGACACCAGACAGTGCATATCTTTCAACCCGCAAACATTTTGCTAGTGCTGCATAGAACATCGCGCATAATCGAAACGTATCGAATTCAAGACCCTTCCTGGTTGAGAAATCGATTGTTTGCTTCCAAATTTTTATCTTTTAAACCGCAAGGTTTTTTCTCTTTCCTGGCATTGGGCGGCGCTGATAGCACCGCCCTTTTCTTTTCCCTGAATTCGCAGGTCAGGTCAAGGGCCCCGGCAAGGGGAAGTGTCACAGGCCACCCGCCGCCCACTGATGCGCCAGCCACTACGACCTCTCTGGCAAGGTATCCTAAACGATCCTTAATACCGTCTCATTGCCATTAAATATATTTAAATGGCTTACTTGGAAAGCTTCACTCAATATAAAAACAAATATAATCAAGTAATTTAAAACATCAAAAACTTATCTTTTAAATGGCTTGCATATATAAGCAAACAAAATTAATCGGGCCGCACGCCCCATATCTGCTTATCACACCCCATGCCCACCCCAACAACTGCTACCGGGTGAAGAGAAAAGCCACCCACAAGCGCCCATTCGCGTATCTGGTGGGTAGCATAGCCCACGCAAAAACAGCCTCAAAAGACCACCAAAAGTTACAATGGGAACAATCCCAAACCTCAAAAAGAGCAAAAAACAGGCAAAGAGAGAAATTTTTTTCTCACGGTTTCACCTTGTGATGCGTTCAAAAAATCATCGAAAAGAACCTGATGCCAATCAGTGACATCTGAGATGCCAATTTTTAGACGGCTCATCATGGCCACGCTCGAATGAAAATTCAATGCTGATAAAAATCAATCACATAGAATCAAAATAGAACTCGCAGCCGGTCATTTGCCTCACCAGTTAATTATTTAAACCTCAATAAAGCTAAAACTCTAATAACACCATTTATTAAACAAAATGGCCCTGCTTGCAGCCAGTCATATTTATAATGATGGGGAAACCACTCTCTTGTTATTCAGAAATGTGCTGACTATACTGCGGCCCCTCTGTGAAAGCAGAGCGATGACGGAAATATAAAAAGCTTCATGGATTGAGCAATATAAATTACACGCAGTTCACGCAACACAAGGTTATTTATCCATGAACAAGTTTAATAAAATTGCCGCTTTCTCCCTGCTTGCTCTGGCCATGAATGGCGGCGCCCATGCCGAAGGCTGGTATGCAGGTCTGGATCTGACCACCTCCAAGATGGATCTCGACGGTGACCTCCAGCGCGCCTATGACGCCAAAGTGATCGACGACCAGCTCGACGGCGGCAGCCTGATCGTCGGTTACAGCTTCAAACCCTGGCTGGCCATTGAAGGTGGCCTGCACGCCCAACAGATGGAGCAGCTGATCTGGGTGACCTCTCAGGGGGCAACCGGTTTTGCCGACACCACCATCGACACCCGCAGCATCAGCCTGGCCGCCAAGCTGAGCCATCCGCTGGCCTGGGGCTTCAGCGCCTATGCCAAACCGGGTATCGCTTACACTCGCACCGAAGTGGAAGTTGTCGGCAATGCCACCATCCTCGGTATGAGCGGTCAGGTAAGTGGCAGCGAAACCAAGAGCAAGGTACACCCCAATCTGGAAGTGGGTCTGGACTACGCCTTCAACGACAGCTTCTCTGCCGGTATCGGTTACGAGCGCCAGTTCAACGCCCTGAGCCTGGGTGATGAGCACTACTCTCTGGATACCCTCAAGCTGGGTCTGCGCTACCACTTCTAAGTCGCGCCGCGTCAGTAACAATGCAAAAGGGCCACAGGTTTCACGCCTGCGGCCCTTCTATTGGCTGATGTGCCATCAGCAGATCTGATTCTTGCCCTGCTGCTTGGCCTGATAGAGCGCCCGATCGGCACGCACCATCAGACTCTCCTTCTGCTCACCCTGCTGATACTCCGCCACTCCGAAGCTCATGGTGGTGACACCGCGGGGACAGATGGGGTTCGTCACCATCAACGCCTGAAACTTGTTCGCCACCACCAACGCATCTTCACGGCCGGTATTGGGCAGCAGCACCATAAACTCGTCGCCACCCCAACGAGCCAGCAGATCAATCTCGCGGATATGGTCGCGCACCAGCGCCACTATGTTGATCAGGGTCTGATCCCCGATATTGTGGCCATAGCTGTCATTGATCTGCTTGAAGTTGTCCACATCCATGGCAATCACGGTAAAAGGCAAGTGAAAGCGGCGCGCCCGTTCGCACTCCAGCTGCAACGCCCGCTCCAGCCGATAGCGGCTGGCGGCACCGGTCAGGGCATCAGTCTCCGCCAGCTGACGATTCTCCTCCACCCTCTGTTGCAGTGCCTCGTTGACTCGCACCAGCTCGGCGGTGCGCTCCGCCACCAGTTGCTCCAGCGACTGATTGCGCAGCTCCAGCTGCTCCAGCAGCAACTTGCTGGCGTGGATATTGCGATGGGCGCCGATCATCCGCGCCACAGACCCATCGGGATTGCGCTCTATGATGCGGCCGCAATCCTCGATCCAGATATAGTCTCCGCCGCGACTGCGGCAGCGATACTCGACACGGTAGTCGGGGGCGGCGCCGCTCAGATAGGCATCGAAGCTCGCCATCACCCGATCCATGTCGTCGGGGTGGATCACACTCTCCCAGGTGAAGACATTGTTGCCTAGAGTATGGGGCTCGTAGCCCAGCATCCGGTACCAGCCCGGGTTGCGATAGACGAAACCGGTGTTGGCATTCCAGTCCCAGATGCCATCGCTGATCACCTCGAGAATGCCATGTACCACGGCTTCGCTGACATCCGAGATCCTGATCGTGTCGCTGTCCTGCAGCATGGGAGACCATCCTTGTATTGCCGCCCCGCTGGGGAGCGGGGCATTCCAGCCTGATGTTGAGAAATGATAGCGGCAGACGGCTGCACAGTCCGCTATCCGTTGATCGATGAAAACCGCCACTACTTGTTCCGGTTATCGGCCGCCATCGGGTTCGTCTGAATAACATTAGCAACCAGTGTGGCTCAATATTTCACCCTTGTCCGGTTTTAAAGGCAGGATGATGCAGGTTGCGATAGTGGCTGGGCGCCAGGCCATGCTGGCGTTTGAAGGCGGTGGAGAAGTGGTACTCGTTCTTGAAGCCGCACTGCTCGGCCAGCAGCTTCACCGGGTCGGCCCGGCTGGCCAGCAAGAGCGCCGCCCGCTGCAGCCGCAGGCGTTGCAGCAGCGCCATGGGCGCCAGCGCGAAGTGCTGCTGGCAGAGCCGGTAGAGCTGGCGCTCGGAGAGATGCAGGGCGCCAGCCATGCGCGCTATGTCCCACGGCTCGGTCAGCGCCTCTTTGAGCAGCAATTCGAGGCGCAACGCCAGCCGCTCGCCACGCCGCTGCCCCTCCCCCTTTTGCAACAGACGGCGCAGGTAAAAGCCGAGCTGCTCAACCAGCAGGGCGCTGAGCAGCGGGTCCTGATGGCGCTCCTGCTCCGCATAGAGGTTCTCGAGCGTGCGCAGCACGGTAGCCTGCTGGGAGGTACAACCGAGCCGGGGGTGGCTGGCGAAGGCATCCCAGGGGGAATCCTTGTGCAGCAGCAGCCACACCAGCTCCCACTCACTCCCCTTATTCACCTGCTGGTTCAACGGCTCACTCAACTGATAGCAGAGTGGCTCCCCGGCTGGGATCAGCGCCCACTCCCCGGCCTGCAACCGCTCGCGGCGATCGCCCACCTGCACCTCCCCCTCACCGCCCAGGGTCAGCAGAAAACAGTGCATATCGGCAAAGCGGCGCGCGATGCGGTAGCGGGTCTTGAGACGGGAATAGCCCGCCAGCCACACCTGCTCCTGTGCGAGGGCCGGCAGCAGACTGTCGCAACAGATCTGCTCGCGGCAGTCGGGGGAGACATCGATAATCTCGGTGTTGGCAGTTTCAGACATCATCAGGACGGGCTCAGCCATGTCGAAGGGACAGGCCCCAGCATAGCATTAAGGGCATCGAGTCACAGGAGACCAGCCATGCATATCCATCACGTCGCCATCTGGGCGCAGGATCTGGAGGCACTCAAGGCATTCTACTGCACCCTGTTTGGCGGGCAGGCCAATGAGCGCTATCACAACCCGAGCAAACAGTTCAGCTCTTACTTCGTGCGTTTCGAAGGGGGCGCCAGCCTGGAGCTGATGCACATCCCCATACTGTTTCCGGCAGATCTCACTCTGCCACACCCGTTGCAGGGGCTGGCCCACCTCGCCTTCTCCCTCGGCAGCGTGGAGGAAGTGGACAAGATGACCGCCCGCCTCAAGCTGCTCAAGGGCGCCGAAGTGAAACACCTGGACGGCCCCCGCTGGACCGGCGACGGCTATTACGAGAGCACCTTCCTCGACCCGGAAGGCAACCGGCTGGAGCTGACCATCTAATACCTGAATGCTCCCCTCACCCTGGCCCTCTCGTAAGTTCGATTAGCGAAGCGTAATCGGACAACGGTAACGGCATTGCTCCCTTCTCCCGTTTATTAAAAATGGAGGAGAAGGGCTGGGGATAAGGGAAAGGAAAAAGAGATTTCGCGGTAAACGTTGGGCTTCGCTACGCTCGCCACAACCTACACGATCGGTAGTTTGGTGCTGAGCCTGCGAAGCCCAACATGCGAGTTCAGCTTATAAGCATGTAAATAGTTCCATTGCGACCATATTTGAAGGTAAACTGACGACAATTACAAAATACAATTTACATTACTTCATGGTTTTATTTAATGAACAGCATCATTAATGACTTACTCTCAAAAGGTAAAGAAGGTCTCTGGTGGGACTTCAAACAAAAATTCCACAACAATATTGTTGCAATGGTCCATGATATTCTATGTATGGCTAATGTAATTCACAATGGGAATAGATACATAGCTTTCGGAATATCTGATTCATTAGAAGTAGTTGGATTAAACGAGAGTGATAAAAAATATACTCAAGCAGATATTATAACTGCGCTTAGAAGACTACGTTTTAGTGAAGATAACATCCCAAACATTCAGCTTGATTTTTTACAATTTAATGAAGCCAAGTTAGCAATCCTAACAATATTTAATGAGCCTTTAAAACCATATTACCTGACAAAAGAATACAGTTATCAAGGTAAATCCATACGAGCTGGTGTTGTTTATTCACGGACAAATGATGCTAATACACCATTAGATTCATGTGCCAATCCAATTGATGTCAGAACGATGTGGAGTGAAAGATTCGGCCTCAACCTAAAAGTCCCTGATAGATTCTCCATTCTTTTAGAAGATGCCAAATGTTGGGACTATGACGGTATTAGCCAAGCCTTCTATTCTAATGATCCTGATTTCACTATTGAGATTGGAAGTGTAGAACATGAGGGGGGTAATTACTGGTGGCAAAACTTATATTTTGAGAATGCAAGACAGTTTGACTACCACTTAAAATATAAGAACAGAATTATTAAAACCTTGCCTGTTGTTAATTACTACAACGAGGGTTTGACTATACCATTCCCAAACATTGAGTTTATTACCTATCCAGAAGCTCAAGATGGGTCAAATGCAGAATTTTACTGTGAGATTTACTATTATAAAAAAGGAACTATTGAATATAGTTTATTTCAACACATAAGAAAAAGTGAAGTGCATTGTGATACATATCAAACACTGTCTACACCAATCACAACTCAACTGAAACCACCCATAATAAAATTGCCATTTTTTATAATTAACAGTGACAGTGAACTAAATGAACTGTCCAAGAAATTCATGGAAAAATATCATGAGTTTAATTCCTGTAAGTCAGATTTGATGAGAAAACGTTACCCTGACGAAAATTATAATAGATGGGATGTTGAAAAAGTTTTTTCGGAGTGGGTTTTTGAGCAAATAAATCCTCCCTCTGAATTTTCAATTAGTGAATGACATTAAAACGGCGGCAAATCCCTTTACCGCCATCCAATCAATCACTCCCCCAACCTCTGTGCCAATCCGGAATAACGCTCGGTCTTTTTCCGTACCGCTTGTGCCAGCAGGGCGCGATCGCCGTAGAGATCGAGCCGCGCCTTGGCGCGGGTGATGCCGGTATAGACCAGCTCGCGGGTCAGCAGCGGGCTGGGGCTGTCGGGCAGTACCAGCACGGTATGGGCAAACTCCGAACCCTGGGATTTATGGATGGTCATGGCGTAGACCGTCTCGTGGGGCGGCAAGCGGCTGGGCAACAGGGCGCGCAAGGTGCCGTCTGGCTGCTCAAACCAGACCTTGAGCCGCCCGCTTTCATCGGGCAGGCAGAGCCCCATATCGCCGTTGTAGAGGCCGACCCCGTGGTCGTTGCGCACCACCATCACCGGGCGACCGGCATACCAGTCGCCATCGCGGGCAATCAGGCCAGCCCGTGACAGGGCCAGTTCCAGCCGCTCGTTTAGCCCCAGCACCCCGAACGGGCCGTCGCGCAGGGCGCAGAGGATCTGGAAGCTGTTGAATGCCTTGAACACGGCGGCGGGCGCTTCCCCCGCGCGGGCCGCCTTCAGATAGCTGCCATAACCGGCCACCCCCTGGGCAATCAGGGCGTCGTAAGCCTCCCCCGCCCAGGGGTGCAGGCTGATATCGGCGAATCCAGCGCCCCAGACTGATTCCACCGCCGTGGCATCGCCACTGTTGCAGGCGCGCGCCAGCTGGCCAATGCCCGAATGCTGATCAAAACGCCAGCTCTTGGCCAGCAAACAGAGGCTGTCACGCACCGGTGCCCCTGCGGGCGTGCCCTGCAGGCGGTAGCCGGTCTGGCGGGAGAGCCAATCAGCCTGCGCCGGACTGATGCCCTGCTCAATAAAGCTGCAGATATCGCCGAGCACGGCCCCCGCCTCCACCGAGGCGAGCTGATCCTTGTCACCAAGCAGGATCAGGCGGGCGTGGCTCGGCAGTGCATCGAGCAGGCGCGCCATCATCGGCAGGTCAACCATGGAGGCCTCATCCACCACCAGCAAGTCGAGGTGCAGCGGGTTGCCCGCGTGGTGGCGGAACTGGCTGCGCCCCGGAATGACCCCGAGCAGCCGGTGCAAGGTGCCCGCCTCGGTGGGGATCGCCTCCACCCACTCGGGGGGCAGATCGAGGGCCTGCAGGGCAGAACCGATACTCTCGGTCAGGCGCGCCGCCGCCTTGCCGGTGGGGGCCACCAGCCGGATCGCCGGGGCCTTGCCCGCTTGCAGGCCGGTCTCCACCAGAATGGCGAGCAGTTTCGCCACAGTCGTGGTCTTGCCGGTGCCGGGGCCGCCGGAGATCACCGCAAAGGGGCGCGCCGCCGCGGTGGCCGCCGCCAGCTTCTGGCCGTTGCAGCAGAGCGCCTCGGGCACCAGCGCATCCAGTTTGCTCAAGTCGCTCGCCGCCTGGGCGCTGGCCAGCAGTGCCTCGATGGCGGGCCAATCCACCTCGCTCGGGAACACCAGATCCAGATACTTTTCGATAAAGTGGCGGGTAGAGAAGTCGGGGGCGAGGCGGGCCTTGAGCAGCGCCGCGAACACCAGCCCGTAGTCGCGGGCAAACAGCCGCGACAGGGCCGGGGCTATCTCCGGCCATTCGGCGCGCTCACTCAGGGCGCGCAGATGGCGGGCCACCCCCAGTTCAAAATCGTGGTAGCGGGTGAGATAGAGCCGCCCGTGCCACAACCGCAGCGGCCAGCGCGGGGCGAGCCCGTCATCCTGCTCACAGCCAACCAGCGGGCTTGCCGCAAACAGGGCGGGCCAGCGGGCAGGATCCGCCAGATCAGCCAACAGATCCCGGCTCTGCTGGGGATCCAGCCCGAACGGGCGCAGGGATCCGGCAGTCAACATTTCAAGCGGCAAACAGACATGGCCGCGCCCCAGCTCGAAGCAGGCGAGCGCCGCCCCCAGCACCAGCTCGGGGCTGCCGCCAAGATCGGCCACCAGCCGGGCAAATTGCAGATCCAGCTGGCGGATGCGGCCAGCCAGCGCCAGTGTTTTGAGCCGTTCAACCATCATTGCGCTGGCTGCGGTGCTGATCATGGTGCCGCTCATGCCTCTACCTCGTTCAATGCTTGAGATCCCGCTGCTGGCAGCTCACTGCCTTCGCGAAACAACTTATCCAGCCCCAGCACCAGTTCACGGCTCGGGCGGGTATGGAAAATGCCCCCCTGCGGCATGCCGCGCAGGAACAGATAGAAGACCCCGCCAAAGTGCTGCTCGAAGTCGTAGCCCGGCAAGCGCAGGGTGAGCAGCCGGTGCAGCGCCAGCGAGTAGAGCTGGTATTGCAGGTCGTAGCGGTGCTCGGCCATCGCCCGCTCCAGCGCCGGACGGTTGTAATCGGCCGGGCTCATGCCGAGGTGGTTTGATTTGTAGTCGAGCAGATACCAGCGCCCCTGCCACTCGAACACCAAGTCGATAAAGCCCTTGAGCATCCCCTGCACGGTGGCAAAGCTGAGCGGTTTGTTGCCCCGCGACAGCGGGTCATGCTGCTGGCAGAGGGCGGTCAGCGCCGGGGCCGTCACCCGCCCCATGGGCAGGAAGAACTCCAGCTCCACCTGTTTGCGCTCGGGCGCCAGCTCCCGTAGCCGCACCGGCTCGCCAAAGCCGGTATCGAGCGGAGTATCCAGCACAGCCTCCACCTGCTGTTGCAGCACTTGGTCCCAGCTTTCGTCGAAGCCGTCCTGCGCCAGCAAGGTGGCGATATGCTCTGCCAACGGTTCTCCCGCGGCGCTTTGAAAGTCGATGGTCTCGAACAGGCTGTGCAGCAAGGTGCCGGGGCGCGCCCCTTTCGGGAAGGTGAAGATGGAGGGTTGTAGCTCGTCCTCTTCGTGTACAACAGCCGCCTCGGCAACGACCTCCACATCGAAGCCGGGGTTGGCCAAGACACCTTTGCTGTGACCATGGCCCTGCGCCGCCAGCCCGGAGTAGGAGCTGATCCACCAGTCCCGCTCAAGGGAGCCGCTAAAGTGGCGCACCTGCGGCTCGCCCAGCAGCTCCTCTTCTGGCGGCAGCGGGGCCGGACGGGTGAGCGAGGGCTCACCGACGGCCACTCCGGGCAGCGCCTGCGACAGCTCGGTCAGAGCGGTCGCCAGCGTCTGCGCATCCCCCTCTTCGCCCTTTTGCAGCAGGTAGCCGATGGCGGTGTGGTGCAGGTCGGTCTTCTCCGACTTGCCCGCCCCCGCCCGCACCGGTGCCAGCCCCAGCCAGGTGGCGTAGACGCCCCGGGTCAGCGCCACATAGAGCAGCCGCAAATCTTCAGCAAGGCGCTCCCTGTCCGCTTCGGCGAGCGACGAGTCGGCGCCGGTCAGATCGAGAATGGTGCGATTGCCCGCCTCATCCGCCTCGTGATAGAGCGGGGTCTCGGCGGTTCTGTGGCTGCAGATAAAGGGCAGGAACACCAGCGGGTACTCCAGCCCCTTGGATTTGTGGATGGTGACGATCTGCACCAATTTCCGCTCGGATTCGAGCCGCAGTACCTGCTCCGCATCCTGGCCGTTGGGGCGGCTCACCGCCTCCCCCAACCAGCGCAGCAGGGCATACTCCCCGTCCAGCTCGCAGCTCACCTGTTGCAGCAGCTCGCCAAGATGGAGGAAGTTGGTCAGCCGCCGCTCGCCATAGGGGCTCGCCAACAGCGAAGAGGCGAGATTGCGCCGGTGCAGCAGGGCCCGCAGCATCGCCAGCACGCCGCGGCGGTGCCAGATCTTGCGGTACTCCATAAACTCCTGCACCGCGCTCTCCCACGCCCGCTCGTCGCTGGCCAGCCCATCGAGCGCCTTGGCATCGAGATCAAACAGGCCGGTCGCCAGCGCCGCCCGCAGGCTGCGCTCATCGCTCGGGTTCTGGCAGGCGTGCAAAATCAGCAAGATCTCCCGCGCCTCCACCTGCTCCAGCACACTCTCGCGGTTCGACAGGTAAACGGAGGCGATGGCGAGTCGCGCCAGCTCCTGCTGCACCAGCTTGCCCTCGGCGCCGGTGCGCACCAGCACGGCGATATCCCCGGCCTTCACCGCTTTGTCGCCGATGAGCGCCTTGCCCTCGCGGGCCAGGGTCAGCAGGCGGTGGATCTCGGCGGCGGTGGCGCGGGCCATCTTGCTCTGGTAATCCCCCCGGTTGAAGGTGGGCTGGCCGGTCAGCTGCCAGCAGTGGAGCACAGGGGCGGTAACGCCATCGAGCAGCAGCGCCTTGCTCTTGCCCTGCGCCTCCACCGGCAGGAAGGGGATATCCGCCTCGTAGATAAAGGGATCCTTGGCCCGCACGAACAGGCCGTTGACCGCCCCCACCAGCGCACTGCTGGAGCGCCAGTTGCGCCCTAGGGTGTAGTGGGCGCTCACATTTCGCCGCGCCTGAATGTAGGTAAAGATGTCGGCGCCGCGAAAGCCGTAGATGGCCTGCTTGGGGTCACCAATCATCAATAGCGCCGTGTCGGTGTGGCCGCCGTAAAGCCGATGGAAGATGCGGTACTGCTGAGGGTCGGTATCCTGAAATTCGTCGATCATCGCCACCCGGTAGGTGGCGCGAATCCGCTCGCAGAGCCGCTCGCCAAGGCTTGAGCCAAGCGCTCCGTCGAGATCTTTGAGCAGGTCATCGAACGAGAGCTGATGAGCCTGCCGCTTGCTCGCCTGCATCCGGCTGCGCACCACCTTGGCGGCCCGTTGCAGAATCAGATCCCGAATACCGGGGCGGCTCGCCAGCAGCTGGTCGATCTGACTGAACAGCGGCAGGGTCGGCACAGCGCCCCCCTTCTTGAGGTTCTCCTCCAGCACTGTCTGGCCGAAGCGCTCCAGCTCCTTGGGAATGGCGTAGCCACTGCTCTCGTCCTGCGCCCAGTCGGCTATCTTGGCAAGCCACCCTTCGTAGTTCTTGCCGGTGTAGCGGCTGATCTGGCCGTCGGTCTGGCGGCGGATCTCGTCCGTCTGCGCCAGCCACTCGCTCTTCACCGCCGCGATGCGATTCATGGCCGCCTGATGGCGAGCAGCGAGGGTCTCGTCCCCCAGCGCGGGGTGGATCTCCAGCTCGCTGTTGTCGAGCCAGCTACCCATCTCCCGCAGCAGGGCTGCGGGGCTCGGCCAGAGCGCGCGCACGGCGCTGGCGAGGGTTTTATCCACCGGATAGAACTCGGCGCGCCAGTAGTCGCTCACCGCCTGCAGCCTAAGCTGGCTGTCGTCGGTAAGAAATTCGGTTTCAAAGAGGGCACCCGACTCGAAAGCGTTCTGCTTGAGCATCCGCTGGCAGAAGCCGTGGATGGTAAAGACCGCCGCCTCATCCATCTGCCGCTCGGCGGCCAGCAGGCGACGGGCCGCCAGCTCGTGATCCGCCACCTCGTCCAGCAGCTGGGCCAGCAGGGTGTCACTGCTGTGACCGCGCATAAAGGCGAGCCGTGCCTCGTGGATGCGACCGCGGATCCGCCCGCGCAGCTCGGCGGTGGCCGCTTCGGTAAAGGTCACCACCAGAATTTCGGTCACCGAGAGGGGCCGCTCGTGGGCGCTCGGCTGACCGGCATCGGCCCCCTCTTCGATGAGCGGGCCGTGGCCCAGCAGCAGGCGCAGGTAGAGGCCAGCGATGGTGTAGGTCTTGCCGGTACCGGCAGAGGCTTCGATCAGTCGTTCACCATGGAGGGGAAAACGCAGTGTATTGAGCGGGTTAGCCATTATTTCAGCTCCTCCAGGGTCTTGAGCAGCGGAGTCAAGTGTTCGCGAGCCAGCGCCTGCAACTGACCAAGCACCTCGTCATCGAGTTCGGGGAAGCAGCGGGCGACGTAAACGTCTTGCCCCTCCCCATTGATCATCCAACCGCCGTTGAAACGAGTGAGGGCCGCCTTGTCGGCCGCCTCCGGCTTGTCGGGATCCTTCTCGATCGCC
Organism: Aeromonas sp. 604443; assembly: GCF_049170315.1. Taxonomy (NCBI): domain Bacteria; kingdom Pseudomonadati; phylum Pseudomonadota; class Gammaproteobacteria; order Aeromonadales; family Aeromonadaceae; genus Aeromonas; species Aeromonas sp. 604443. Next base: position 221,081 of record NZ_JAAKMI010000006.1, read on the forward strand.
TTGAGCCAATCCCAGGCAGTGTTGGGGAAAAACGGCAGCGGCCGCTTCATCCCCTGCGCCCAACAGGCCACCAGCGCCGCCAGTTTGGGGCGCGCCTCGTCGGCAGAGAGCTTGGGCAGTCGCAGACTCTGTTTGGCATCGAACAGCAGGGTGTCGCCGGGGGCGCCACTCAATGAGAGGCAGAGGTGCTGGATCCAGCCCAGCAGCAGATCCTTGCCGTTGAAGCTGCCGGGTTTGACCACCAGCAAGTGCCCCTTCTGGGTGTCGATCCACCCTTGCAGCTGGCCCTGAGTGAGGGAGATATCGATCTCCACCGCCTGTTTTTCTGACTCATTGGCCGCAACCCATGGCCGCAGCCGATCCGCCAGCTTGCCCATCTCGGCGTCCAGATCGTCCAGCAGCAGGCTGCCGAACCACCCTTGCGGCAGCAGGCCGGTGAGCTGCAACCGCTCGCGCCGCTCGGTACTTTCACCTTCCGCCAGATGGGCATCGAGCAGCAGATCTTTCAGCTGGTAATGTTGCAGGCTATCCAGCTCGAACGGCTCGCTATCCTCGATGTTGGCTTCGTTCAGCTCAAACCACACCTTGAGGCGGCGGTTGAGGAAATATTTGGTGGGCTGGCGATAGAAGCGCAGCAGCTCCGCCAGCTCCAGCCCCTGCTCCTTGCCCCATTCGGGAGGTAAAGGCAGCTCGCCGCTCTGGAAGTTGGCCGCGCCACGCACCGGATTGAGGGCGGGCAGCCAGTCGGCGGCATAGGTAAAGAGGCGCGAACCCGCCTCCGGGTAGAAGTAGTTGCGGCTGTAGGGGGTGAGCGGGTGCGCAACCATCAGGTGGTTGAGCAGCCGCTTGCCGGAGGTTTCATCGTCCAGATCCTCATCCCCCGCCAGCACAAAGCCCTGCCGCACATAGTCGATCAGCTCCGCCAGCAGCACCGATGGCACCTTGTCGCTGTTGTCCTGCGCGCTGAAGCCCTGATAGCTGATATAGAGCCCCTGCTGGGCACTCAGCAGTGCCTCGAGGAAGAGGTAGCGGTCATCATCACGACGGGAGCGATCCCCGCGCCGCGACGCCACCGCCATCAGGTCGAACCCCATGGGAGCCAGGGTACGCGGGTAGACGCCATCGTTCATGCCGAGCAGGCAGACCTGCTTGAAGGGGATGGAGCGCATCGGCATCAGGGTGCAGAAGTTCACCTGACCGGCGAGAAAACGCTGGCTGGAGCGGGACTCCCCCAGCACGCTGCCGAGGTAATCCTGCAACAGGTCGGCGGTAATGGGCTGCTCGAAACGGGCTTCGCCGAGCCGGGTCTGCCACTCGACCAGCTGGCTGCGAATGAGCTGGAGCTGACGCTCTTCATCCTCGTCGGCCAGATAGAAGCGCTCCAGCAGCGCCAGCAGGCAGGCGTTCCACTCGGCCAGCGGCTGCGCCTGTTGCAGGCGGGGCAGGAATTCGGCCAGCGAATCGACAAACCAGGCGAGCTTGCCGAGTGCCACCCCCTGCTGCCCCTCGATGTCGGCGTAGGGCAGAATGCCCGCCACCGGCTCGCCGTCGCCCATGGCAAAACCGAGCAGCATGCGGCGCAGGCCGAACAGCCAGCTGTTGCCGGACATGGGCGGAAGATCGAAACAGACGGGGTAGCCGTCGTTCAGCCCCCAGCGGATGCCGGTCTCCTGCACCCAGACCCGCAGCTGGTTGAACTCGTCGTCATCCAGCTCGAAACGGCGCAGCACGGCGGGCACCTCGAGAATGGCGAGCAGCTCGCCTGCCCCGAAGCGGGCATTGGGCAGCCTGAGCAGGGCGAGGAAGCTTTGCAGCAGGGGGCTCTCCTGACTCGCCGCCCGATCCGATACCGCAAACGGGATCTGACCGCGCGCGCCAAACACCGCCTGAATGTAGGGGCCGTAGCTGTTCACATCCGGCATCATCACCACCACATCTTTCGGGGTGAGGGTCGGATCCTGCTCGAACAGCGCCAGCAGCCGGTCGTGCAGCACCTCGAGTTCGCGCATCGGGCCATGGCAGGCGTGGATCTGCAAGGATCCATCCGCCGGATCGATGGGGCTCTTGTGATGGCTGCTGTCGAGATCGAACTGACCAGCGCCTCGCTCGGCCAGCTCCAGCACATCCTTCTGGATGGCGCGCAGCAGGCTGACATTGCCCTTGCCATCCACTTCGTCGATATCGACGAAAGCCTCGATTTGCGGCACCTCCAGCTCCATCAGCTGATGCAGGTAGTCGCGCCCCAGCTTGCCCATGGAGGCGAGCAGCGGGTTGGCGGGGCCTTGCAATGTCTCGATGTCGGTACCGGGTTTGAGCTTGTTCTCCAGCCGAGCCAGGGTCTTGCGATCCAGCAGATCCCCCCAGTAGTAACGGCAGGGGTTGGTGACGAACAGGTGCACCTCCACCTCCGGTCGGCTACCGAGGGCCAGCAGCGCCTCCACATAGCGCGGCGGCAGCGCCGAGATGCCGAACACGAAGACCCGTTGCGGCAGCTTGCCCGGCAGATCGGCGGTGCGCGCCAGCTCGTGGATAAACTCCTCGTAGAGGTTGGCGCGGTGGTAGCCGCTCGGAGAGAGCGCCAGGGTGCGGGCCACCAGCTCGCGCCACAGCTCGGGCTGCCAATCCTGACCGCTCACCCCGGCCAGCTCCTGACTCAATCCTTCCCCCTCTTCCCAGCGGGCGATCCAGTCCGGCCGGTAGACCAGATACTGGTCAAAGAGATCCGCCACCTTCTGGCAGAGCTGCCACAACCGCACCTGCTCGGGATCCTGGGCAGGATCCACCTCATCTCCCCCGCCCAGATAGGCGGCGAGCGGGGCAAAGGCGGGGCGCTCCAGCAAGGCGGGCAGAATGGTCATCAGCTGCCAGCTCATGGAACCCTTGTTGTAGGGACTCTGACGCGGCACATCCGCCAGCACCCGGGTGAACATCTCCCAGATAAAGCTGGCGGGCAGCGGAAAGTCGATATTGGCAGCGATGCCGAACGCTTTGGCCAGCTCCAGCTTGAGCCACTGGGCCATGCCCGGGCTCTGCACCAGGATCTGCTCCCGATCGAAGGGGTGAGAGAGAGGGGCCTGCCGGATGCGGCTCACCAGCAGTTCTTTGAGCAGATCCAGCTGATTGGAGTGGTAGAGGGTAAACATGAGCAATTCCCGCCTGTGGATGAGAGGGGGCGAGGGAAAAGGCGAGCCATTTCCGTCACTTCACAAGAGTGAGAATTGTCGGGGATCGAGGGGGAAGATGCAAAAGGCTCTTGTGGCCAGCAGGCGGGTAAACCGCCGAACCATGAGGGGCGCCGCAGATTTGACGCGCCGCCTCACCTATCCGGAAAACGCAGACAGAAAAAAGCCGGTGCAGTTGCACCGGCCAAAAAGCATTGGAAAACTTGACTCTTCAGGGCATTACCAGTTTTTGCCGAGACGGGCATCCAGACTGAAAGCCCCTGCTCCGGCCGCCGCCAGCGCCAGGAAACCACCGGCAACGGAGACGTTCTTCATAAACATCAGCATCTGCATCTGTTCTGCAGGCTGATAATGGAAAATAAAGGCAGCCATCAGGGTGAAACCGGCCAGCAGCACGGAGAGGCTGCGGGTAAAGAGACCCAGCACGACGGCAAGGCCACCACCCAGCTCAAGCAGGATCACCAGCGGCAACATAAAGCCCGGCACACCCATCGCTTCCATATAGCCCTGAGTACCGGCATAGCCGCCGATCTTGCTCCAGCCCGCCATTACGAACATCAGCGCCAGCAGTACACGACCCGCCAGCAGCGCTACATCTTTCATCTTGTCCATTTCATATTCCTCGTTTGTGTCACATCACCGCTGACTGCTTCAGGGTAGGTCAAATAACAGGGCTTGGCTGGCACTGGTCGCAACCAGCTCCCACCGGTATTCATCACGACTGAGTACCCCGTCGCCGGGTCGGGCAGCCAGACCGTTGGCGGCAAGCGTACCTGAAATCATCTGCAGGTAACCGTGTCGGCCAGCCAGTGCCCATTCGAGCGTCTCGCCCGGGGCCAGTTCCAGCCGCCATACGCGGGCCTGTTGGCGGATCCGCAGCGATCCCGCCTCGCCATCCGGTGACGCTACCAGCGTCATGCCCGGTCTGGACTCGATCTTCTTCTGCTGATACCCGGGTGGCGTGCCGAACTCGTTCGGCTCGATCCAGATCTGCAACAGGGAGAGGGGTTCCGTCTGCGAGGGGTTGTACTCGCTGTGGCGGATCCCGCTACCTGCACTCATCAGCTGGAAATCCCCTGCCGGGATCTGCTCGGCATGGCCGAGGCTGTCCTTGTGCTCTATGGTGCCTTGCAGCACGCAGGTGAGGATCTCCATATTGGCGTGAGGGTGGGTGGCGAATCCGCCACCCGGCGCAACCAGATCCTGATTGATCACCCGCAGTACCGAGTGTCCCATCCACTCCGGGTCATAGTAGTGACCGAAGGAGAAACTGTGGCGCGCGTCCAGCCAGCCAAAGTTGGCCTTGCCCCGCGCTTCTGCGGCTCTCAATTGCATCATGGTCTGCTCCTCATCTACCGGGACGGTTGATTAACGCTGTTTGCCGCTACCGATACCGAACGGAATACGGTATTCGCTGCTCTGGTCAGCCAGGCTGACGGTCAGGTTGCCCTGGGTACGGCTTGGGATCCGTACCTGCTGGGTGCCAGTCAGGTTGGCGTGGACTGATGCCAGCAGATCGCCAGACTCGTCACGCACTTCCAGCATCGGATTGGCTTTGCCATCCATTGCGGCAGTGGCGTTCCAGTTCACAAACAGCACGCCGGGCATGGCATTGAAGTCAGCCGGTACGGAAGCTTGGGCGAAACCTGTGGTCATCAGGCCTGCAACGGCCAGCATCTTGATTACGTTTTTCATGTTCATTCACTCTCTTGTTTTATATGTCATTGCCAAGGCCTTTTCGGCCAGAATCAATGCATCCATGCAAGAGGTTATTCAAATAGTGTGTTGTTCTTTCACCGACATCAGACAGACCGATTTGGTGTGTCACAGTGCGGAACTACCCGCATATTTGGCCGCTCGACGTTCCTGCCTAAGCGTTGATTGAATATTAAAGTGACATGACCTAACTTGTTAGCGAGATAAACTGGCAAACATATTCAAAAAAATTGAAGGTGAGGAATGGCCAAGGAATCGAACAAGGAGCGGGCGCTGACCCTGGAGGCAATCCGGGTGCTGGATGCCATCGACCGCCGCGGCAGCTTTGCGGCGGCGGCCGACGAGCTGGGCAAGGTGCCCTCGGCATTGAGCTATACGGTGCAGAAGCTGGAAGACGAACTGGATGCCATGCTGTTTGACCGCAGCGGCCACCGCACCAAGTTCACCCCGGCGGGGCGCATGCTGCTGGAGCGCGGCCGGGTGCTGCTGGAGGCAGCCGAGCATCTGGTGGGAGAGACCCGGGCGCTGGCCCGTGGCTGGGAGACCGACATCACAGTCGCCGTCGATGCACTGGTCCCGGTGCAGGCCCTCTACCCCTTGGTGGAGAAGCTGGCCGAGCAGACCGATACCCGACTGCGGCTGCGGGCCGAGGTGCTGGCGGGTAGCTGGGAGTGTCTGGAAGATGGTCGCGCCGACCTGCTTATCTCCTCCATCAACCCCGACATCATGATGACCGGCATCAAGCATCAGGTGATCAAGGACGAGGTGATGCTCTACGTCGCACATCCCGCTCACCCGCTACATCAGGAGCCCGAACCCTTGGCCGACGAGACCCTGCGCCGCTACCGCGCCATCGCCGTCGCCGATACCGCCCTGCGCAAGCCGGTGCTCACCTACCGCCTGCTCGACAAGCAGCCGCGTCTCACTGTCAGCACCATGACGGAGAAACGGGATGCCCTGCTGGCAGGGATCGGCGTCGGTACCATGCCACAGAGCTGGATTGAGGAGGACATCCGGGCCGGACGACTCAAGGTGATCAGCCCCGAATATCGCCATCAATTGCAGGTGGTGCTGGCCTGGCGGCGAGACACCATGGGCAAGGCCAAAAGCTGGCTGGTGCGGGAGATACCAAAACTATTTGCAACTGGTGAGAAATGAGATCCAGTTAACAGAAATGTTAATTGCATGCCTCACTTGACGCCCAATATCTTTGCTGATTTCATAGCCGCCTCATTGAACCCATGGAAGCTGTAGAAAATGAAAAAGAGTTTGCTGGTTGCCCTCACCACCCTGCCCCTGTTTGCCAATGCCGGCCTGATGGACTCGCTGACCGACAGCGTCACCAGCAGCGTCAAGGATGCGGCCAGCACTGCCGTATCCGGTGCCATGGACAGCGCATCCAACGAAGCCATCAAAAAGGCACTGGATATCAAGGAAGGCGGCTCCAACAAGCAGGCAGTCAAAGATAAGCTGGGCGCTCCTGCCTCTACCAAGACCGAGGCCAGTCTGGAAGTGTGGACCTATGATCTGGATGCCCTGAAGAAGGCCTCTCCGCTGCTGGCAGAAACCACCAAGACCCTGCTGAAAGATACCGACGCCGCCAAGAAAAACGTGGTCATCAAGTTCGAAGGCGAAACCGTCAAGAAAGTAGACCTGAGCGACAAGGCTCAGGGCTAAGTTCGCTCGTCCGGTGGAGTGGGCTGCACACTCGCACCGACGCAGATAGCAAGAGGGGGGAGCATCAGGCTCCCCTCTTTTATTGGCAATCACCAGCGTTCAACCAATCTGCTGCTCAACGCAGTAAGCGCAAAAAGGGTGGCCTCGGCCACCCTTGGGTTGATAACAGCTGGCGCTGTTACTGGTTCGCTTCGGCGAACTGCTTCATCGCTTCGGCGTGCTTGGTCATACCGGCGGCACGCTCGTTGAGCTTCTTGATGAACTCCGCCTTCTTGGCAGGATCCTCGATGCGATCATAACGTTGCTGCAAGTTGGCCTGGATCTGCTCCGGGGTCATGTTCTGCATACGAGCCATCTTGTCGTGGCGACCACCGTGGTGTTTACCACCCATCATGCCACCACCGTCCATCGGGCAATCCACCATGGCGCCGGGCTGGCCGGTGGGGGCCGCTTCACTGGCAGCATAGGCACCCAGCGGCAGGCCAAGGATCAGGGTGGCGGTCAGCAGGGTTTTGGTCAGCTTTTTCATGGTCTATCTCCTGTAGGGATGATTCTGGTTCGGCGCTCTTGCCTTGCCCTCAAGTAAACACCCTATCGGTGTCTGAACTTTGCCAGCATCGCCCTTTTTTGTAGCAGAGTGTGGCATCGTGCGGATCTGGCACACTTTGACACAAACCGCCGTCCGGATTTTCGTATACTCGGGCCAACGCCAAGCAGGGGAGGTATTCATGAACCAGGGCAACACCCACATTCTGGTGGTCGACGACCACAGCGAGATCCGCGATCTCTTGAAACGCTTTCTGGAACAGCACGGCCTGCGGGTCAGCTGCGCCCGGGATGGCAAGGAGATGAAGCGACTGCTGGAGGAGCGGGAGTTCGACCTGCTGGTGCTGGATCTGATGATGCCGGGTGAAGATGGTCTGACCCTCTGCCGCGAGCTGCGGGTCAAATCGAACCTGCCCATCATCATGCTCACCGCCATGGGGGAAGAGACCGACCGCATCATCGGATTGGAGATGGGGGCCGATGACTATCTGGCCAAGCCCTTCAACCCGCGCGAGCTGCTGGCGCGGATCAAGGCGGTGATGCGCCGCACCCAGGCCGAGACACAACCTGCCGCTGACACCCTGACCCGGGATCTGCGCTTCGATCGCTGGCTGCTCGACGTCAATCGTCGGGAGCTGGTCGATGAGGATGGGGTGGGCCTGAGCCTCTCCACCGCCGAATTCGATCTGCTCAAGGTGTTTCTCGAGCGACCGCAGCGAGTGCTGAGCCGGGATCAACTGCTGGACCTGGCCCGTGGCCGCGAGGCGGTGGCCTTCGATCGCGCCATCGATACTCTGGTGAGTCGACTGCGCCGCAAGCTGGAGCGGGATCCCAAGAATCCGGAGCTGATCAAGACCATCTGGGGTGGCGGCTATATGTTCTCCGCCGACGTGACGCAGGCATAAGCGGTGACCTTTTTGAAACGACTGTGGGCAAAAATATGGCCCAAGGGGCTGACAGGCCAGATCATTCTGGTGGCGCTGGCAGGGCTGATCCTGATCCAGCTGCTCAGTATCCAGATCTACCGCTCGGATCGGGAGGAGGCGCTCGGCTTCGTCAACAGCCGCAACGCCATGCAGCGGATCATCTCGGTGGTCAGGCTGCTCTCTCTATCACCCCCATCTCTCTATGACGAGATCCTCAAGGCGAGCCGCAGCGAAACCCTGCTGCTGCGCCTCTCAGACGAGCCACTGCAACCGGATAATCGCAGCCCCCGCTTCGAGCAGCTGGTGCGCTCTCGGCTCGGCTACCCGCAGGGTCTCACCATAGAGATCAGCGCCGAGCTGAAAGAGGATGCCCAGCGCAGCAAAGCCTGGGAGCATCACGCCCGCATGATGCGGGATCGCAAGGGACCACCGCCCCCATCACGCGACATGCGGCTCTATGGCTCCATCGAACTGCCGCAGGGAGGTTGGCTGCAGTTCAGCTCACTGGTCGACAAGGAGGCGGGCAGCTGGTCGTGGCAAACCACCCTCAATCTTATGCTGGTCGCCAGTCTGGTGATCGGGCTGATGGTGCTGCTGTTTCGCCGTGCCACTCGCCCGCTCAAGCAGCTGGCAGGCAACGCAGATCGGCTCGGACGGGGCGAGGATATCGAGCCCTTGAAAGAGGAGGGGCCGACCGAGATCCGCGAATCGATTCAGGCCTTCAACCGGATGCACACCCGGCTCGACCGCTTCGTGCAGGACAGAACCCGAATGCTGGCGGCCATCTCCCACGATCTGCGCACCCCCATCACCAGCCTGCGGCTGCGTACCGAATTTCTGGCCGATAGCGAGGACAAGGAGCGCATCCAGCAGACCCTGCAACAGATGGAGCAGATGCTGGCCGCGACCCTCAGCTTTGCTCGCGAGGAGGGGCAGCAGGAGGCCACCCGCGAGCTGGATCTGGTCAGCCTGCTGGTCAGCCTGTGCGATGACTATGCCGATACCGGCCAGCCGGTCACCTGTCTGGCGGAGGGCAAAGAGGTCTACGCCTGCCGGGCCAACACCCTGCGCCGGGTGCTGCAGAACCTGATCGGCAACGCCATCAAATATGCCGGCAGCGCCGAAGTGTCGCTGGAGCGACGCAAGGAGGAGCTGTTGATCCGGGTCTGCGACAACGGGCCAGGGATCGATCCTGCGCGGCTGGAAGATGTGTTCAAACCCTTCGTACGGCTAGACGAAGCGCGCAACACCGAGTCCGGCAGCGTGGGGCTCGGGCTCTCCATTGCCCGCACCCTGGTCCATCAGCACGGCGGCGAACTGACCCTGCTCAATCGGCCACAAGGTGGGCTGGAGGCGCGGATCAGCCTGCCGCTGTAAGTAGTCACTCTATCCGCCGACCTTGTCATGGCGCCGTTTACATCATGCAAACTTCATCATTTGAGCGCTTGTTCTTCGATCAGAAAGGTGGTGATAATCGGTGACCACGGGACGGTATACGGCAACGGATTGGAGCAAGGATGGCCTCTTCCAGGACAGGAGTCATAGTCAGTATCGGATGGGGGCTCCTGCTGCTCGCCCTTGCCCTGCCTGCCTGGGCCAAAGCCCCGGAAGAGCCGATCATCATTACCAACTCCAAAGCCTGGCAGCCCTTCTCCTATATCAATGAGTCGGGCCAGCCGGATGGCCTGCTGATCGATTTGTGGCGTGAATATGCCCGGGTGACCGGCCAGAAGATCGAGTTCAGGCTGGTCGACTGGCAGGGCTCCCTCGACCTGCTCCATGAGGGGAAAGCGGATGTTCACGCCGGACTGCTCTGGTCACCGGAGCGGGACAAACTGTTCGACTATGGCCGGCCTCTCGCCCAGCTCGACTCCCAACTCTTCTTCTCGAGCGAATTGCGCGGCACCGATGTCCACTACTACCTGCTCCATGAAACGGTCGGTGTGGTAGCCGGTGGCTACGAGGAGTATTACGCCAGACGCTACTTCCCCGGCACCAGACTGCAAACCTTCAATGACAATGACACCCTGCTGGCTGCGGCCTTCAAGGGTGAAGTGAAGGCCTTTATCGCCGATCTGCAGGTCGCCAACTTCTACATCTATACCTCGGACGATCCCACCCGCTTTATTCCGGTTCGCCACCTCTATACCGACCAGATCCGCTTTGCAGTGAAAAAGGGCGACCTTGCCCTGTTAAACCGGTTGGAAGAGGGGTTCGCCAAGCTCAAAGAGAGCGATCGGGAGCGGATCATCCGCAAATGGATGCATGTCGAAACCGTCTACCCCATCCATCTCGGCCCCTGGCTGCTGTTGGCCGGAGTGTTAATCATGGTGGCCTACATAGTGCAACTGCGCCGCGCTGTTGCCAGCCGTACCACCGAGTTGAGCCGCGCCAACGCCAGACTGGAGAAGCAGGCCAGTACCGACCCCCTGACCGGCCTGCTCAACCGACGGGCATTCATGCCTGCCATGGAGCAACGACTGGCAAGCGGGGAGCCCTGTGCTCTACTGCTGTTCGATGTGGATCACTTCAAGGAGACCAATGACCGCTTTGGTCATGGCATCGGGGATCTGTTGCTGGAAAAGCTGGCCACGACTGTGACGAACCTGTTACCCGAAGAGGCTCTGCTGGCTCGCATCGGCGGCGAGGAGTTTTGCCTGCTGCTGCCGTTGGCCACGCTGGCAGAGACAGAGCAGTGGGCCAAACGCCTCTGTCAGGAGTGCAATCAACAAACTCTGTACACCGACAATAGTGCAGTGACACTATCCATCAGCACCGGGGCAGTCTGGGTCGCCGCAGAGAGAGAGGCTGATGCCGAGCAGCTACTACGGCAGGCTGACGCCCTCATGTATCAGGCCAAGGGACTGGGGCGCAATACCTGGCAAGCCGCCCCCTATCAGGCATAGCCCTCTGACGGACGCGCAATAAAAACGGCCGCCATCAGAAGATGGCGGCCGCATGAGACGTTTCCTATCAGAAGTTGTAGGTCACGCCCAGGTTGTAGCGGCGACCATCCAACACAGTGCCATAGCTGCTGTAATCCACCGTCTTGTCGAACAGGTTGTAGACCCCTGCGGTCAGAGCCAGATGCTTGTTGGCCTTGTAGACCAGGCCCATGTCAAAGAAGGTGTAGGAAGGAGTCCCCTCCGCCATCTTGACACGGCTCAGGTACTCGGAGGTCTCGCCACGGAAGTTGACCCGTGACCAGAGGCTGAGATCCTCGGTGGTTTGCCAGTCAACACTGCCGTTGAACATGTGACGGGGCATCTGGTTGAGGGCATGACCCGCCAGTGGACCACTCTTCTGCTCGGACTGGGTAAAGGTGTAGCTGGAGCTGACCGACCAATCCTCGTTGATAGCCCAATCCATCATCCCCTCGACCCCGCGCATGTTCGCCTTGTCGACGTTGACCCGATCACTGATGAAGTCATAACTGTACCCATTGAGGGTACAGGCGGGATCACTCTTGCTGGTGCAGCGACGCACTTCGGAGATCTTGTTCTTGAAGTCGGTGTTGAACAGGGTAACCCCGGCGTTGAAACCCTGATGACCGTTCCACAGCAGACCGATCTCTTCACTCACGCTAGTCTCGGGTTTGAGGTCCGGGTTACCGACAAGCATACCATCCAGGCTGCCACCACCGGTGACCTGACCCCAGTTGGCCGCCGACATCCGCAAGTCAGGAGAGCGGTAACCGGTCGATACGCCTCCTTTCAGGGTCCAGCTATCATCCAGATGCCAGACGCCGTAGAGGCGCGGGCTCCAGTGAGAACCGTAGTTCTGGTCCCGATCCATGCGGGCGCCACCGGTCAGGGCAAAGCTGTCAGTGAGTGACCACTCATCCTCGACAAACATCGCCCAGCTCCAGCGGGTCAGCTGCTCGGCAGGGTTGGCCACTTTCAGGGTATTGCCCTGATCGTGCAGATCCTCATAGCGATACTGACCACCGACGCTCAGGTAGTGATCACCCAGAATAAACTGGGTATGGGTATCTGCGATGGTGTTGGTGAGCTCCATCTGGCGGCCGGGGTTGGTATTGATCTCCTGCTGCAGATAGCTGCTGGAAGAGCCGAAATCATACTGGCCATCATGGGTCAGCGCATAGTTGGTGCGCTCGTAGCGGTTAAGGCTATCTTTCGCCTTGGCAGCCAGCGAATTGCCGGCCGTGCGATCCCGATCCTGCAGACTGCGACTGACTTCCAGATCGAAGCGGTTATGGTCATCAGGCTTGAAACTGAGCACGGCCGTGCCACTGCGAGTCTCCTGCTCGGCAAAACCCTGGGTAAATTTGTCTTCACCTCGATGAGCGAGCTGTCCATTGAAGCGCAGCCCCAACACACCATCGATCAGTGAGCCTGCGGTATAGGCATCAGTCTGGAAGCTGTTGCCGGCATCCTTGTTTTCCTGGAAGGTCGAATCAGCATGAACCGAGCCCTGCCAGGCCAGACCGGTGGTCTTGCGGGTAATCACGTTGATCACCCCACCCATGGCATCTGAGCCATAACGGGATGACATGGGCCCACGGACGACCTCAATCCGCTCGATCGCCTGTAGCGGTGGCAACCAGCCTTGCTCGATACCGGGTCCATCGCTATTGGGCCGGGTACCACGGCTATCCACCTTTTTACCATCAACCAGCATAAGGGTGTATTTCGAGCCCATACCGCGAATACTGATATCGCTGCTGCTGCCACCGCCAGTCACTACCACACCTGGCACATCCTTCAAGGCATCGGTTACATCCCGATATGCCCGCTTCTCCAGCTGCTCGCGGGTAATCACAGAGATGGAGGCTGCAGAATCTTCGATCTTCTGCTGAAAGCCAGAGGCGGTGACGACCATCACCTCCTGCTCGGCAGCATAGGCTTGAGTCGCAAGAAGGGAGCAGATCAGCAAGGCAAGCTTGTTTGGTTTCACTGTTATCATGTTTTAGCCTGAACATTTTTTGTAGGAAGGTGACGTATTCCCTTACTTCACTCATTACAACGCTCGGCATCCGGCCAGGCGCGCATTAGAAAAGGCTCATTTGAAAAGCACTTTATTAATCAGCCCGCATTGTAACGACCCTGTCATGATCATTCAAACAATAATCATTATCATTTGAATCATGTAATATTCCTGCCGCAGAACAGCTCACTCTTGATAAGAAACTGTTTTAATGGAGTAAATCCATAAACAAACAAAGGGATTAGACAAACAAGTGGAAGCGATGACGTACCGTTGCAAGATGGCCTGATTTAATCCTCAAGCTCTATGGCCAAGATGGATGTGCCGCGATAAAGAAGTGGAAACAGTAACAAGAACGTCAACAGGGGAAGGTAGTGTCATCGCAGTGGGATGTCGGCAGCTCACCAGCAGGCTAAAAACACCAAAGCCCGGTCGTCAGACTGGGCTTGTGTTGGCTCTGGTGTGCAAATCTGTGGCTCTTATGAGCAAACCGCCCATAGCAAAAAGGCCTTCCCATCTGGGAAGGCCTTCAAATTAGTGGCGGAGCGGACGGGACTCGAACCCGCGACCCCCGGCGTGACAGGCCGGTATTCTAACCGACTGAACTACCGCTCCGCATTCGGTTAGCTTTCGCTAAATTGTTTGCCGCTTCTTATGAGGTGTCATCCTCGCAGCCGGCTATGTGTTTTCACATCACCGTTTAATTGGGTGCCTGGCAGTGTCCTACTCTCGCATGGCGAATGCCACACTACCATCGGCGCTACCGCGTTTCACTTCTGAGTTCGGCATGGGATCAGGTGGTTCCACGGCGCTATGGCCGCCAGGCAAATTCTTCAATCTGAGAAAGCTGACGTAAGTAGTTCGCTTGGTATCTGTTACAAGCCTTAGAACACTTCTTGGGTGTTGTATGGTTAAGCCTCACGGGTAATTAGTACGGGTTAGCTCAATGCATCGCTGCACTTACACACCCCGCCTATCAACGTTGTGGTCTCCAACGGCCCTTTAGGACCCTCAAGGGGTCAGGGATGACTCATCTCAGGGCTCGCTTC